>NZ_CBCSFH010000003.1:0-304341 GCF_965138835.1 Mesobacillus thioparans | reverse complement strand
GGGGAGAATACGGTGTCAACAGTCTATCATGCAAAATATTACGCTCACGAGTTAACAAAGCAATCAACGGAAGATGGTGTGGAAAAGCTATCCAGGTCCCTATTTGATGCATCCGTTGACTTAAACCCTCATCAAATTGAAGCAGCCCTTTTTGCTTTCCGTTCACCTTTATCTAAAGGTGTTTTACTTGCTGATGAGGTCGGACTTGGAAAAACAATTGAAGCAGGGTTAGTATTGTGTCAAAAGTGGGCAGAACGTGAGAGGAAACTTATTATTATTTGCCCAGCATCCCTCCGTAAACAATGGAGCATGGAACTTAAAGAGAAATTTAATCTTCCAAGTGTTATTTTAGAGGCGAAATCGTTTAACGACTATATACGTAATGGAAAAGGTAATCCTTTTATACAAGATGCAATAATAATTACATCTTTTCAATTTGCAAATCGTAAAAGAAATGATTTAAAGCTTGTCCCTTGGGATATGGCTGTTATTGATGAAGCCCACAAATTACGGAATGTTTATCGTAACAGTAACAAGCTAGGTAAAGGAATCAAATGGGCGTTAGATGACACAAAGAAACTACTACTAACTGCGACACCTTTGCAAAATTCGTTACTAGAGTTATTTGGGCTATCTTTATTGATAGATGAACACATCTTTGGTGATATAGGGGCTTTCCGTTCACAATATATGAGTAATAATGGTAATTTACAAGACTTAAAGGATAGGTTAAGGGCGTTCTGTCACAGAACCCTTCGTTCTCAAGTTTTGGAATACATACGTTATACAGAGAGAATCCCAATAACATTCCCGTTCAGACCTACAGATGATGAACAAGCTTTGTACCAAGCGGTATCAGAATTTTTATTACGTGAAGATACATATGCCATCCCCAAAAGACAAAAGGTCTTAACAACGTTAATAATTCGCAAATTACTTGCATCTTCTTCTCAGGCTCTTTCAGGTACACTACAAACGATAAAGGAGCGATTAGAAGCAACTTTAGGCAGTTACACTCCTGAAGATGATTGGTTAGAAAAATTAGTAGATTTGGATGAAATGGAAACGGATTTAATAGAGGAAGAGTACAATGAAGTTAATGATGAAAATGAGGTAATACAGCCTTTAAATATAGAAAAGCTGAAGAAAGAAATAGAAGAGGTTAACAGATTATTAAACCGGGCTAGGTCTATCCGTGTTGACAGTAAATCACGTGCATTACTAAAAGCCCTTGAAACAGGATTTGTCGAAATGGGTAAAATGGGTGCGGGTCGAAAAGCCCTAATTTTTACTGAATCTAGACGTACCCAGGGGTATCTAAAAGACTTTTTGGATGCCAATGGATATGCAGGTAAAATTGTATTGTTTAATGGGACAAACACTGATGAACATTCAAAAAGAATCTATAAAAATTGGATAGAGAAGAACCAAAATTCAAGTAGAATTAGTGGCTCTAAAACAGCGGATATGAGAGCTGCGTTAATTGAATATTTCCGAGACTCTTCAGAAATTATGATAGCTACAGAATCAGCAGCAGAAGGAGTTAACCTTCAATTTTGCTCATTGGTTATTAATTATGACCTCCCTTGGAACCCGCAGCGTATTGAACAACGGATAGGACGTTGTCACCGCTATGGACAGAAGCATGATGTGGTGGTTATCAACTTCTTAAATGAGCGAAATGAAGCAGATAGAAGGGTTTATGAACTCCTTAAAGAAAAATTTAACCTCTTTACAGGTGTTCTAGGTGCTTCCGATGAAGTGTTAGGTAGTATTGAATCAGGTGTCGATTTTGAAAAACGAATTTTATCAATCTATCAACGCTGTCGTACACCAGAAGAAATTGAGAATGCTTTTAAAGAGTTGCAAAATGAATTGGAGCAACAAATCCAAAGCCGTTTAGACGATACAAGGAAAGCTTTACTAGAGCACTTTGACATGGATGTCCATTCGAGGTTAAAAATCCATCTCGAAGATACCAAATACCATTTAGACCGAGTAGGTAAGATGTTCTGGTCTTTAACTAAAATTATGTTAAAGGAAAAGGCAAAATTCAACGATGATGACTTAACATTTACTCTAGTAAAGGAGCCACCAATTTCCAATATTCCTATGGGGAAATATGAGCTTATCTCCAAAGACAAAAAGGAAACAGGAGCACATCTTTACCGGCTTTCAGACCCTCTCGGGGAATATGTCATAAATTCGGCAAAATCAATACCAACCCATCTAAGCGAAGTGCAATTTGATATAACCAATCACCCTGTCCGAATATCTGTAATTGAATCTCTTAAGGGTAAAAGCGGCTTTTTAACATTAACTAAATTATCAATAGATTCCTACGGAAAAGAAGAATATTTGCTTTTTAACGGAGTTACTGATGATAATAAAACAATGGACCAGGAAACATGTGAAAAGTTGTTTCAATGCGTTGGCCATGAAAATAAGCAAACGAATTGTTCTAGTGATAAACTTTTGACCTTAAAAAAAGATGCTAACCGTCACGTTGAAGCAACCATTAGTAAGTCGCTGGAAATAAACAACAAGTTTTTCCATGAGGAAAGAGAAAGATTAGAAAAGTGGGCCGACGATTTAGTACTTGCTTCTGAAAAGGAATTGAATGATACAAAGGTAAAAATTAAAGAGGCCAAGCGGCAAGCGAGGCTAGCAAAATCGACAGAAGAGCAACACCAAATACAAAAACACATTAAGGACTTGGAACGACTGCAGCGGAGGCAAAGGCAACGTATATTTGATGTTGAAGATGAAATAATGGATAAGCGTGATGACCTTATTGATGAACTTGAAAAGAAAATGGTTCAAAAAACAGAACAGGAAGAATTATTTACTTTACGTTGGACAGTGGTTTAAGGAGGAGTTTCAATGACAACAACGCAACAAAAAAAATTTATTGATTTACTTAATGAAATATTTCAATTTGACCAAGCAGATTTAGACTTTGGAATATATCGAATTATGAACCAAAAACGTGATGAGGTAACTAAATTTTTGGAGAAGGACTTGGTACCTCAGGTTCAAAAGGCATTTGAAAAATACAAGAATGCAGATATTGAAACAATTAAACAACAAATAGAAGACCTTGAGAAAAAACTAAGTGATATGGGTGTGGCAAAGGAAAGCTCTGAAAAGTATAAAACCCTTACAGAACAACTTAATCAAGGCGTAGACGTTACAGCGCTAGAAAATGAAGTGTTCTCCGATTTAACAAGTTTCTTCAGACGGTATTATGACAATGGCGATTTTATTTCTTTACGACGTTATAAAAAGGATGTTTATGCAATTCCATACGAAGGGGAAGAAATAAAACTTCACTGGGCGAACTCAGACCAATACTATGTGAAAACATCCGAGTATTTCCGTGATTATACGTTCAAACTACCTTCGGAAAGAATAGTCCATTTTAAATTGTTAGAGGCTAATACAGAACAAAATAATAATAAAGCTCAGGAAGGTAAAGACCGACGGTTTATTCTTTTGGAAGATGACCCAATTAAAGAGGAAAATGGGGAACTATTTATACATTTTGAATATCGTCCTGCTGAAGGAAAGCAAACACAAAAGCAATTAAATGAAAGTGCATTAGAAAAGATATTCTCTAAAGGGAATGCTGATTGGTTACAAGAACTACAGACTCTTTCTCCAACTGAAAAGAATAAGAAACGTACTATTCTAGAAAAGTATTTAAATGACTATACAGCACGTAATACCTTTGATTATTTTATCCATAAAGATTTAGGTGGCTTTTTACGGCGTGAGTTAGACTTCTTTATCAAAAATGAAATAATGCACTTAGATGACCTTGATACTGAAAACGAGAAACGATTTGAACAATATCTATCAAAGGTGAAGGTGATTAAATCTATTGGCGAGAAAATCATTGCATTTCTAGAACAAATAGAAAATTTCCAAAAGAAACTTTGGTTAAAAAAGAAATTTGTCATTGAAACCAACTATTGTATTTCACTCGATAGAATCCCAGAAGAATTATATGAAGAAATTAGCCAAAATGAGCAGCAAATAGATGAATGGAAAAAGCTTTTTTCAATTGATGAATTAAGTGGTTTTACCAAACCATTATCAGTTAAATTTTTATCAGAGAATCGTTATCTCTTACTAGATACAAAATTCTTTAGTAGTAATTTTACAGATAAATTACTAGCTCAAATAGAAAATATTGACGATAATGCTGATGGACTATTAATTCATAGTGAGAATTTCCAAGCATTAAATTTTTTACAGGAAAAATATCAAAAAAGTATTAAAAGCATTTATATTGACCCACCATACAATACCAATTCCACTCCAATAATTTATAAAAATGGTTATAAGCATTCATCGTGGCTTTCATTAATGAAGGATAGATTGGAATTCTCTAAGCCTTTAATGGATAAAAAAAGTGTGTGTGCTATTGCTATCGATGATACGGAGATGGTTAATCTGATGTCTGTCTTAAAAGGGAGTTTCACAAACCATAGAATTTCTCCAATAACATTAGTCCATAATCCCAAAGGTTCCATTACTAAAGATTTCAATAGAGTACATGAATATGCAATTTTTATTACTAATGAAGATGAAAAAAATGTTATAAATCGTACTCTAGAAGAAAATGATACACCAAGAAAAATGAGAAGGTGGGGAGAGAATTCTTTAAGAACTGAAAGGAGATTATCCTTTTATCCAATTTATATTAAAGATGGGAAAATAACAAGAATTGGTGACGTTCCTAGTGATGAATTTAGCCCGGCAGGTAGGAATGTAAGACAAGAAAACGGTGAAATTGAAATATGGCCAATAGACCAAAATGGTATAGAAAGAAGATGGAATTTTGGTTTAGATACCATTAAGAATAATTTAGATAGAATTGCAATTATAGAGAATGATGGCGTCTTTGATTTGTTTTTAACACATGAATTAACCGTTCCCAAAACTGTGTGGAGTGGTGGAGAATACGATGCTGGAAATTATGGAAATACATTGTTAATAAATATGCTTGGAAAAAAGTTATTTGATTTTCCTAAATCCATAAATACTGTAAAGAGAAGCATTAGTTTATCTACCTTAAATGAAAATAAAGATATAATACTCGATTATTTCGCTGGTTCAGGTACGACTGGTCATGCAGTTGTAGAGTTAAATAGGGAAAATGGTAGTGACCTTAAATACATTCTTGTTGAAATGGGAGAATACTTTAATACAGTAACAAAACCAAGAATACAAAAGGCAATCTATTCGAAGGATTGGAAAGATGGGAAACCAGTTTCGCGTGAGGGTTCAAGTCATATGTTTAAATATATAAAGCTTGAGTCTTATGAGGATGCTCTAAATAATATTCAACTCAAACGTTCTTCCCAGCAACAATCAGCTATGACTGAATTAATGTCTAGCGAAGCGAAGGAAGAATATTTACTTTCATATATGCTTGAAGTTGAAGCAGAAGGAAGTTCATCATTATTAAATACCGAGGCATTTAGAAATCCATTTGATTATAAAATGATGATTACAAATGGAACGGAATCTAAGCTTACAAATGTTGACCTTGTGGAAACCTTTAACTACTTGATTGGTTTACATATTAAGACCATTGATTTGATTAAAGGTATTAAAGTAATAACAGGAACATTACGGACAGGGGAAAATACTTTAGTTCTTTGGAGAAACACGGATGAAGTCACAAATGAACAGTTAGAAGACTTCTTTAAAAAGCAAGGTTACAATACACGTGACTCTGAGTTTGAACGAATTTATGTCAATGGAGATAATCACTTAGAAAACTTGAAATTGGCGGAAAATAAGTGGAAAGTGGTTCTTATTGAGGAAGAATTTAAGCGTCTAATGTTTGATGTACAAGATATGTAGGAGGTGAGATTATGCCTAGAGGGACAACCAAAAAGATTCAATTAAGTGACCAATTAATATTGAATCAGTTTATGCTGCGTCTCTTTGAAGTGGAGGATTTTGAACACCTTACAAAAGACATGAAGGATAGTTCCCTCGAAGAATTAGACATTGATAATGTCTCGCAGTTTTATAAACAACTTACTATGAAATTATTCGAAAGGGAAGAACTAAGTAATGATATCTTAAGACAGTATGATGAAAACATCGTAAGTCATACCCTTACAATTAGTGAAAAGAGAGAGAAAAAAATAAGGTGGAAATATTTCCAATATCTTTCGTTGTTGTTTACGGAAATTTATCTAGACCGTTATTTTAACCACAGAGAAAAACTATTGAATGACTTAAATGCATTTATTGATGTATTTAATGAGGATAAATCAAAAGGTGAGCAACTTAACTATTACAATGTAACAGACCTAAAAAAGTTAGCATTTTGGAATGCAACCGGCTCTGGAAAGACGCTGCTGATGCATGTAAATATCCTTCAATATAAACATTATTTTTATAACAAACATCGTCGCGATGAATTGGAACAGGTTATTCTATTAACACCAAGTGAAGACCTATCCAAACAACATTTGAGGGAGTTTGAAGTATCAGGGCTACAAGCGGCGCTCTTTGATAAGAATATGCAAGGCTTATTCCGAGGAAATGAAATCTCAATAATTGATATTCATAAATTAAAGGATGAAATGGGCGAAAAAACAGTTGCCATTGATGCATTTGAAGGGAATAATCTTGTTCTTGTTGATGAAGGACATCGTGGTTCATCTGGTGATGAATGGAGAAATAAAAGAGAAAAGCTAAGTGAGCAAGGATTTGCCTTTGAGTATTCAGCAACGTTTGGACAAGCTGTATCAGGTAATAAGAAATTAATGGAAGAGTATTCAAAATGTATTTTATTTGATTACTCCTATCGTTATTTTTATAGCGATGGATATGGAAAAGATTATCGCATCTTAAATCTACAGGATGATGAAGATGAACATATTCGTCATTTATATTTAACAGCATGTTTAACAGCCTTTTATCAACAGTTAAAACTTTATAGTGAAAATGAAGTAGCTTATCGTCCTTTTATGGTGGCTAAACCTTTATGGGTTTTTGTAGGTGGCAGCGTTAATGCACTGAGAACCCAAAATAAAAGAAAAGTATCTGATGTAACAGACATCCTGTTATTTATTGCTCGGTTTGTAAAGGAAAGTAAAGAAAGCATAAGTATGATAGAACGTCTTCTAAGCGGTCATCCAGGGCTTTTAGATGGAAATGGAAGGGAGATATTCGGTAACTCATTCCCGTATCTTCTAGACAAACAAATGTCAGCTGAAGAAGTTTATCGTGAAATTCTCTTATTCGTTTTCAATTCTACTCTAGCTAATGCTACGTTACGTGTAGAAAATTTAAAAGGTGTCGATGGTGAAATAGCACTTCGTATTGGAGACCATGAACCTTTTGGTGTTATCAATGTAGGTGATTCGAATGAACTTAGTAAGCTTTGTGCAACTTACACAGAGCTTCTTGTTACCGACAGAGATTTTTCAAAATCCTATTTTCATGAAATTGATAAAAAAGATTCAGGCATAAAACTTTTAATTGGCTCTAAGAAGTTTACTGAGGGTTGGAGTAGTTGGCGTGTAAGCACAATGGGACTAATGAATTTAGGTAGAAGCGAAGGTTCACAAATCATCCAATTATTTGGCCGTGGGGTACGCCTTAAAGGATATAACTTTAGTTTAAAGCGAAGCGAAACATTAAAGGGTGAAGTACCTGATATTCCTAAATATCTTAGTTTTATTGAAACATTAAACATTTTTGGCATTCGTGCTGACTACATGCAGCAGTTTAAAGAATATCTAGAAGATGAAGGTATCCAAACGGAAACCGACTATGAAGAAATACAACTGCCTGTTTTGAAGGATTACCATAAAAGAAAGCTAAAGTTAAAGGCCTTACGCTTAAAAGATGGTATCGATTTTAAAAAGCAAGGACCAAAACCGAAATTTTCTGCTCCATCAGAACGATTATCAAGTAACGATAAGATAATCGTTAACTGGTATCCAAAGCTTCAAATACATGATAGTCGAATTAAAGGGTTAAGTGTTCGAGAAACTCAGTCAATAACTTTAAACAAAGAAGCATTTTCGGAAAAACATATTGCCTTTATGGATTTGGACCATATTTACTTTGAGATGCAAAAATTTAAGAATGAGCGTTCATGGTATAACCTAAGCTTATCTAAAGAAGAAATCATTAAATTATTATCTAATGATTATTGGTATGAAATCGAAATACCAAAAGAGGAGCTAGTATTTAATTCTTTTAACAAAGTAAAACGCTGGGAAGAAATTGCTCTAGTTCTATTGAAAAAGTATTGTGAAAAACAATATCTATATGCAAAAAAAGAGTGGGAAGCACCATATCTAGAGTATTATGAGTTAACAGAAACAGACAACAATTTCTTTGACGAATATAAAGTTTCTGTAGATACAAATGATACAAGCATGATAACTAAATTAAAGCAATTAAAGGATGCTTTGAAGAAAAGCATGTTAAGCGATATCGAATTTGGCGGCTTAACCTCCTTTTCATTTTCACAGCACCTATATCAACCATTGATTACCCTAGAAGGTGCAGCTATAAAGGTATCACCTGTTCCGCTTAATGAGGGAGAATACCGTTTTGTGCAAGATTTAAAGACCCACTATGAAGGTAATAAGGATTTCTTTAAAGATAAAGAACTATATCTGCTCCGAAACCAAAGTCGAGGTAGAGGAATTGGATTCTTCGAAGCGGGCGGATTTTATCCAGACTTCATTATCTGGATTATACATGGAGAAAAGCAGTACATTACATTTGCTGACCCAAAAGGTATCCGAAACCTTTCAATAACTGATGCAAAGCTTCAATTCTATCGCCATATTAAGGAAATGGAAAATCGCTTAAATGATAAAGATGTTATTCTTAATGCATTTACCATCGCTAACACCTATTACAGTGATTTAATAACCACAGGGCTTAAATTACCTAAAGAACAGATGGAAGAACAGCACATCCTTTTCCAAAATGACGACAGAGAAACTTACATTGATAAGATGATTCAAAGCATATTAAATGAAAACACTATTACATCATGACATTACAGGTAGGAGTTTATTTGACTCCTACTTTTTTTAGATGTCCAAGGAAGGGAGAAAAACTATGAATAATGTTGTCAGGCGATTATGGGAATGGGCAAATGATAATGGAGATTGGGCTAGGGCATTGGTCCAAATAATAACATCTGA
This sequence comes from Mesobacillus thioparans, assembly GCF_965138835.1. NCBI lineage: Bacteria > Bacillati > Bacillota > Bacilli > Caryophanales > Bacillaceae > Mesobacillus > Mesobacillus thioparans. Next base: position 295,138 of record NZ_CBCSFH010000003.1, on the reverse strand, counting down.
AAATGTTGATGAAGAACAAAGACTACAAATATTAAATACCCTGTTGTATGAGCATGGAATAATAAAGGAATTTGAAAAAAAGACTGTTGAAGGTCCTAGTTCATTTGAACAAAGTAACAATGGTGAAAAACTAATATTGAAGGAGTTAACAAATATACAGGGAGTAAATAAATTAGCAAAAGAACAAGTATTAAAATTTTCACCAAACCTTACTGTTATTTATGGAAATAATGGTTCAGGGAAATCGGGATACGGAAGGATACTAAAGTCCGTCGGTTTTAGTTATGATAGTAATTTAAAGGTGTTACCAGATGTTTTTAGTAACGATAACTATGAGCAAAAGGCTGATATTTATTATAAAGTTGGTGAAAGAGATAAAACATTTTCATGGAATAACTCCTCGTCTTCCGTAGATTTAAAAAGCATAGGAATGTTTAACTCTGATTGCGTAAAAATTAGTCTTGATAATAATAGAAATTTAATTGCTACACCAGTTGGATTTCATTATTTTAATGAGGTTTCTAGTGAATTGAATAAGTTAAGTCAAGAGATTACAAATATGATTGATAGAAAATCTATTGAACCTGACTTTTTCACTAAGCTACATAACGGTACTCATGCATTTAATTTTATTACTTCATTAAAAACTGAAACAAATGAAGAAACCATTGAAAATGAAACAAAATTTGAATTGGAAGATGAACAACAAATACTTCAGTTAAATAAGGAAAAAGAGGGTTTGAATGTTCAATTACTTAATAATGAAATACAAGCCTGCCAGAATCAAGTCAAAGAATTAGATGAATTGAATATAAAGATTAATAAAATGAAAGAGGTATTAAATACAAGTGTTTGGAATGAGTATAAGGAAACCTTGCAAACATTAAAATATTTTGAAGAAGAGAGAACAACTGGTCTCAAACAGTCTATGATGCAGTTAAATGGCAATTTTATTCAATCCGAAGAGTTTATAAATTTCCTTGAAAGTGCTGAAAAATATATTAAAACACTGGAACAAATAAGCTACCCAAATGAAAAGGATGTATGCATTTATTGTGGGCAACCTCTTGACGTAAATGCCAGAGAGCTCATAAAAAGCTATAGAGAACTAATAGATAATACTTTAAAGAGTAAAATAGAAAAACTAGGTGAAAAGCTTGACGATTTGAATACAAAAATAAGTAAAGTTGATAGCTCCTGTCAATTGCATCATAATCCGTTTGAAACTGAAGACGAGGAAATTGTTCCACGTGTTATCAGTTTATTTTTTACTGAATATACTAGATTGAAAAATATAGTACTTAAACACCCTAAAGGCGTATTTTTAGAACAATCCTTTAGATTAGATTATGAATCGGTAACCAATTTTATTAAAAAAAGGTCGGAAGAAGTTTTAGAGTTAAAAAAACAGAAGGAGACTATATTAGGAAGAATACAAGAAAAACAAAATGAAATGGAAAACAAAATCAATGAGCTAAAAGATAAAAAAGTATTATATGACAACAAAGTTAAACTTAAGGAATATGTAGATAATTTAAAAATGGTTGTGAAGCTAGAAAACGTGAAGGGTCTACTTAATACACGTTCTTTAAGTAGAATATCAACCCTAGCAAGAAAAGAGTTAATACAAGACCAGTTTAAAGAAGTATTTGAAAATGAACTTAAACATCTAAAATGCGAAAAGAATATTTCATTAGATTTTGGTACACAGGCTGGTTCTCCAAAGTTAAGACAAGTAATAGGGTCTCAATATTCATTAGGTGATGTCTTAAGTGAGGGGGAGCAAAAGTCTATAGCATTAGCTCATTTACTTACAGAGTTAAAAATAAGTAATCAATTTGGGCCTATAATATTTGATGACCCTGTAAACAGCCTGGACCATGAAAGGATAAATATTGTTGCACAGAGACTTATAAGATTATCGGAAGAAAGGCAAGTGATTATTTTAACACATAGTATTCTGTTTTTTAATTCAATTGAGCAATTCATGAAGGATAGAAAACCAAATATAAATTATAAATATTATACAGTTGAATCAAAAGGAAATAGTACTGGCCATTTATATGAGGATACCCCACCTCATAAGGAAAAGTTTAGAACTTATCAAGGTAAAATTAAGGACTTATTAAATACAAGTGCTGTAAACAAGGAAGTAATGGGAAGCTCTGCTGCTATACAGGGGTATGGTTATTTAAGGTCTGCCATTGAATTATTAGTTGAAGATGAGATATTTAAATCGGTTATTAAACGCTATAGGCGTGATATTAAATTTGGACAAGTTGAAGAAATCGATGGTCAGGGTTTTGATAATGTTAAACAGGAATTAACTGACATATTTAATGAAGCGTGCGCTTATATAGATGCTCATAGTAACCCTTTAGAAGCAGCTTACACACCAAATTTAAATCAACTAGAAAGGGATTTAAATAGAGTGATAGCAATTAAAAGTAGATTCTAAAATTTATTATGAAAAGGAGAGATGTCGATGTGGTTAAATGTGGATAAACCCACTAAGAAAGTCACACTGCATGAAGATAATTGTTCATTTATTCCTATTACAGGTACCAAATTTAAAAAGTTGAATGGTTTGGCTCGTGATGGAGGATGGCTACATTTTAAAAATAGAGAAGAAGCATTACTTGAATGTGAACATAACTACAGAGAGTATAAGCGGGGATATTGCTTTAGATGCGATGCTAGAAAAGAATCAATAAAAAGTGTAATAGATTCTAATCTGCATTTAAGTGAAGATGTGCTATTGGAGTTGCGTGAAGAACGAGGAGATGTTTCTTGGGAATATATAGGGGCAAGACACGGAAATGAAGAAGATGATGAAGGGTAAAAGATTGAGGAGCAGTTTTAATGAACCACTCCTTTTCTAAATCATTTTACCCTATCCAACGTTACGGTGAACCGTATCATAAGTAGATGCGGTTTTTAAATTAGCATTAATAGTGATGCAGTCAATGGAGTGTGCTATACATTGACAATGTTGGATTCTGAACAAGTAATATTACGTACCTAAAAGCTTAATGTTGAATATAACAGGGACATGAACTATTTAATTGCATCTATTTACATTTGATTGGAGCAAAAGGATGAAGGTACTCATTTTTTTATATGATGATTATGCGTAATTTGAAATTAGTATTTTGGATACAGTTCTTAAAGGGAATGGAGTATAGGTTATTACTTGTTAGCATCAAAAGAAACCATTTGTAGTTTCTTCAGGAGGACTGCAGGTTGTCTCACATTTGCATATTGATGAAGTGGCCCCACAAGAATTTGCTGCCCTTATTATTCCAGGGGGGAACCCATATGTTCTTTTAGAAGATAACAAGATTATGAGATTAATTAAGGAATTCCATCACTCAAATATCTATATTGCAGCTATATGTGCTGGCCCTTCCCTTTTAGCGTCTGCTGGTATTTTAAATGAAACCTCTTATACTACATCTTTAACACCAGATGAAACGGATTATAGTAAAGCAGGTTTTGTGTGGGAAAATAAGGTGAATCGAATTGTCATGACGGATAAAAATGTGACAACTGCGACAGGTTCAGCTTATGTGGAATTTGCGGAAGAAGTTTTGAAAAGTTTAGGGTTAGTATCTCCTGAGGAAGAAAATTCTTTGGCATATTTTAAGGTGCCGGGGATGTCATAAGGAGTGGTGGTGTAACTACCTCAGGTTAAACAACTACGGTGAACCGTATCATAAGTAAATGAGGTTTTAGATTTATAAAAATAATAACAATATCCAAAAAGCCAAGTTATGAATAACAACTCAGCTTATTTGGCCATCAATCTTGTTGTTCCAATGTTGTACCTGCGTTATTTTAAATAGATATCAACCCATTATCTGGATCTTTCTAATTCTTTATAAAGGAGTTTTATAATAAAAAGCGAGAGAATGGAACCTACAAGTAAAAGTGCCATATCCCACTGGGCATCCCATATGTCTCCCTGCATACCTAAAAAATCTTTTGTGACTTTCCCTTCTTTCCCTATTTTTGCACTTGCCCACTCAATGATTTCGTAGAAAGCTCCGATTGCTAGGGTTATACATAGAGCAATAAAATTCGTGGTTTTACTTTTTGTTAAAGCTGTTTTCCTTAATAATATCTCTATGATCACTATTACAATAGACCCCTTAAGAAAATGACCAAACCGATCGTAGTGGTTTCTCTGTAAATCGAAATAATCTTTGATCCATGTAAAGAGAGGAACTTTAGAATAAGAATAATGCCCCCCAACAAACGTTAAAATGACAAGAAAGGTAATGATGACATAAGAAACAGTGGTAAGGTGAAACCGATTGTATGTTGATAGTAAAAATATTAACAGTAATACTGAAGGTAAAACCTCCACAAACCAAACCCCATAACCTTCTTCCGGTTTAATAAGGGACCAGATAAATACAAGTAAAACCACCAATAACAACAAAAAATGCATCGAAGAGCTATTCATTTTATGTGACATTCAAATCACTCCATTAAAAACAAGTTGCATTTAGTATTTGCTTAACATTTAGGTATTATAGAACAAGGGATGAGTTTAAAATTATAAAACCTCATGGAGTAGATTGAGGTGAACTATACCATAAATAATTGGGGTTTTATTTTTAAGAAGAGTTTAGTTTGCTGAATGCCACAAATGGCTAGGGAAAATCCAATAAAATATAATATAAAGAAGGTAGGCAACCTTATATGCATTCAATAAACAAAATCGGCAGGAGTTTTTGGTACATCACTCCAGTTTCGCTGACCGACCGGCCTATTCTGGGAATGGTAGTGGGCAATAACAAGACATTGATGATTGATGCAGGAAATTCGGAAGACCATGCAAATTATTTTCTGAGTGAACTTTTAAAAAGGGGAGTCCCTGATCCTGATATGGTTGTGCTTACTCACTGGCACTGGGATCATATCTTTGGTCTTTCGGCATTCCCTAATATTGTTTCTCTTGCTTCCAAACAAACGAAACAAGAAATGGAGAAGCTCATCCCGCTTTCATGGTCAGATGAAGCGTTAGACACACGAGTGAGGGAAGGATCGGAAATTGAATTTTGTGCGAAGGCAATCAAGGAGGAATTCACAGATCATCGGGATATCACGATTGTCTTGCCGGATTTAACTTTTGAAAAACGAGTGGAAATCCACCTCGGTGGTGTAACTTGCATCGTACAGCACGTTGGCGGAGATCACGCTGCAGATTCGACAGTCGTTTTTATTAAAGAAGAAAAGATCCTCTTTCTTGGTGACTGTATTTATCCTGATATTTTTTCCGAAAAACAAAACTACACAATCAAGGAAACGTTAAGACTACTGGATGAATTAGAAGCATTTGACGCGGATACTTATATTCTTTCGCATCAAAAGGCGATTTCAAAAGAGGAATTTAATCAGGAAGCTGCTATGCTTAGAAACATTGCGAAATATACAGATCGTTGCAGTGGTAATCAGCAGAAAATCATCGATGAATACAAAAAGCATGTAAAAAGGGAACTTACAGAAGACGAAATAGAAACAATCGCCGACTTTGTAAATGGGTATTAGACATTGATTCAATCAGCTACTGTACGAATTGAGTTAGCTGAACATGAGAGTGGTAATTATACTGCTCTCTTTTTTATTAGGATATAGGTGAGTTTATTAAGTTGTAAAGTATCTTCACATTAAACACTTTCTCTACATAGTTTATAGAATAGATTATGACAGTGGAGGTGCATTCAATGAAGGACCTGTCTATTATTTACCATGATAGCTTATTATGAAAGTGTATTAAGTGAGAAAGAATGCAAAGAGCTGATAGATTTAGCCAAAGGAAAGCTAAAGCCGTCAGCTGTTGTGGGAGACTCGAAAAAGTCTTTTTCCAGCGCACGGAAGTCAGAACAAGCCTGGTTACATCACAATACCAACGAAAATGTCCTGCAAATATCCGAACGAATTGCTTCCATTGTGGAACAGCCACTTAACCATGCGGAAAAGCTGCAAATTGTCAGATATCAGCCTGGAGGTAAGTTCAATGCGCATTTCGATACTTTCCAATCTTCTAGCAAACTAGGGAGAGAGTACTTACTTAAAGGCGGACAACGAACCTATACAGCACTTCTTTATTTCCTGGGAATTGGCCAGTTCATTTTAGTCCTGACTATGATGCTGATGCTTCAATTGCGAATGCGTCAAAATAAGACAAGGGACTTGATTGTTGGCGGCCTCTCAGGATCTCTCACAACGAGCATAGGCATGCCTGGGCCTCCCATATTGCTGTATTTTTCAGGGACCCATACCAAAAAGGAAAAATTAAGAGGTACTACACTGGCCTTTTATCTATTTATTTACCTTGTCAGTTTAGTGATCCAGGTCATGTTCGCCGGAACCAGCAAGATTGTCTGGGTTTCAAGTCTGTGGGCGCTGCCTTTGGTTTTTATAGGCTTGTTTTTGGGACAAGTATTGTTCAAATGGGTTAATCAAAATCTTTTTTGGATCCTGACGTATCTTATTTTATTGTTTACGGGGATGTATTTGCTGATTGAGGGTTCCGGATTATTGTGAACTCGCTTTAAGAGATGAGAATTTGCAAATAAATCAGGAAGGTTGAGTATGTCGAATCGTGTCGGATCTTGGTATATAACCTTCCTTTTTAGTAAAAACTTACTAATAGCCTGGATGGTTTGGGGGTTATTTCATTGAGTTACGATGAGTATTGGAAGCAAATAACGGAAAAAAACGATGAGTTGAGGCAGCTAATCTCCTCATATTGGCATCAATACTCTGATATGGGAAATTGGCAGTTCTGGATGGTATTGTCTTTTTTGCTGCTGCCTTTGATTTTATTGTATTTTTTTATCGACCGGAAAAGGTTATTTGAGATTTTTTTCTTTGGGTATACGGTTCACATCCTGTGGACCTATTTTGAACAGGTCCTTGCAAATTACAGTCATTTTATCCATACATACTTTCTCTCGCCGTGGTTTCCTCCGGCGCTAAGTATGACTGCCTCTGCCTTGCCAGTGGGTTTTTTGCTGGTCTATCAGTATTGTACGAATCATGATAAAAACTTTTATATTTATTCCGCGTTGCTAAGCGCTGTTTTTGCCTTTGGCTTCGCAACGATAGAAAAATACATTGGTCTGGTGAAAATCGAGAGAGGGATGCATCAAGTTTATATTTTTCTTATAGATATCGGGATTGTGTATTTCGCTTACTGGTTTACAAAATTGATGATTAAATTCAGGGATAGAAGGAATAGTTAAGCAGGCTGAACGATGTCATATCGTCCAGCCTTTATTGTTTATACGGTTCTTCCAGAGTAATATCGTCTACATTTCATGATTGCGGATTTTGATTCGCGAAAACATTTCGTCTCCTTTCCAATCTCCTCTAACTCATAAATTAGCCAAAACAAACTCTGGATAGGTCACTTATTTTCAATATACAATTTCAAAAATATCAGCGATTTTACCGGGTTTGGTGGCTGGTGAATCTTGTGGGAAGACTTCACACTTTTTTACAGTGACAAAATAGTTTATAATTATCAGTAAATAGTAGAAATTTTAATCCTCAAGTCATTATAATAGATTATGTTACGGTTTTAACAAAGACAGAAATGGTGTGTCCCTTTTCAGACGCGCCTACTCAAATATATGGGACAAGGAAGGATAAAATGAGCAACGTACAGAAAGCTACAGACGTTATCTTAATTGGAGCCGGAGTCATGAGTGCGACGTTGGGATCATTGCTGAAAGAGTTAGCACCGGAGTGGGAAATCAAAGTGTTTGAAAAACTTCCTTCGGCAGGTGAAGAGAGCTCCAATGAGTGGAATAATGCGGGTACTGGACACGCAGCCCTTTGCGAGTTGAACTATACACCTGAAAAATCCGACGGATCAATCGATATAACCAAGGCCATCAATGTCAACGAACAATTTCAGCTTTCAAGACAATTCTGGTCTTATCTAGTAAAGAGCAATTTAATTCGCAATCCCCAGGATTTCATCAGGCCGCTGCCACATATGAGTCTAGTAGAAGGGGAGAAAAATGTTACCTTCTTGAAAAACCGATTTAAAGCGCTTTCAGGTGTTCCGATGTTCCAGGGAATGGAGTTCTCGCAAGATCCTGCAAAACTGAAGGAGTGGATTCCTTTAGTCATGGACGGCCGTACGTCGACTGAGCCGATTGCTGCGACAAAGATTGACTCTGGAACGGATGTTAATTTTGGCGCCTTGACACGGATGTTGTTTGAGCATTTGGAGAGCCAGAATGTCGAGATGAACTATAAGCATAGTGTGAAAGATATCAAACGTGCGAGCGATGGGACATGGGAGGTCAAGGTGAAAAACCTTGATAGCGGCCAAGTGGAAGTCCATAAAACCAAATTCGTCTTTATCGGAGGCGGGGGAGGAAGCTTGCCATTGCTGCAAAAGACAGGCATCCCAGAATCAAAGCAAATTGGCGGATTCCCTGTGAGCGGCTTATTTTTGGTCTGCAACAACCCTGAAGTTGTCGAGCAGCACCACGCGAAGGTTTACGGAAAAGCTAAGGTGGGAGCACCACCAATGTCAGTGCCTCACCTCGACACTAGATTCATCGATAACAAAAAGTCCCTGCTGTTTGGACCTTTTGCAGGCTTCTCGCCTAAATTCCTGAAGACAGGATCGAATCTGGATTTGATTGGTTCTGTCAAACCGAATAACGTCATGACCATGCTCGCCGCAGGCATGAAGGAAATGGCCCTGACGAAATACCTGATTGAGCAAGTGATGCTTTCCCATGAAAAGCGCATGGAAGAACTGCGTGAATTCATCCCGAACGCCAAGAGCGAGGACTGGGGAGTGGTAGTTGCAGGACAACGTGTACAAGTCATCAAAGACACAGATTCAGGCAAAGGCACTCTGCAATTCGGCACCGAAGTCGTAAGTGCTTCAGATGGCTCCGTAGCAGCATTACTGGGCGCATCCCCAGGTGCATCAACTGCGGTTAACGTCATGCTGGAAGTGCTGGAAAAATGCTTCCCGGAAAGAATGTTTGAATGGAAAGATAAAATCAAGGAAATGGTCCCTTCATATGGAATATCCTTAGCAGCCAACCCCGAGCTATTCCATGAGATTCATGAATCAACGTCGCAGACGCTGGGATTAAGCGATAAAGAGCGGGTTTATAGCTGATTAATAAATTTTGAAACCTTCGATCCAAGTTGGATTGAAGGTTTTTTGTTGTTTTTAGATTTTCATGTGGGATTGGGCGGATGAGTGGCGAAGTGCATGTGTTATTTTGACAAGTTAGGAGGTGTCGAGGGAAAAGCTGTCAAAAATCCCGACAGGTTTGCCGTAGTTGGAGAGGGTTCCTCTTCAGAGCAAACAAAAAAACCGCTCCACTGCCAATCCAGGCAGTAAAGCGGCTTTCTATTAGTTACGAATCATGTAATCAAATGCTCCTAATGCTGCGGTGGCACCTGATCCCATTGAAATGATGATTTGTTTGTATGCACTGTCCGTGCAGTCGCCTGCAGCGAAGACGCCAGGCAGGTCTGTGGCACCGTGCTTGTCTACGACAATCTCGCCGAAGCGAGTGCGTTCAAGCGTGTCACCGAGCCATTCTGTGTTCGGTACGAGGCCGATCTGGACGAATACGCCTTGTAATTCAACATGGTGTTCTTCGCCTGATGCACGGTCAATGTACGTAATTCCGTTCACTTTGTCAGTTCCGGTAATTTCGCTTGTCTGTGCGTTTGTCACTACTGTGACATTTGGAAGGCTGTGCAGGCGGTCCTGTAGAACAGCATCAGCTTTAAGTTCAGGATTGAACTCGATGACTGTTACATGCTTTACGATTCCTGCCAGGTCGATTGCTGCTTCAACGCCAGAGTTTCCTCCGCCGATGACAGCTACATCTTTTCCTTCGAACAATGGTCCATCACAGTGAGGGCAGTAGGCAACGCCTTTGTTCTTGAATTCAGCTTCTCCTGGTACGTTGACATTGCGCCAGCGGGCACCAGTCGAAATGATGACAGTTTTACTCTTCAGGACTGCACCATTTTCAAGTTCCAGTTCGATCAGGTCTTTCTTCTCCAGGCGTGTGGCACGCTGAAGGTTCATGACATCGACGCCATACTCTTTAACATGCTCCTCAAGGCTGGCAACAAGCTTAGGGCCTTCAGTGTGCTTGACACTGATGAAGTTCTCAATGCCTAAAGTATCCATTACCTGGCCGCCGAAGCGCTCAGCAACGATACCTGTACGGATGCCTTTACGCGCTGCATAGATGGCTGCACTGGAACCAGCCGGTCCGCCGCCAACAACAAGGACATCATAAGGTTCTTTGTCAGCGAGCTCGGAAGCATCCGGACCTGAACCCATTTTTGCAAGAATTTCTTCAAGGGACATACGTCCGCTTCCGAATGGTTCACCATTCAGGAATACCGTTGGCACGGCCATGACCTGCTTGCTTTCAACCTCATCCTTATACGCTGCGCCATCGATCATGACATGGGAAATGCCGGGATTCAAAGTGCTCATCACGTTCAAGGCTTGTACCACATCAGGACAGTTGTGGCAGCTGAGGCTGACATACGTCTCAAAACGATATTCGTCTTTAATCGCTTTGATTTGGTCAATGACTTTCTGGTCTACCTTAGGAGCTCTGCCGCTAACCTGCAGCAGGGCAAGGACTAATGAAGTGAATTCATGTCCTAAAGGAATGCCTGCGAAAGTCACTCCAGTGTCTTCACCGGCACGGTTGACACTGAAGCTTGGTGTTCTTTCTAATTCTGCATGCTCCACTTTAATGTGGGATGACATTGTTGCCAATTCATCAACTAAAGCCAGCATGTCTCGTGATACATCATCCGATCCGGCGCTAACTTTAAGCAGCACATCGCCCTCCATCATCTGAAGATATTGGGCTAATTGTGCTTTGATTTCTGCATCTAATAACATGGGAGTGTACCCCTTAAATCTTTCCTACAAGATCAAGGCTTGGTTTAAGAGTTTCTCCGCCTTCTTTCCATTTTGCAGGGCAAACTTCGCCTGGGTTGTTGCGTACATATTGTGCTGCTTTCAGCTTGCTTACTACCTGGCTAGCGTCACGGCCGATTCCGCCTGCGTTGATTTCAACAGTCTGGATAACGCCGTCTGGATCGATGATGAAAGTTCCGCGCTCTGCAAGACCATCTTCTTCGTTCAATACATCGAAGTTGCGAGAGACCTTCTGTGAAGGGTCGCCAATCATGATGTACTCGATTTTGCTGATTGCTTCAGAGTGGTCGTGCCATGCTTTGTGAGTGAAGTGTGTATCAGTTGATACAGAGTATACTTCTGCTCCCATTTCTCTTAATGTAGCATATTCGTTTTGCATGTCTTCAAGCTCAGTAGGGCATACGAATGTGAAATCAGCTGGATAGAATACAACTACGCTCCACTTGCCTTTGAAGTTTTCTTCAGATACCGTGATGAATTCTCCGTTGTGGAATGCGTTTGCTGTGAATGGTAAAACTTGAGTCCCGATTAATGCCATGATTAAGTTCCTCCTTAAATTGGTTGAATTATTTTTGAAATAGTTTCCCTGAATGAATTCAGTTAACTATTCGGTAAACTAGAATAATTCTAATTCCGTAATTATTATCGTATAGCGGTAATTATTTTGTCAAGCGATATGATTCTTTGTTTTAGCAGATATAAAAACTCAGTCTATATCTATTATGGACTGTATCTTAAATAAAATGCCAATAATAAGCAGGAAATTTAATAAAAGAGACAATTCCTATTCATAATTCTCAATTATAGATTGAAATTGGAGTTATTTATTAAGCTTACTAAATCTCTTGTATAAAAGATTTAGAGATTCTATGGCTTTCTGATTTTTATTTTCTGAAATACTTCGTGAAGCTGCTTACAGGGGGAATGTTATGTCAATGAATGAAATTGACACCAATAGAGGAGGGCATAAAAAAACCATGAACAAAGAGTTCATGGTTCTAAACGTTATTGTAATGGAACGCCATTTACATATAAAGTGCCAGTGCTAGGGATTTTTTCTACATTGGTGATAATATGGCCAGAGTTTCCAGGATATTCATCCCCAACCTGAAGCTCTCCATTTTCAGTCTTATCAATACCAGTGATATTGAAACCAGTAAATTGATTTGACTTTCTTGGATCGTACGTAACACCTGATGAAAGAGTTACAGTGTTTTGATTTGTAACGTTGTGCACTTTCTCGCCTCTAGTTCCCTCGCCAGTAGTCCAAGTTACAGTTACCGCATACGTATTTACTGTTTCATAAGTAAATACTAAGTTTTTAGCTTGTTTCTGCAATTCAGCATTATTCCAACCCAAAGCCTGCTGAACATCACCCTTACCAACAAATCCTGTACCTGCTGATGAGTCATATGTTACTGCCGCCAACGAAGAACTTGCAAAGATCCCCATTGCCAATGCGCCTGCTGCTAATCCTGTTAATACCTTTTTCATTTTCCATCTCTCCTCTTAGATTTTATGTATTCCTAAGAGGGCCGGTTACACTAGTAGCTCCATACAGCCCAAGTGTCCAAATAAAGACTGTACTTCAAAGCTTCCCGCATTAACGATGGAGGATCATAGTGGCCACTAAATATTACCATCGTTATAGTTTCATTTTATATTAAACTTTAGTTAAAAACTAACATTTTTTATCGACAATTTTTTTATCCTGAAGGTAAAAAAAAAGTACTAACATAGTTAGTACTTAAAAGAATTGGGAGGAAATAGAGAATAATTCATTCTCTAATATTAATTGTATTTTAAACAACAGTGGAATGGAAACCTATTTCGTTAGACAAGTTTCCTTATTAAATAGAAAAATTTGTCTAAAATACAAAATATCCTTTTCCTGGGAGATTGTAATAAAGTATAGTTAGTTTAGACAGTAAGCGGGATCGGAGGGGTCCATCATGAAGAATTTGAGGCAAAAGGTCTTTTATCTTTTTTTCCTTCTTCCTTCTTTGGCTTTAATCTTTTTACATATCAAAATTCCACAGGAACTGGAGTGGAATGTGGTTTTCTTTTTATGCATCATGGTGATTTTTGACAGGATGAATCTCAAGATGTTTTCCGGTTTTCGTTATTCGTTTTTCCATGTCATGTTATCCTTGATTATTTTTGATCGTTTTTCAGTTGTATACGGTTTTATTTATCTTTTAGTAGATAGCTTGTTTGCTATATTCTCGAAAAAACGCGGGAGTTTGAAGTCGACAATCGCTTTGTTGTCGATGTATATCATCATAATAATCGCGTGTAATGAAGTTTATAATGACTATACCGACAAAATGTACCTGGCACGTTATCTTACTTTGATTTTAATGTTAGCTCTTAGTATGGTGTTTAAATATATTTACGTCTGGCTTGAAACAGGAGCGATGACCAGCAAGATGTTCATTGACAGATTCGGCCCAATGACGTTTGAGGTCTTGATCATTTTTCCGATTCTTGCGTTCTATGACCACTTGGATGTCAATCTGGTTCTGACTTTCTTTCTTTCCTACTATACTTTTATAGGTTTCCTGCACAGAAAGTTCATGGCGGTTAACCATATGCATATTGACTCATTGACGGCCAGGATTGAAAAGAGATTTGGAATACAAGTACTGTACAGGGATTTGAGTTTAATAAAAGGGATATACCATCCTGGCAGGAAAATGATTATCATTGATGAAAAGTTGGACTATCCAGAGCAGATTCAGACAATCGTCCATGAATTGCTGCACCATCAAACATATAAAGTTCTTAAATTGCCCGATATTATCGTGGAAATGATCATTACCTTATTTGAGGCGATTGTCAGCTGGTACTATATTATTTCGTATAAACGTGTTTCGAATTTAGATTAAAGGGAGAGTTATTATGACGACGCCATTAGGCCAGGAATTAAGGAGATTGAGAAAAGAAAGGGGCTTGCGGCTTGAGGATGTAGCGAATGGTACAGGCATTACGCTGCAGTACTTGAGTATGCTTGAAAAAGGTGCCAGGAAGTCGGTTTCTTTTGAAATCATGGCGGATATTTCACGGTTCTATGGAGTTCCTCTCGATTATTTTGCTGCCTTTCTGAAAAAGGAGGATTCAGAGCCCCTTACAGATGTGGAAATTATGCTTTGGCAAGCGATAAATGAAAAAGTCCGGGATGAGATTTACTATAAAAAAGGAAGATCGTTAAAAGAGATTTTTTCAAAAATGTTGAAGTAAGGAAACGGCGGCTAATTCGTAAAAAGATTAGGCGTTTTTTAGGCTGGAAATTACCATTCATGAATACCTTGGCTAAAAAAACAAAAAGGATAGGCAATCATGCTTTTACATACCCGATCAGCATCAAGACTCTTAAAGTCAGCAGCGGAAATCAGTATTTTTATCTAATGGACTTATGGGGAAAATGAAAAGTGAATAATTTCAGGATATTGTTATCGAATCCATTCTCAATTTTCAGTATAGTATTAATTATATAAATAATTCTGAAAAGTGGTGAGAAGATGACTATCAACGGGGATTTGCTGGCCTTTCCATATCCATTCGCCGATGGAGATGCATATAGATACTCTAACAATGCAATACCATTAAATCCACCAATTGCCATTGAATTGACGGAATCTTATTTAGAGGAAATAAACCTGAGGAGAGAATTGCTGACAAATCACCCAGAACGCTGTTACCACTCCATGCCGCATACAATGGATGCCCAGTGGGAGGTGCTGGATTTGATCCTGCACCAGCTGGCCAGTTCCTATCCTGAGAACTACCAGCTGGTAATCAACGATAATCATTGGATTTTCACTAACCATCTAACAGGTGAAAATCATTCCTTCGATTTTGGGGACCAGGCGACAATGGACATTGAGCCCTTGGATTTTGTCGGCCGGCATGTCCAAGAAGATTTGATTTTAATGATGCAGCGGGACGGGGATTTATTCCTGGATGCAGGGCAGCTCTGCTTTCCAGCCAATTGGTCGCTGTATTTTGATGCTGGCATGTCGTTCAAAGAAATCCATACGCCAATCCCGGGGTTCAAGTCGGAATCACTTGATGAACGCATCCTTCAGTTTTTAATGAGAATCGAGGCAGGCAGTCCATGGTGGCGGAAAAACTGGTCGCTTATGGCTGGGGAACGGCTGGATACCTCGCTTGAAACATTCGCTGAGTGGGGTCAGGCTCGAAAAAAAGTAACGAAAGCAAATGCAGGGGAACTGGCCAACCTGCGGGTTGAGGTACAGAAACTTTTCCGTCTGCCAAAAAGTAATGGGATTCTATTTACTATTCATACACACATGCTGCCGCTTGGAACGTTCATCCAGCATACCCCATGGCTAAAGCAATTTTCGGCGATCCTCAAAGAACTTCCTGAATTCATCGCAGAATATAAAGGGATTTCTCTGTACCGACATGCAGTTCTTGAATATTTGGAGGAGGAACTGAAGAAAAGATGAGTGTAAGCAGCTTTAAAAAGATAAGTCGGAAAAGAAAAATCTTGTTTATCGTCGATTCAGAGGGGGCCGAGGCTTTTTCTGACCTTTTACAGCAGTCATTGTCTGAAAAAATTCCATTTGATTTTCATATTTTCATAGAGGGGCAGGAAGCCATGCTGAAAACCTGGTTCAACACGCAAAAAATGGGGACCTATCTATACATATCAGGTTCGGCGGAATTTGTGATGATGGTAAAGGAGCTGGCATTTGAAGCAGGCTTTTCCGAGCATGAAATGCAGATTGTGACACGGGGTTTTTTACCGAAAAAATTAATATGCTGTAACTGTCATAGTGAGAATGAAGCCGGGGACAACAAGCATGTCAAATGCAGGCTATGCGGGCAGGAACTCGAGGCATCCAATCATTATTCCCGCCGATTGGATGCTTACTTGGGATATGTAACGATCAAATAAGAGAGAGGGGAATGAGATTGCATCACGGTACATCAATTGAAGTACGAGTGAAATCGATAAAAATAGAGACAGCAACCATTAAAAGGTTCACCCTCGAAGCAGTGGATGGCGTCAAGCTTCCGTCCTTTGGCGGCGGTTCCCATATAATCACTTATTTGCCGCATCCTTCAGGCATAATGGAAAGACATTATTCAGTTTTTAACCTTTCAGAGCCAGGAGTCATGGAAATCGCCGTACGCCTGGCAGAGCCTACGAATGGCGGCTCGGTATACTGGCATCACAATGTCAGCGAAGGGGATGTCATTAAAATCAGCTATCCGAAAAACCATTTTCCAATGAGCTTTCAAGCTAAGCACCATGTTTTTTATGCAGCCGGCATTGGCGTTACGCCTTTTTTATCAATGATGGCTGAGCTATCCGAAAAGAATCAATCATTTGAGCTGCATTATGGAGCGAAAACAAAGGAACAATGCGCTTTTTACGATGTGCTGAAAGAACGATATCCAGAGCAATGCCATTTTTATTTTTCAAAGGATGAAAGTCCGAACAGGTTGTCTCCCGTATCACTTCTGGATCACAATATCGGGACACATGTTTATTTTTGCGGACCAGAAAACATGATTGGAGAATTCACACAAGCAGCAAAAACCTACGGCTATCCTTCTTTCAATATCCATTCCGAGCGATTTGCTCCACCTGTAAATAAACAGGCCAAGCCATTTACCGTCACCCTAAAGAAAAGCGCTAAGCAGCTGGAAATCCCAAAGGATCGTTCTTTGCTGGATGTAATTCGTGAAAATGGAATCAACCTGCCTTATTCCTGCAGGGTTGGCGGTTGTGGGACTTGCGAAGTGAGAGTATCAGAGGGGAAAATCACCCATTTTGATTCCTTTTTGACGGAAGAACAACAGAATACCAATCAAACGATGCTATGCTGTGTTTCCCGTGGGGAAGGGCATTTAGTATTAGACTTATAGAGAATAGAAAAACCGCATCCAGTCGAGAATGCGGTTTTCGGAGTTGTTATTATGACCGAGCCATTTCTGCTTTCTTTTCAGATTGGTCGACTACTGCTGCGCCGACGACGTCGCCGACAACATTCGATGCAGTACCGGCCATGCCGATGATCGCATCGACGCCGGCGATCAGTGCAACGACTTCAAGCGGCAGGTCGAACATCGTCAGCACCACGGACAGGGTGACAAGGCCTGCTGCTGGAATGCCGGCTGTCCCGATTGAAAGCAGTGTGCCGACAAGGACGATGGTGACGAAATCAATCAGTGTGAAATTGGCACCAGTGACATTGGCGGCAAATACAATCGATGCGCCCATCCTTAGTGCACCGCCATCAGAGTTGAACACGGCTCCAAGTGGCAAACTGAAATTCACCATCTTCTCGGAAATTCCAGCCTTTTTCGCACTCTCGATTGCCACTGGCAGGGAAGCGAGGCTGCTGGAAGTAAAGAACGCCGTTGTATACGCATCCTTCGTATTTGCGAAAAAGCTCCTGACCGGAATCTTGAACAGTTTGAGTGTCCCGCTGTACACGAATACCCAGAGGATGATAATCCCAATATAGAATACCGCCGTAAATTCCAGCAGGGAAGTTAATGTATCCCACCCCTGGGTGCCAAAAGTGGATGCGCTGATCGCAAAAATACCAATCGGAGCGTAAAGAAGGATCCCCTTTAGAATCCTGAAGAACAGCTCATTTGCTGCTTCAAGGAATGTTTGCAGCTGCGTACCGTATTGCTGAGCCTTTTCCTCGCCGGAAAACCTCATTCCTGAAATCGTGAAGCCGATGATAATCGCCAGAAACATAATCGCCATCAAGTTCCCCGATGTGAAAGCCGAAAAGAAATTATCCGGGACAATGCTGAAAATGACATCAGATATGGACGGTGTCGCAGGCTTCTCTACGGTTGTAGCAGGGAGTGTCAACGACTTCCCAGGATTGATCCATAACGCAAGACCCAGACCAATCAACACTGCCGCAGCCGTTGTCACTCCATAATAAAGGATCAATTTCCCTCCGGTCCTGCCAAGTTGCGCAGGGTTCATTTGATTGACCGCCAGCACAACCGTCAGGAACACAACAGGAGTAGCAATCAGACTAAGCAGCTTGATCAACAGAGTGCCAAAAGGCTTTAAGACCTCCGCATCCGCTCCCAGCAAAACACCAGCCAATATCCCCAGAACAAAGCCGATCGTCATTTTTAAAATAAATGATGAATTTTTGTATGAATTCCATAGATTCACTTTATGTACCGCCTTTTTTATAAAGATTAACCCAGTGAAAATACAAATAAATTCCACTAATTAATAAACTACACCTGTTCAGGGAATGAGACAATAGAATCTTCGTAAAAGATATGGTGAAACTCTCGTTTTAGGATGGAAAACAGCAAAAAAGACTTTATGTACCATAAAAATAAGTACACCAAGTCTATATGTTGGAAGTCTATATTTTAAATTCAGAGGGTTTCACACCTTCCGATCCAATGCCTGTGGCGGCTGTTCGAGCCATTTTTCGGTGATGGTCAGGAGGAGGCCTTTTCCGTAGTATTTTTTCATCTGAGTGGAGACCATCGTGAATTTGGTGACAATGTCTGACCGCAGGCTTGATGTAAGGGCCTGGTTGATCATGATGAAGCAGAACATTCCGAGGCAGGTATTGACGAAAAACAGCATCAGTTTATCGGAAAAGGGTGAATCTTTTACCTCGAAAAAGTTGAAATCGCCTGAAGCTGAATAGGGGATGTTTTCTTTATCCAATACATCCTCGAGTGCATCCAGCACTTTTTTGAGAGCAGCTACACCTTTGTTGAAGTGTTCTTTTACATCTTTATGCCTGGCAAGCTTGCTGAAGGTCACGAGGACCATTTTTGAAAAACGGGCACGGTGGATGACTCTGGACAGGTTGGCGATTTCTGCTGCGTTTACAGGCCTTGAGCCGCCAAATAGGCCATTGAGATAGTTCATCTCATCTACCAGGTCGACGGTGTGGTCCATCGCTACCTGCGGGGATTTCAGAAAAATGCCCTGCTGCAGCATCAGGTCGGTGATTTCATTTTGAATCTCCAACGTAAATTTGATCGCTTCCTGAAAATAATCCCGGATTTCCTTGCGTGTGCAATCAGGCAATGCGCTCGGATATGTACTTAGTGAAAGCATCGTAATATCATGGCAAAAATATAAAATGAACGTGTCAGAAAAAACCTTATCAGCATCAAGCCTTACATCTTTCTCGGTAAAACCAAGAGGGATGGTGAGGTTTTCTTTGCGGAAAATACCCATCAGGTCGTTGAGACTTTTCTCTGAAAAACTGACCATCTTTTCAGCGATCTTTTTAACTTCCTCATCATCTGCTGTCTCAAAGAAATATTGAAAAAAACGCAGTTCCATGCTGCTTTTCAGGTAGGATGACCAAATATTCGATACTTCTGTTGAGGTTAAGCCTGCATGTGTTTCACCCATCGATAAGTCACTCCTTTCCCGTTATTGTTTGTCTTTTTAAGAAAATTATTACAGCCATTAAGTGATTTTTCCCTGAGTTACATAGAACCATTATGTAAGGAGATACTTTTTTAAAGGCTATTTCCTAAAGATTGTTGTTAAAATCCTAAAGGCGATTTTAACGTGATAATACCCATTTTTTAGGTCGGTACTAAGTTTGCAAGCTCTTTTCTCATAATAGTCGTGAATTGTGTGAACAATCTTAGGTAATTCAATTCTATTTTGCAGCCAATAGCAACAAAGTTTGAGAAAAGAGCCTTTTCAAAAGGAGGTTATGTAATGAGAAGGTTTTTGATGATGGTATTATTGGCAATTTCCATGTTCTCAGTTACAGGGTGTGGCAACGATGCGCCTCCTGAAGATGATGAACAACTGGAAGATGTTGAGGAAGAAGATGAGATTGGCGATGGCGAAATAATGATGAATAATACCAAAGACCCACTTTTTAAGTAAAGTGGGTCTTTTATTGTACGTATAGAATTGACAAATGACCGGTCAGTCATTACCATTATTAATGTGTATAAATGATTAGTTAAGGTAGGTGCAATAGTGAAAAATCTGGTCAATTTTGTGCTTGGGAATAAACTGGCGGTTTGGCTGCTTACAATCATCATCACGGTATCAGGAATTTATTCAGGTACCCGGATGAACATGGAGACGATCCCGAATATCTCCATACCGTATTTAATGGTCATGGATGTCTATCCCGGAGCTACTCCTGAGAAAGTAATGAACGATGTGTCCATCCCGATTGAAAAAGCGGTGGAAGGACTGGAAGATGTAAAATACGTCTATTCCAATTCATACTCCAACATGTCCAGTATCCAGGTTGAGTATGAATACGGTATTGATATGGATGAGGCAAAGCGTGCATTGCAATCCGCGCTAGACACGGTCAAGCTGCCTGAAGGATCCCAGGAACCGACCGTCACAGCGATCAGCATGAACATGATGCCGATTGCGGCACTGAGTGTCAGCAGTACGAAAGAAGATATTGTGGAGCTGACATCGACAGTCGAGGATATCCTGCTTCCGAAAATCGATAAAATCGACGGAGTCGCTTCCGTAACGATAACTGGGCAGCATATTGAAGAAGTAAATCTTGCGTATGATGAAGCAAAAATGACTCAATTCGGCTTGACTGAAGACAAAGTGAAGGAAATGATCCAGGCAAGCAATCTGGGCGTATCCCTAGGGCTTTTTGAATTTGAGGAAGGCGAGCAGGCCGTTGCTGTTGATGGCAAGTTCACTACTGCCGAGCAACTGAGGAACATGATGATTCCGGTGACTCCAACAGAAGCAACTCCATCACCTTTTGTAAAGCTTAGTGATATTGCTGAAATTGAGCTGGTTGGCAAGGTGCAATCCATTTCCCGTACAAACGGCAAAGATGCGATCGCCCTCCAGATCGTCAAGGAACAGCAAGCGAACACGGTTGATGTTGTGAATGCTGTTAAAGATTTAATCAAAGAAGAACAGGATAAAATAGATGGCTTGACCATCGACGTATCATTGGATCAGGGTAAGCCAATTGAAGAATCTGTAACAACGATGATTGAAAAAGCTTTATTTGGCGGATTGATTGCGGTACTGGTTATTCTGCTATTTTTACGAGATTTCAAGTCTACGATTATATCAATTGTATCGATTCCAGTTTCGATTTTCATGGCGTTGCTGCTTTTGAACTGGATGGGAATCACACTTAATATCATGACACTTGGTGCGATTACTGTTGCCATTGGGCGGGTGATAGATGACTCGATCGTCGTGGTGGAGAATATATATCGGCGACTTCATTTGAAGGAAGAAAGATTAACAGGGCGTGCGCTTGTACGTGAAGCAACAATTGAAATGTTCAAGCCGATTTTGTCATCTACACTTGTGACGGTAGCAGTTTTTGCACCATTGATTTTTGTAGGCGGCATGGTAGGAGAATTGTTTGCTCCGTTTGCGCTGACGATGACTTTTGCACTTGGGGCTTCGTTGATCGTAGCGATTACCATCGTGCCTGCGCTATCACACTTCCTGTTCAAAAAGAAGTTATATGGTGAAAAAACAGAAGGCAGCCACAAGGAAGGCGGTAAACTGGCAAACTGGTATAAAGGCGTCTTGAACAAGTCGCTTAACCATAAAATCATCACTTCCGTTATTGCTGTTTTGCTTTTAGCTGGAAGTCTGGCGCTGACACCGATTATCGGCTTCAGTTTCATGGGCAGCGAGGAAGACAAGGTTATGTACCTTACTTATACACCTACAGCAGGCGAGCTTAAGGAAGAAACAATTGAGAATGTCGCTGAAGTCGAAGAAAAAATGCTCAAACGTGATGATATTGACATCGTTCAAGTATCGATTAGCGATGAAGCTGACCAGATGTCCGCAATGATGGGCGGGGGATCAGGCGGAGGCTTGATGTACCTGATTTTTGACCCTGATATGGAGAATTTCCAAGAAGTCAGGAAAGAAATTGAAGAGTATGTATTCAATATTGGACAAAGCGGCGAGTGGAAAAGCCAGAATTTCGGCGGCATGTCGATGCCGGAGAATGAAATCAGCTATACTTTCTACAGTGAGGATCTAGGCAAGCTGACGAAGGCTGTTAGAATGGCTGAGGACGAGATGAAGGGTATTAAAGGCTTAGAAGATGTTAGTTCCAGTGCAGAGGAAGCCTACGTGGAATACACCTTCAAGGTCGAACAGGACGAATTGCTGCAATATGGCTTAACAGCAGGGCAAATCGTCATGATGTTGAATCCGAACAAAACGAAGGATGTTTTGACGACGATTGAAAAAGATGGGGAATCACTTGATGTCATCGTCCAGCAGGAGCAGGAAAAGCAGCCAAAGTCGGTTGATGATATCCTTGATACAGAAGTATCTACAGCCATGGGAACAACGATGCCTTTGTCTGAACTGGTAACAGTTGAAAAAGGTACAACGATGAATACACTTGCCCGGAGCAAGGGCCAGTACTATGCATCCGTATCAGGAACGGTTACAGATGACGATATCTCGAAAGCGTCTGCTAAAACTCAAAAGGCAATTGATGCTATAGATATGCCTAAGGGTGTAGAAGTTGGTGTTGCTGGTGTACAGGCGGACATGACTGAAACATTCACACAGCTTGGAGCTGCGATGCTGGCCGCTATCGCAATCGTTTACTTCATCCTGGTTGTTACCTTCCGTGAAGGTGTAGCACCATTTGCGATACTCTTCTCGCTTCCATTTGCAGTTATCGGCTCGTTTGTTGGCTTGCTTATTGGTGGCGAAACGATTTCCGTGTCGGTGATGATGGGTCTGTTGATGCTGATTGGTATTGTTGTTACGAATGCAATCGTGCTTGTAGACCGGATCATCCACATGGAACGTGATGGATTGACGATGCGTGAAGCCGTCCTTGAAGCAGGAGCAACACGTTTACGACCAATTCTTATGACTGCAATTGCGACTGTCGGTGCCCTAATTCCATTAGCCATGGGCTCAGGAGGCGGAGGCTTGATCTCAAAAGGCCTTGCCATTACGGTAATTGGCGGTTTAACAAGTTCAACACTGTTAACACTGATTGTTGTGCCGATTGTTTACGAAGTTTTATCGAAAATATTCAAGAAGAACCGTCGGGAAATAAGAGAAGATTAATAATCAGCCCCTGTGGATGACCAGTCGTCCACACGGGCTCTTTTAATGCCTTTTTTTGTGTCCTGCAACGCCAAGCATTCCTGGTAGAATTAGTAGTTGCTGTCTTTTCTTCCTCTTTCACCGTGTTTCGACAATTCTCAGCTTTTTTTGTTCTTCTTTTCAAGCAGGGGAGGGGGGCTTCATATTACTCACTTTACATAGTTAACCCAATTTGAAAGATCGTTACTGTTATACATGCTTATTTCATGAAATGGATATTGATTTCTTTGAGCTTTGTCCATGTTCGTTTTTCCAACTACTCTCTTACCTTTAACTTCTTAACAATTTAATTTATTTATATATCTCAAATCTATTTAATACTCCCTCCTTAAAAATGAATTCTTTTCATCGGCAGGACAGGGGAGGGGGCTCTTATAGCTCTATTGATAGGTAAAATAAGGTAAAAATCTTAATGTATACAAAAATGTAGACATGTATACGATTTGTAAACAACCCGTGTACAATTACGTTTACATGTATACAATTACGTACACATGTTGATATATAAAGATGTATACAGGTTTGTATTCATTGTGTACAATTATGTATACAAACAGCGCGAGGTTTACATCGTGTTTACTTGTTTACAATTACATTTCTTTTTGCCTGTAAATCTTGCAGTATCTATTATTTCCCTTTACCTTTAGAATAGTAGGAAAGTATACATAAATGAAAAGGAATGATATGAATGACGAAATCAAGAATTGCAGCAGTTGATGTTGGGAACGATTCTATAAAAGCTATTTTCGGAGAATTTGATAACGAACTGAATATCCCTAATATCGTGGCAAGGGACACTGAAGACCGCCCTGTAATCGGTATTGAGGAACTTGATGCGAAGGACCCTCTTGATGGAATCCATATTCGTGTCCACTCCCCTGCCCTGAAAGAAAATAACGCAATCTATCGCGTCGGTAACCTGGCAACTAAAAGCGATAATGCTACAGAACTAGATCCTGGCAGCAGCAAGTCAGAAGAGGACCAGACATTGATCATGCTTTTCGCTACTCTTGCATTGGATGCAGTCAATGAAGACAATGCCAAGCTTTTCACGAAAAACAAAAATGTCATTGATGCGAATTATACGCTTGGTACTGGCCTTCCGCTTCGTGAAGTGAAGGAAGGGAAAGATGCTGGCTATCGTTCCAAGCTGGTTGGATCCGTTCACCAGGTAGAATTCCTTGTGACTCCTAAATACCAGGGACTGAAAGTGAACATCAAATTCGATGAAGTGAAGGTTTATCCTGAAGGCTTCGCGGCTTATATCAATCTAGTTATGGATAACAGCCTGAAAATCATCAACAAGGATTTAATTGATAGAAGAATTCTCATCCAGGATATCGGTGGGTTATCTACAGATATCGCTGTCATCAAGAACCGCAATGTCGATGATGACAAGGCACAGGGCTTCAACCTTGGTGTGTCTGAAGCGCTCGAACAAATCAGGGAAGAAATCCGCAGCAAGCATGGCGTCGAGTTGGACAGCCGCACGGACGTTGTAGAGATCATCACGCGCAAGAATGATCGCAACCATATCATGGTCAAGGGAAGCCGTACTAGCGTCCATGACATCACGGACCGTATCCTTCTTGAACTGGCCAAAAAGCAATACCGCCTGCTTCGCAATGTGTGGGCAAAGAATTCCCAGACAGAAATCTGCTACTTTGTCGGCGGAGGCGCAACAGTCTTAAAAGAATATATCAAAACATTGAACAATAATCTCGATGGCTATAACATCGAATTTTTCGAGGATGAAAAAGAAAGCATCTGGATGATGGCGAACGCTTATTATAAGCTCATCATGGATTATGTGAAGAAATCAGAGAAGAGCAGCAAAGCCGCTTCTGAACCTGTTAAAAGCTAAAATAAGGTGATCCTATGAAAAAAACCAACCCAAATGAGATTAAGAGAGGACAAGCATTGTCATTTCGTGTGCCCTCTGATACACCAGACCATATCTTAAGACATCTTCAGAACCTGAAGGAAACAGAGCGAAGGAATTTCTCGAGCAAGATTGCTGAATTTGTCGTCAAAGGTGTGGGGAATTCCTATTCAAGGGAACGCGAAACGATTACAATCCCCCTCCCTCGGAGTCTCAGCAAATCGCAGCGGGATTGGATCAAGCATGAGCATTCTGAAGCCTTGCTGGGCAATATCGTCTATCATCTTTTGACGGATCCGTTGCGGGCAACCGCACTGCTGGCCTCATTGAACAGCAAGTCAACTGAAATCGATGAAGCCCTTTACCTGCAGGAAGAGGATATGAACATGCAAACGGTAATTTCGGAAGAGGAATCACCGGTAAGGCAGGAAACTGCCTCGAGTGCTGAAATCGAAGAAATTGACGATGATTTGGATTCGTTTGAATGGGAGTCAGTCCAAGAAACGGAAACACCTGATCAGGAAGAGACAGAAGAAGATCTGGACGACCTGCTGGGTGATTTCCTTTCCAAAATGAATAAGTGAGCATGAAGAAACCCCATGGACCTCCATGGGGTTTCTTAGATATTTATTGATACGATGCCTCCAGCTGGTCAATCAGTGATCCAACATAACCGACAGCCTTACGTACCGGTTCTGGTGTCGACATATCGAGTCCGGCATGCTTCAGCAATTCAAGCGGCTTCATGGTTCCGCCTGCGCGGAGCACCTCAAGCCAGCGGTCAACAGCCGGCTGCCCTTCCTCCTGGATCAACTGCGAAACGGCGGTCGATGCAGTCAAGCCTGCAGAATAGGTGTAAGGATACAAGCCCATATAGTAATGTGGCTGGCGCATCCATGTGAGACCTGCTCCTTCATCGATTTCGACTGTATCGCCCCAGAAACCGGTGAGGACCTCTGTTTTCAATTCAGTAAGGGTTTTAGCAGTCAGTGCCTTGCCTGCTTCTGCATGAGCATATACACGGCGCTGGAACTCAGCCTCCAGCAGATGGGTCACGAAGTTATGATAATAAGTTCCCAGCAGCTGCAGGACGACCCAGCGAATCATCTGCGGGTTATCCTTATTTTGGTCAAGAAGATATTGGGCCAAAAGCATTTCATTCATCGTGGATGGTGCTTCAATGAAATACATGGATGGACGCACGTTCATTATACGCTGATTTTCATTGGCCAGGTGAAAATGGCCCGCATGGCCGAATTCATGTGCCAGCGTGAAACAGCCGCGCATATTGTCCGCCCAGGTGATGAGGATATATGGGTGAGACCCATAAGGGCTCGAGCAAAATGCACCTGTAGACTTTCCTACATTATCGGCAAGGTCTACCCATCTGTCTTCAAAGCCTTTCTCAACCATTGCTGTATAATCCGGTCCCATTACCTTCAATGAATCGGTAATCAGCTGTCGTGCCTCATCATATGTGATTTGAGGGTCAAAATCCGGATCAAATGGAGCCTTCAAGTCACAGAACATCATTTTATCCAGGCCCAGCACCTTCTTCTTTAACTGGGCAAACCGGCGCATATGCGGAGCCAATTCCTTGTAGATGATGTCGATTTGGTTATTGTACATTTCCTTTGTTACCTGCTGTGGCTCCAAAAGCATATCGGTAACAGAGTCATAGTTCCTCAGCTTTGCCAGAGTCACCTGTTTTTTCACCTCAGTGGCATAGGTGGCAGCGATGGTATTTTTATATTGTTTAAGGGTTGAAACAAATGAATCATAGGCTTTTCTGCGGACATAAGTATCCGGTGAGAATTCATAGCGGCTCTCGAACAGCGCAAATGAAACTGGTAATTCGTTGTCTTCTTCGTCCCGGATTGGTGAAAACTCCATATCCGCTAGTTTGGCCATATTGTATATGTTATAAGGTGCTGAATGGACTTCCCCTAATGCGGCAAGGACTTGCTCTGTTTCAGGCGATAATTTATGCTTTTTCGTTTCCAGAAGCTCCATGATAGTCTTTTTGAAAGGCTGGAGTCCTTCCTCTGCCTCGATGAATTCATCTGCTTTGCCTTCATCGAACTCAAGGATTTCGGATGAAATAAAGGATAGTGCAGCCATCGCTTTAGTACCAACTGCGCCGACCCGTGCTGAATTAGCCTGGTTCACTGGGTCAGTACCGTCAGCGGATTGCTTCAGGCTTGCATATGTACGAACCTTGACCAATTTCTTTGTTAACTCTTCCTGGGCAGTAAGGCATTCCAGTAAAGCTTTCGGCCCTGTATGTAAGGTTCCTCTGAAGTCGTCGAATTTTTTTACATCGGCCCCGATCTCCTTCAGTTCATCCTCCCACTCTTGATCGGAAGGGTATAGATCATTAAGGTCCCAGGTCAGTGATTCGTGAACTTCTGAGCGGGCAAGACGTTTTTCAACAGTTTTTTTCATGTTTATCTCCTCCTTTATCCTTTCATATTACTACGAATCCCGAAATAATTTAAGTTATAATTTAACTATTTTAAAAATTTAAACATAATTACAACTATTTGCATTGAATTTTATGGAAAAGGTGTAATCTCTGGTTTATGATAATTAATAAATTCAGAAATATATAGGTGGGAGCCAGTTGATTTTAATAGATTACATAATTAATCTCTCAATGCTTTCTTTAATGGTCAGTACTCCTTTAGTCATTCGCTCTTACCTGAATCATAAGCCAATCAAGCAATTGTGGCTCTGGGTAGGATTATACGGGGGTGTTGTTTCCACTGTACTTGTAATGTTATCTTTCCAGGATCAAGGTTACTCATATGATATTCGGTATTCCATCATCATTTTGGTTTTCGCTTATCTCGGACCAGGTGCAGGCATGATTACCGGCAGTATTGCATTGGCGTCAAGGTTAATGGAATCTGAAAACTGGTTTCCTGCGATAATTGGCTGGTTTGTGGTGATGACCATTTTGTTCGTTGCTCACAAATTTACTATGCATTGGAAACCAGCCAGAAGAGTTATGGTTTTGCTGTGTTCTTATATAGTCACATATATTATTACTGTACCAATAATTTTAAACGTCATTAGAGACAATCCAGTTTTCCATCTTCAATACTTATTGTTTGTTTCAATAGGAGTACTTACTGGTGGAGTATTGATCGAGTCATATGAAAAGTTATACAGAATTATTAAGGAACGAAAGAGGATGGAGCAGACACTGGAGGAAAGTGAATCAAAATACCGCCTCATAGCCGAGAATACATCAGATCTCATCATGGTAATGGATAAAGAGCATGCCATAACTTATTTTTCACCCTCTCATGAGATGATATTGGGATTCAGGGTTGCAGAGCTTGAAAAAACGGAGATTTGTAAGTTAATTCATCCAGAGGATGTTGTGAATTTCCGAGGAACTATCACACAGCTTATGGAAAATAAAGAATCAATGCCATTAGAGTTTCGTTTTCAAGATAAAGATGGAAAATGGATGGATTTTGAGTCCCGCTGGATGCCGGTAATGAGTGATGAGCAGGTGATTGAGCACATTGTTATAATAAGCCGGGACATTTCTGAGCGCAAAAAAGCAGAAGAGATTCTTTTGCAATCTGAAAAGCTATCGATTGTTGGGGAACTGGCTGCAGGGGTAGCACATGAAATTCGGAACCCTCTTACTACAATTAAGGGTTTTATTCAGCTATATGGAAAAGAAGATAAGTTGAATGAAATAAACAACTTGCTTTTAAGTGAACTAGAGAGAATTGAAACGATCACAAGTGAAATGCTTTCTTTAGGGAAACCGCAGGCTATTCAGCTCAACCGGGCCAATTTATGTGATTTGATCGATCATACAGTCGAATTCTTATCCCCGCAAGCCAATATGAAAAATATACAATTCAGCCGCAGTTATCTGGGCACTGATTTCTTCATAACATGTGAGAAAAACCAGATTAAGCAAGTGTTCCTGAATATTTTCAAGAATGCTATGGAGGCTATGCCCAAGGGTGGAAATATTGATATAAAACTTCAAAAAGGGATAAATGATGATTGTATCATTTCTATTCAAGATGAAGGTTGCGGCATTCCAGAAGAATTGATTCCGCGCTTAGGGGAGCCATTTTATACATTGAAAGAAAAAGGGACCGGACTCGGGTTGATGATTTGCCATAAAATCATTAAACAACACAGTGGGTCGATTTTCTATCATAGTAAGCTCAATCAAGGAACTTTAGTAGAAATAGAATTGCCCTTAACAAATTAAGCAGGTAGAACAACTGTATACAACAGGAGGATGGTAACTATGCCATCCTCCTGTTTGTCATTATTGGTCTAACGAATGGGAAGTTCTTGTTCGGGCTTGATAGATTTGATATAAAATCAGGGCAATTATTGATAAAACGATCCCTGAAATATACGGCAACCCAATGGCAACTGAGAACAGCCATCCGCCTAATGGCGGCCCGATGATTCTGCCGAGGGAGTCGAAGGATGAGAGCAGCCCGGTTGTTCCGCCATGGCCGGTTGTTGACTTCTTTGTCAGTAAGGAGGAAACACTAGGCCGGATCAATCCGTTACCGATTCCGAAAATGGTCAGGAATAATGCGGCAGTGCCAAAACCTTCAGTCAGGAGGATCAAGCCAAAGCCAATGGCAGAAATGACAATGCCGAGCTGAATGACCTTTCCTTCGCCTATTGTCTTCGTCAACCTGCCGACTAATCCGCCTTGCACAACTGCACCGGCAAGTCCCATGATCATGAAAATATAGCCCAATTCAACTGAACCAAGTCCAGCTCTTTCCGCCGCGAAGTAGGCGAAGGTCGCCTCAAGTCCAGATAATGAAAGAGATACGAATAGCTGGAGCAAAAACAACATGGACAGAGGTCCAGTGAAGGCTTTCAATAATGAAGTGCGCTCCCGTTCCTCGCTATTGCGCTGATCCGCTGAAAGGGACTCTTTCAATACAAAGGTGACAAATAAGAACGTGATGAGTGAAGTGGCACCAGCAATGTAAAATGGTGTGCTCAGGCTTGCTTTGGAAAACACACCGCCGATCGCAGGACCAAAGATGAAGCCCAGTCCAACAGCAGCTCCGATGATTCCCATCCCTTTTCCGCGATCCTCTTCAGAGGTGATGTCCGCGACATAGGCCATGACCGTCGGCATATTGGCTGATGACAGGAACCCGCCGATAATCCGTGCTGCGAACAGCATCCACAGCTGGGTTGAAATGGCCATCAGGAAAAAGGATAAAGACAATCCAAGAATACCGATCATGATGACCGGCTTCCTGCCAATCCGGTCTGAAATGCGGCCCCACATTGGCGCGAATATAAACTGCATCAAGGAGTATACGGCCATCAACAATCCGAGTTGTGTCGGCGTCGCCCCGATTTCCTCAGCGTAGAAAGGGATGACCGGGATGATGATGCCGAATCCAACCATCACAAGAAACATGACTAAAAATAAAATAGGCAGAGCCTTTTTTGTATTCATTAGCGTATTCACTCCATTATTTTAACGATAACTTTTGGCGATAATGAAAATTATATCAGAAACCGTGGGGGTATTGCGAAAACATAGTCCCAAAAACTTTTTTATCATGAAAACCTTTTTATCTTGATAAAGGTTAGTTGCCCGTCGGTTTGGATATATAAATCAAAAGTTGAAATATACCCCGAAAGGAGTTTTACAATGAGCCCAAATACGAAAAAGAATTTCCTGGGAATCGGCAGTTTTATTCTTGGCTTTGGATTTATGGGGGCGATGGACGGCATTATTTTTCACCAATTGCTCCAGTGGCATAGCGTTATAATGAATACAACAAGGACTGGACAGATAGCAAGTGATGGGATCTTCCATTTTGGCGTGACAGTCGCTCTGGTCATCGGAGGTATTTTTCTATGGCTGGCAGGGAGACCGTCAGAAGTATCACGGGGGATTAGCCGGCTTGTTGGTGGATTTTTAGCTGGAGCAGGCATTTTCAATTTGGTTGAGGGCCTGGTAAATCACCACCTTTTAAAAATCCATCGGGTCAAACCTGGCGATCCTAACGCTTTATTTTATGATATCGCCTTTCTGACGTTAGGGTTGCTGCTGGTAATCATCGGAGAGGCAATTCGAAGAAAACGACCAAGGGTTAATGAGGTATAAATCATGTACAGAACGCTTAGTTTTATTGTCATTTTCTCTTTTGTCTCAGTGCTGCTCTACTTTCATAACCAAAATAGCCATTATCAAGCATCAGATCACTTAGAGAGTCATGGGCATGAGTTAATCAACGTACCTGCAGGAGAAAAAACCCCGGGGATCAATGGTAAGGTAATGAAGGACCCATCAGGTTCATGGCTGCTTGCAATAGACACGGAGAATTTCGATTTTGCTCCAGAAAAGGTTGGATCAACAAAGATTACCTTTAACGAAGGACATGCCCATATCTATTTGAATGGAAAAAAGGTCAATCGGTTGTACGGGAAGTATTACAATTTAGGAGAATTGGATAAAGGGACCTATAAACTCAAGGTTACGCTGAATGCGAATAACCACGATTCCTTGGCGATTGACGGAAACGAAATAGCCTTTGTTCACGCCTTTGAGGTGAACTGACTTAAGCCTTTTGAGTCTGTAATGGAATTTCTGTAGAATGGTAAACAGGAAAATTTTACAGAAAAAGGTGTTGTGATGAAAAAATATGTGGTCATCGGAGCAGGGATTCTAGGCGCCTCTACCGCTTATCATTTAGCTAAGGCTGGAAAGAGTGTGACAATCATTGATCGAGGGGAGCCGGGGCAGGCAACAGACGCTGCTGCCGGGATCATCTGTCCGTGGCTGAGCCAGCGGCGGAACAAGGCATGGTATTTCCTGGCGAAAAATGGTGCGGCCTATTATAAATCGCTGATACAACAGCTAGAGATAGATGGTGAACATGAAACCGGATATCAGCAGACAGGGGCTATAAGCCTGCATACCGTTTCGGAAAAATTGCTCAAAATGGAAGAACGAGCGATACAAAGAAAGGAAGAGGCCCCTGAAATAGGCGATATCCAGCAGCTGGATGCGAAGGATACAAGGGAGTTGTTTCCGCCGCTATCCGAGGAATTTTCCTCTGTCCATGTAAGCGGGGCTGCACGAGTGAATGGCCGGCTGCTGCGACAAGCGTTATTATCGTCTGCACGAAAACACGGAGCTTTATGGGTGGAGGGAAATGCAGCGCTTGATTACTCGAGCGGTAAGGTGACAGGGGTAACTGTCGAAGGTACAAGATATGAGGCGGATAAGGTGATCATCACAGCGGGTGCGTGGGCGCCTGAGCTGTTAAGGCCGCTTGGGATGGAGCTGAAAATTACTCCGCAAAAGGCCCAGATCATCCACATGCAGCTTGAAAATTTGGTGACGGGGGACTGGCCCGTTGTGATGCCGCCGAATAATCAGTATATCGTGGCATTCGAGGGCGGAAAAGTGGTGCTTGGCGCTACGCATGAAGACGGTATGGGATTCGACCGGCGGCCGACTCTCGGCGGTATGCATGAAATCATTCATAAAGCCATGGAGGTGGCGCCTGGACTGGCAGATGGAACCTTCATTGAAGCGAAAGTTGGCTTCCGTCCTGTAGCCCCGAACTTCCTCCCGATCATTGGCCAGGTTCCAGGGTTCGAGAATCTCTTCCTGGCAAATGGACTCGGTTCCTCCGGCCTGACAGTCGGACCATATCTAGGTGATCAGCTTGCCAAACTTGCATCTGGAAGAGAACTTGATATCGACCTAGCCTTGTACGATCTATCAGAAGCGATCGACATTGATATTTCCTAGGCAATGAACAGAGAGCAGAACACTTTTGGGTGTTCTGCTTTTATTTTTTTTCAGAAGGTGCCCACGGTAAAAATCGCTGCTGAAAAAAATATTAATGGAAAGGCAAATAAATCGCTACATAGCGGGTATAACACTAAGGAAATCAATAAGTATGTCCAATCAGTGTTTATTATAAAGCAGGGAGGAACCATCAAGATGCAATGGAAAGGCAGAAGAGCGAGCAGCAATGTAGAAGATAGAAGAGGAATGGGCGGCGGAGGCATGCTGATGGGCGGCGGCCTTGGCGGGATCATCCTATTGGTCGTCATGACCTTCCTCGGAGGGGGCGATATGGGTGATGTCCTTAACAATATGACGAACAGTGGGAACCAGTCTCCTGCTCCTTACGAGCAAACAGCAGAGGAAGAGGAACTGTCCCAATTCGTCTCAGTCGTCCTGGCCGATACAGAAGAAGTGTGGTCCAAAGTATTTGCAGAACAGGGCATGGAATATCAGGAGCCGACTCTTGTTCTCTATTCCGGCAGTGTCCAGTCTGCCTGCGGAATGGCCGGTTCACAGGTAGGGCCGTTTTATTGTCCGGGTGACCAGAAGCTGTATATCGACCTGAGCTTCTATGATGAACTCCAGACTAAATTCAAGGCACCTGGTGATTTCGCGATGGCATATGTCATCGCCCATGAGGTCGGACACCATGTGCAAACATTATTAGGAACATCCGATAAACTGAATTCACTCCGCGGCAAACTGAATCAGACGGAATTCAATAAATATCAAGTACGTTTTGAACTGCAGGCCGATTATTTGGCAGGCGTTTGGGCGCATCATGCCCAGGGGATGGGTGTGGTCGAAGAGGGCGATCTTGAGGAAGCACTGAATGCAGCAAGTGCCGTCGGCGATGACACCATCCAGAAACGGTCACAAGGCTATGTCGTTCCGGAAAGCTTCACTCACGGTACATCGGAGCAAAGGAAAAACTGGTTCTACAAAGGCTATAAAGCGGGTAACCTGGAACAGGGAGACACGTTTAAAACACGAGGATTTTAGGTAGAGATAAGAAGAGGCCTTTTTGGCCGAAGCCATCATTGTGGGGGATGGCACTTAACTTTTAACTTTTTAAAAGAAAGGAGCAGATTCCACAATGGAAACACAAATACAATCGTTTTTTGCAAAGGACACAGGTGATATTCCAAACAATCCGACATTGCCGGTCATTGTCTATCAGGGTGCTTTTGATGACAACCTAAGCATCGAGGAACAATTCGAGCAGCATAATTGGACAGGAACCTGGACGGGTAATGTTTACGATTATCACCACTATCATACCAATACCCATGAAGTGCTAGGCGTAAAATCAGGCAGCGCAACATTGCAAATCGGCGGTGACAGCGGAGAGCGGCTCGAGCTGAAAGCTGGGGATGTGCTGGTCCTGCCGGCGGGGACAGGCCACAAGAAAATCGACAGCAGCCAGGATTTTGCCGTCGTTGGCGCCTACCCGAACGGAAGGAAGCCAGATTTGAAAACAGAAGACCCTGGAACAAGGGCACAGGCGCTATCCCAAATCAAGAAGGTACCGGTACCGGAAACAGACCCGGTATATGGAGATTCAGGACCTCTTCTTCATAAATGGGTAAAGTAAGGATATGTGGACAGGCAGCAGTTGGGAATCCTAACCTCTTGCTGTCTGTTTTTTTGTTTCTAAAAATACGGCATTGGGTATATAATAATAGTGCAAACTGTTCATGTTAGACCGCCGTTTGGAGAAAATAACTAGAAGCAGACAAACGAAAGAAGGGTCGCGAATGGCCAATAAGAAATTTGTTTATTTCGTTTCATTAAGCTCCAATGTCCCCTATGTTTTGAAAAAAGCGCTGAAAAAAGCAGCAGAAGAGAATGAAGTATCGATTTTCTTTGATCTGGATGGCGCCAGGGTACTGGATAAACGGTATTTAAAGATTATGGAGAGGACCCACAATATTGATCTGCAAAAAATGATGCAGCAGGCGATGAATCTGGGCATCAGGTTTTATGGATGCCAGATGAATGTCCTGATTGCTGATGGGCTGGAACTTGTTGAAGGAGCAGAACTGTCTGGGGTTGCAACTTTTCTAGAAGCCGCTTACCAGGCGGACGCCGTGTTAAGTTACTGATGGAGGTGAAATGCTGATGGAGAAGAAGAAGGTAGTGGTGATGGCCTTGCATGATGAACTGGAGTCGGCATATCCTCCCCTGAATGTAGCCGTAGGGGCTGCCTCATCAGGCGCGGATGTCATCCTTGCTTTTTCCCGTAAAGGAGTGAACATCCTGGATAAACGGTATGTATCGGTCCCGTCCGAAAACCTGGAATATCTAGCGAACGCAATGAACGACTTTGGCGTATCCTCTGTCCATGAACTTCTCGGTATCGCCGTCGAAATGGGAGCCCATCTGTATGTAGTCGATCTCGATGTGAAAGACGATTTCGAGTTCATCCACCCCGCCGAACAAGTACCGATCAAATGGATCTTAAACGAAGCAGCATCTGCCGATTTGTTCATGCATTTTTGAGGTACAGGAACGAGGCGGACGAACCTGGTTGAAAAGCTGTCAAAAAAAGTTCTGGATTTAGACAGGTTTGAGTGTTGAAGCAGTAAAGCTGTCAAAACCAGCCTCCTTACCTCATTTTAGTCACAAAAAAAGACAGAGATACGAATTCTCTGTCTTTTTTACATGGCATTCACCGGAACCTTCCGGGAATGTTCGTCCTTGACGGTAACTTTGTTTTTGCCGAGCTCCTTTGATTGCAGCAATAGCTGGTCTGCGTAAATATAGCCTTTTTCCATGGAGGTATGCTCGTTTACTTTGAAGTAATACAGCCCAAAGGAAGAGGTGATGGTGACGTTATGTTTCTCGGATTGATAATCGACTTCGACTGAGCTTGTCTCGACTCCGTGACGGATTTTTTCTACGAGGTCGATGGTTTGGCGGAGGGACTTATTCCTCAGGATCATCGTGAACTCTTCTCCGCCGCTGCGGAAGACGTAATCTACCTCTGATAGATAGCTTTTAAGAGTATTGGCAAAATGCTGGATGACCCGGTCTCCTACCGCATGATTGTAAGAGTCATTGATCAGCTTGAATTTATCGATATCGGCTACGACGATGCCGATTGTTTCGCCGGCCTGGTTTAGCTCGGACATTTTTTTATCCATGTAAGCCCGGTTTGGAATCCTGGTCAGGAAGTCTGTATAGGCCATTTGTTCGAACTTGTCCCGTTCGATTTTGTTTTTGATGCTTTGCGACTTCGAATGGAAGGAACGACTCACAAGGTAGTTCAGGATGAACAGTCCGACGACCATCTCCCATTTCTGCTCAGTCAGCAACAGCAGCAGCAGCCCGTTCGTGAACGCTGTTTTGCCAAGATCGAGCCAGTTGTTGCTTTCCCTGAAAAACCTGACAGCCTGCTGGACGTTTTTGATTTCGCCCATAATATAAAAGGCCATCGACAAAAAGGTGTAGGAAATCAATGTGGTGGTCACGGTCAGGATGCACATAAGGATCCAGAAACCGAAGGGTACTTTATCGAAAACCTGGTATCCCCATTGAAACAGAAAATAACCGATGGAGTAAATCAGTGCATGAGCGCCTATATTGTAAAATGTATCCCAGAATTCATCTTCATCAGCGGTTTTTGAACTTTTCCGTGAAAAGTAGACGGTGAACCGTAAGATGGTTTCGAAAATAAACAGTCCAATCGGGCCTGCGAAAATGCCGAAGGATAAACTGTAGCTGATTCCGTAGTCGAATTTCAGGGTCCCGTTCTGCGCGGTAATGCGCAAGTGATTGTAAAGGGTAGAAAATAACCAATAAATGAATAATGCAATAAAGAATACATTTTTATCTAATGTCAAATCACCCAGACCAAAAGCAACGGCAATTGCAGTAAAAAATAATGTAAAATCATATAACCTAGCTTTCAGCATAGGCAAAAATTCCCCTTTCCCAAACTCTACCATCCTAATTTTATCCTAATTGTATTTACAGTTGCAAAGTAATTTTTTGATTTGTGCAAATTTTTGTTCCATTTCATTGTCTGTTGCATATCATAAAGGGCTATAATGGATATATAAACTTCTGGTGTCAGAAAACAACCCTTAAAAAGGGATTTTTTCGCAGTTTGTCGAATAATCTATAGTATATATTCTGAATATTTAATTAATAAATAGAGAGGGGTTTTACATGGAGCTACTATTTGGCAGTATTTTGGTGCTTTTATTGTTTGCTGCGGCAAGTTTATCACTGTACTACCAGCGGAAGAGCAAGTTGAAACACTTGCCTGCCAATAATCCGCAGACTTTTCTGGAAAAAGGCCAGCGCCAGGAAGGCAAAAAGCTTGTTGCTGTGATTGGCGGCGATGCGGTGCATGGAAATATCAGCTACAATTTCGTTGATGATGCAGCCAGGAGGCGGAGCTGCAAGGATTACCAATTCATCAATGCAGGCGTGAATGGAAGCACGGCTTATGATGTCCTGCAGCGACTGGACAGTGTGATTGCCTGCCAGCCGGACTTTATAGTGATCCTTGTCGGCCTGAACGATGCCTCGGCTAAAATTGCCCCAGAGTTTGCCAGGAAAAATATCAAGCTTGCAGAGCAATTAGAAAAGCCGTCATTACTGGTGTACGAAAAGAACCTTGGTCTGATTGTTGCAAGGCTGAAAGCAGAGACCCAGGCAAAAATCGGCCTTTTGTCGTTGCCTGTCGCAGGGGAGAACCTTTTTTCAAAAGCAAATAAGGAAATTGACCAGTACAATGAGGTCATCAAGAAGATCGCGGAAGTGAACAATGTTTCCTACCTCCCGTTCAACGAAAAGTTAAAAGCCTACCTTAAAGGAAAAGGCCAGATAAGGGGACGCTCGCTGAAAAACAGCATGAAGCTGTATGAAAAAGCAGTCACCGACCATTTTGTGTACGGATACAGCCTTGACCGCATATCGGCCCGGAATGGATATCTGCTGCTGACAGACGGCATCCACCTGAACAGCACGGCCGGGATGATGGCCGCTCATCAAATCGAACTATTCCTTAAAAAGAATGAATTGAAAGCAATCCAATGAAAAAGGATCCTGCACATGCGGCAGAATCCTTTTTGGTTTTTTTGTGTGAACCTTAAGACTTCACACTCCAGCCGGATTTTCCGCATACTTGGCTTGAAAGCATCTTCGGAAAAAAATAAGGCCAGTAAGAGCTGATCCATGCCAAAACAACCCTCTATGCAACAACCTCGGAAATAAAGGCGTGGGTATTCTCTTCAGAATCCATAAAAAACACCATCCAGGTTTCTGTATTGCCGATTTTCGCGACAACATGCGGCTCCCCGACGAAGTTCACCCCAGCTGAAAGAAGCTCTTCATACTTTGCCTTGAGATCTCCAACCTGGAAGTAAAGCACGGAACTCGGGTGGGCAAATTGCTCATTTTCCGGGAGAGTTAACAAGAGCCTTACACCGTCACAATCGAAGAATGCCATTGTATCGGTATTGAATAAAAGGGTCAGCCCTAATTTTTCCTGATAAAAAGCAGTGGCTCTTTCAATATTTTTAACAGGGATGCCGATTTGGCCGATTTTTTGAATCTGGTTTGATTGCATGACTTTTCTCCTAATAGTGTTTTTTCAGGAAGGCCCTTATGTCTGTATCAATGTTTTCAAGGTTTTCAGGTGATGGAAAATGGCCCATCTGATAACTTTTAATTTCAAGTTGCTGGCCGAAAAGTCCTTCCGCTTTCTGGAAAATCTTTTTCCCTGGAAAAAATAGATCCTCTGTGCCGGCAATCACAAGCGTTGGAGCAAGGTAATTTTTCAATTCGTCCAAAGTGGTCAGTTTGGGCATTTCCTGCTCGAGAGTCGTGTATTTGAAAATACTGCCGATAATTTCCTCATCGAGTTGGTTCATACTGTTCAGTGACATGGTATTGGCAATCTTCCTGAGGCTGTTCGCAGATCCATTCACCTTGTATGAGAGCATAGGGATCAGGATTTTTCTAATCATTTCCAGCTTGGATCCAAGGCTGATTCCTGCAGGTGCGACAAGAACTGCGCACTCAATTCTTTCAGGTGAAAAGGCAGCAAGCCTGAGGATGATTCCTCCGCCATAAGATGGTCCAATGAATGCACATTTTTCGATATGATAATGGTCCATTATATCCTGTATCCAATGGGCGAAGCTTTCGTCCGCCGCAGAGATTCGGGTTTCATCACTGTAACCGGGATGCCCGACGGTGTCAGGCGCATAAACCGTATATTCATTTAGCAAGCCCCTGAACCACGATAAGGTGACAGGATTGATGCAGTTTCCGCCCTGGAAAATGAATAATGGCTTTCCGTCTGCCTTCCCCAATTTAAGGACATGCGTGCTGCCAAACCTCGTCTTGACGTAATCGCGTCCGATCAGGGAGTCGAACCTGGGCAAGATACTCTTCATATTGGCTTAAAATCTTCTCTTTTCCTGCCAGGCTTTTATAAATGGATTTCATGGATCGGTACCTCAGCTTTGATATGCTTCAATTCTTCAATCAGATGCTGTTCGATCAATGCCGTGTCATCCGGGTGGAAAAGATGGGATGATTTTTCCGTCCAGATGAAACGCTTGCCCGCGGTGGTTTTCATTGTGTTGAAATATTCCTCGACAAGATGGGCATGGACGTGGACATCCTTCCTGCCATGGATGAACGTGACTGGAACCATAGCTTGAGGTATATCTTTTTGCACATTGATTTTCGGGATATTACGGATGAATTCGTCTGTATAAATCAACTTGAATCCACTGTAAAAGGAGTGGAATACATCGGCTAGCCCATAATCATTCGAGGTGAGCATGCCGAGAGACACTTTTGCAAGGCCGGGATGCTTGATGGTGTCATCCTGATACACCATCGAATTGTACTTCATTTGCCATTTCCGCAAAACACCCCATTGTTTATAGCCTTCTGTAAAAGGAGGGTCCCCAACCTCCTCCAGTTCATTCAACGCTTTATAGTCACCGCGCCGCTTGGCTTCTTCTTTTACCCAGCTGAGAGCTGCAGAGTCATTTTCCGTCCAGCTGATGATCTGCGAGATGCCGACATAGGAATGAAATTTTTCAGGATGCTTTTTCAGGAGATACATGCCGATCAACGTGCCGAATGAATGAGCAGCAA
Organism: Mesobacillus thioparans; assembly: GCF_965138835.1. Lineage (NCBI taxonomy): Bacteria > Bacillati > Bacillota > Bacilli > Caryophanales > Bacillaceae > Mesobacillus > Mesobacillus thioparans. The sequence goes on along the minus strand of NZ_CBCSFH010000003.1, from coordinate 255,204 downwards.
GAAAGATTTGTTCCTGGCTGAATGTTTCTCTTAAAAAATCGGTCAATTCCGCTGCATCCGATACAAGCTGATCAAAGGTCATGGATGTTTGCGGTATATCTTTGTGATACGATTTTCCTGTGCCGCGCTGGTCCCAGAACACGACGGTGAAGTGCTTGACCAGCTCTTTCGTGTTGGTAGCGACCGTATAATCCTTCCCCCTTGATGAAACACCAGGAAGGGGCATGGATGGTCCGCCGTGCAAAAATAACAGAACAGGATTCTTCGGTGAGTAGGACTGGATGAGGATGGTCTGTTGGATTCCGCCGATGGTGATCGTCTCGATCCGGTCGATTCCTTCTGCGGGAATATGAAAATCAGGCTTGCGCAAGAAAAAGCCCATACCTTCACCTCTTTCGATAGACTATCAATGTAAATAATTCCGTGGTAAGCTTCCATTTATTACTATATTACTTTAGTACTAGAAAAATATCTCGAAAATGTTGAAACTTTTTTTCACCTGATTCAGCTCTAAAGAGTGAAAGGAGGTCAGGAAATGAAAGAAGAAAAGCTAGTGAAGAAAGCAGTGAAGGGGAATGCAGCGGCGTTCGAAGAGCTGTTGATATTACATAGTGAGCGATTATACCGCACCGCTTTTCTATATGCGGGGAACAGGGAGGATGCGCTTGATATTGTCCAGGAAACCTCATGCAAAGCATTCCTGGCGGTGGGGCAGCTGAAGAATGAGCAATACTTTTTAACCTGGCTGACGAGGATTTTGATCCATTGTGCTTATGACGTTTTGAAAAAAAGGAAAAAAGAAATGCCAGTTGAAAAGCTGGTCGAGCAGCCTTGTAGCGGAGATGACCGGGTCGCAGAGAACCTGGATCTGATGGAGGCCATTACTCTGCTGAAAGAACAGCACAGGACAGCGATTATCCTGTTTTACTATCATGACCTGTCAATCAGCGAGATTGCCAGAAGTATGGACATACCCGAAAATACCGTGAAAACCTATCTGCAGCGGGGCAGAAAGGAATTGAAAAATAGATTGGGAGGCGAGGCAAATGGAAAAGAAAACGTTTCTTGAATCCGTCGGCCAGATTGAAGTACCTGAAGAAGATGTCGTAAATGCGATCAAGGCGGGTGTCCGGAAAGGTAGCAGAATGAAGCCTAAACGGAGACCGCTTTTTAAAGCAGCCGCAATATCAGCAGCTGCTGCAGCTCTATTCGTATCATCCGGATTTTTGGTTCCATCAATGGCGAGTGTGATGGCTGAAATCCCTTTTCTGGCAAAATTGTATGAGAATGACAAGGTAGCTGAAAACCTGGCCTCTCAACAGCTGATTACTGAATTGAATGAACAAGCGAGTTATGGTGGCATTGATGTGACAGTTACAGAAGCCTACTATGATGGAGCGGTCATCGGCGTGAGCTTCGATGTGAAGGGGAAGGTCAAAGGGAATGATGACGAGATATACGCATTCTATGAAATCTTCGACCGTGACCCGAATATAGAAGAAACGATGGAACTGGTGAAATTGGTGCCGGATGGAGCAGGCTATAAAGGACATATCCAATTGAGCTACCCGAGGAGCGAGCTGCCGGCAGAAATGAAATTGCCGTTGAACTTCCTTGGAATCGGTGAAATCGATGACAGCTGGAAGGATGAGCAGGGAAAATGGAATTTTGATGTGCCGATTTTGCAGCTGCCGTATGAAACGGTCGAACTTGGTCAGTCAACTGAACTTGGTCAGCATAAAGTCACGCTTGAAAAACTGATCACGGGGAAATCTTCGACCGCGATTGAATATACACAGAGCTACCCAGAAGGCGGCCAAAGGATGATGCTTGATCTTTTTGATGGCAAGGGCAAGCAAATCATCGGCGGGACTTCGGATGCAAAGCTTGAAAGGAAAACCGAAAATCGCGTGGTGACGGAGAAGAGAAGGGTCACGATCCCTATGGTACTTGATTCGGATGTTCTTGAGGTCCAGCCGGTATTGGAATCAGGGGAAGAACTGGACTCAGTCAAAATCGAATTATAAAGGAAAGGCGCTGGACGTCATTCAGCGCCTTTTTTCAATGTATATTTCAGTGCCGCAATCTGCCCGAATCGGCCTGTATCGGTCAATTTAAAATCTGCTGGCGGAGTGCCATCCGGAAACAGAGGGATTCCTTCGCCAATTGTTTTAGGAATGATATAAAGCTCCATTTCGTCGATCAGCTTTTTTTCAAGGAATTGCTTCACTAGCTCACCGCCGCCGACAAGCCAGACGTACCCATCAGAAACTTCCTTAAGGCGCGAGACCAGGTTTTCCATGTCTTCGTCGGTAAATGTGACATGGGGAGTGCTTTCCTGGGGCTGCCGGGTGAGAACATAGCAGTTTTTGCCGGCATAAGGGAACTCATCCGTCAATTTCAGGACTTCCTCATACGTTTTCCGCCCCATGATCACCGTCCCAACCTGACTGTAAAATTCACCGTAACCATTATCGCCATCACCTTCGACATCATCGAGCCAGTCAACAGCCCCATCAGGCCTAGCGATATAGCCATCAAGGCTCGTTGCGATATACAATATGACGTTGTTCTTTTTCATCGATATCCTCCATCCAGGTGTATAATAACGTTATTCTATCAAATATGAGGGGGCAACTGCATGCTTGCATTGAATATCCCGGGGAGAGGCCGGTTCAGCCTGCATCATCTGGTCCTGGATTTTAACGGGACGATTGCTTTTGGCGGCGAGATGATCTCTGGTGTCGGAGAAAGAATCCAGCAGCTAAGCAAGGAGTTGGAGGTCCATGTCATTACAGCCGATACGAGCGGAAGTGTAATCCAGCAATGTGAGGGACTGCCTGTCACCGTACAAATTCTCCAATCAGATAATCATACAGACGAGAAGGGGAAATTTGTCCGGGGGCTGGATGGCGTAATCTGTATGGGCAACGGAGCGAATGATGAAGCAATGTTCGCACAATCCGACCTCGCCATTGCCATAGCCGGAAGAGAAGGCTGCGCAACGGCAACACTATTAAAAAGCGATCTGATAATTGCAGATATCAATGATGGTTTGGACTTGCTGCTGAATCCTAAGCGGTTGATCGCTACGCTGCGGAAGTAGGCGGGTGAATTCTTATGAGCCTTACGCAAATGCCAGGGGTTATGATTCTCCAATAGCGAACCCGAGCTGGAAAAAAACGCCCGAAATTTCCAGTTCGCCAATAAAAGTTGATTTTCGCCAATAAGTAGGATGAAATCGCCAATAAAACTCCAAAATCGCCAATAAAATTGTGAAAACCGCCAATAAAATTGTGAAAATCGCCAATAAAATTGTGAAAATCGCCAATAAAAAGATTAAACAATAATAAACAGGTATCAAACTTACCCAATCGCTCAATATCCCCAAGATTGAGCCGATTTCCTCTGCGGGAAAGCTTCATTTTTATAAGGCTCTTTTCTCAAACTTTGTTGCTATTGCCTACAAAATAGTATTAAATTATCTAAGTTTAGTCGCACAATTAAAGCTTATTATGAGAAAAGAGCTTGCATACTTAGTACCGACATAAAAAATGGCTATGATCACGTTAAAATCGGCTTTAGGATTTTAACAACAATCTTTACGAGAACAGCCTTTTATAAAAACCATCGCCAAAATTACCTTTCCTCTCATCCTTCATAAAAATATATAATAGATTCACACACCACTTTTACCATTATTAAGAAAATCTTAAGATTTATGCTCGGTGAATATTAAGGTTCACTGCCTAGAATAGACAATATCAAAGCTTGCCTGTAAGGGAAGGGGGTTATCATTCGTGGAACAATACAATGTGCTTGTCGTGGATGATGAGAAAGAGATACGGGATGCGATTGAGATTTATTTAAAGAACGAAGGGATCAAGGTCATTAAGGCGGCTGATGGTATCGAGGCGATCGAGAAGCTGAACGAGCAGCCGGTCCATTTGATCCTGCTCGATGTGATGATGCCGCGGCAGGACGGGATTACGACGACGTTCAGGATCCGGGAGGACAAGAATATCCCGATCATCATTTTGAGCGCGAAGGCGGAGGATACCGATAAAATTCTCGGGCTTCAGGTCGGTGCTGATGATTATGTGACGAAGCCGTTCAATCCGCTTGAACTGATCGCCAGGGTGAAGTCGCAGCTCAGGAGGTATGTCACGCTCGGTACATACGAAGGGAAGGCGAAGGTGATCGACCTGAATGGCCTGACACTTGATCAGTCCTCGAAGGAGGTCACCGCCCATGGTGAACCGGTGAAACTGACGCCGATCGAGTACAAGATCCTCGAACTGCTGATGACGAATGCCGGCAGAGTGTTCTCCATCAATGATATTTATGAGCGTGTATGGAAGGAGCCGAGCTACAATGCCGAAAACACAGTGGCCGTCCATATCCGCAAGATCCGTGAAAAAATAGAGATCGATCCGAAGAATCCAAGATTTTTGAAGGTGGTGTGGGGGATTGGATATAAAATCGAAAAGTAAGTATTTATTTGCAGCCTGGGTGCTTTTGATTGCATTCGGTTTGAGCGGGCTTTTTTCCGTGCTGACAAATGGCAGCCGGTTTATGCATGGAGATTACTTTGATTCTGACGAATATAACTCACAAATGGATCAGTTCATTGCCATGCTGAATGTCTACGAGCTTTATGAAATGCCGAAAGAAGAAATGAAAAAGCAGATTACCGTTTCAGATGAGGAAATTGAAGAACATCGTACTAGATATGGCAATCTCAGTGATCAAATTTCCAATATCGGGATGCAATATGAAGACCAGATCCAGGCAGCCATCGATTCGGAAAACAAGGCAGCTGAGGAGGTCCTTAAGAAGGAAAGAGACGAAAAGATCGCGGATATCACAGAGAATTTCAACAGTGATGAATATGTCCGCGCTAAAATCGTCAAAGAAAAAGAGAAGAAGATTGATGATTTTTACCAAAGGCTTGGTGCTTACCGCAGTAACTTCAACAATCTTGGGAATGCCTTCAAATATTACCTGAAAGACAACACAACAGGAGAAGTGATTACAAATCTTAATTTGGCAAAGGGCGAATCGGCATCTGACTACATGAACAAAAAAGATATGTATTATGTGGTGGATTACGCGGGTCTGGAGAAGAATTATTTATTCAGTGGATATAATGAGAATTTCCTGCCTTATAACGAAGTGGCTGAAACGATCCTTGAGAATCAAAAAGACCGGGATTTGTCCGGTCAAATCGGTCTCTCCAAGCATGCATCAGAAAAAAACATCGCCATCATGAATTATCAAGACTACCAGAAAGGGCAAAAGCTCTTCTTCGGTTATCTTTTATCAAGCATTGCTGCCTTGATTGTGAGCTATTTCCTGGCAAAACGGAAGCCGGCAACCGTGTTTGGCTCATTCGACCAGTGGAAGTCCTTCTATGGGAGAATCCCGCTGGATGTAAGGGCAGTGCTGCTTTTAACGACAGTGTTTTTCCTTTTGCTGTCGATGACTTTGATCAGTGAACAATTTGTTTATTATCACTCAAATGTCTTCGCAACCCTTACCGAGTTGATCATCAGTCTGGTTGCTGCGGCAGCTTTGCTCGCATTCGGGTGGATCCAGCTGAGATTCCTTTCGGATTACCGCAAGGATTGGCCAAAGCTGAAAGAGGATTTGAATAACAGCCTTTTAGTTAAAAGCTACCACGCCATTCTTGATGCCTTTATAATCAAGAGCATCGGATTCCAGCTGCTTGTCATCCTCGGGATTGCGTTTATGATGGGCATGCTGTTAGTTGCAGTCCTTGCAGCAGGCGGAGGAGAAGTAATCGTCATTGCATTCATTATTGGTGTTATCAGTCTTCCAATTTTCATCATGGTGATGAGGAAAGCAGGCTATTTGAATAAGGTAATGAAGCATACGGAAGAACTGGCTGCAGGTAATTTAGGTGCCGACATACCGGTGAAAGGAATATCGGCAATCGCCAGGCATGCAGCGAATATCAATGACCTGCGGACTGCGGTGAATGTCTCGAACAAGGAACAGGCAAAAAGTGAGCGCCTGAAGACGGAATTGATCACGAATGTTAGCCATGACCTCAGGACTCCGCTGACTTCAATCATCACGTATACAGAGCTCCTTAAAACGCCTGATCTCGCGCCAGAGGATCGTGAGTCTTACCTTGAGATTCTTGACCGGAAATCGAAGCGGCTCAAAGTACTGATCGACGACCTATTCGAGGCAACGAAAATGGCGAGCGGCAATATCGAACTGCACAAGGAGAAGGTCGACCTCAACCAGCTGCTCCAGCAGGCGCTGGCCGAGCATAATGAAGCGCTGAGCCAGTCGTCACTGCAGCTGAGGGTTTCCCAGCCGGATCATCCGGTGTATGCTTTTGTCGACGGCCAAAAGCTCTGGAGGGTGTTCGATAACCTGATTGGCAATATCCTGAAGTATGCGCTTGAGAATACGAGGGTCTATATTTCGGTAAAAGAAGAGAGAAACCAGGTGGTGCTCACTTTTAAAAACATCACTAAGTACGAGCTGGGCGAAGACCTGGATGAACTGTTCGAACGGTTCAAACGAGGTGACCAGTCACGCCATACAGAAGGTTCCGGACTCGGGCTGGCGATCGCCAAATCGATCGTTGACCTGCACGAAGGCACACTTGATATTGAAGTCGACGGCGACCTGTTCAAGGTAAAAGTCATCCTCGAACAATTAAATTAACACCAATATCCCCCTTTGCTATGCAGAGGGGGCTTTCACTGTTTTTGGCGGATTTTTATATAAAGAAACCTTGATAGCAGGACCATAACTGCATTGAAAGAGATATTCCAGAGCTTGTTCAATCGCATTTTCAAAAGCCCGGTCCTCTCAAGAATCCAATCCGTTCCGGTCAATCCCAAAAACATGGTCAGCCGGGGGAAGATCCCCTGCCTTGAAGAGTTGATGACAAAGAAAACTGCCCGGACCAGACTGTAGAGCGGAGCGATGATAAAATGCTCCCGCCATGAGTGGTAGATTCCCCGCCCAAAGCGGACTTTCCTGCCGACTGCTGATATATAGAGCAATGTAACACAGATGACCTCAGTTGAAAAGTATTGGGCAATCACCAGGGCCCATTTTTTATCCGCATTCAGCGCCTTGTAAAACAAATCGCTGATATTAAAATAAATATTCATAAAGAATACTGTATAGGAAGGCTTCCACCAATAGGCATTATAGATGTTCAAACTCAGGAAATATTTTTCAATGCCATAATAGATCAGCGTGCTGCCGAGCTTCCAGTACCCATTTTTTCGGTACAAAGTCAGGAGGGTAGCCGTGATGGGAACATAAAACCCCTGCGATAAAACCGCCCCGAGAATTTGATCGTGAGCCTTTTTCTTAAGGATTTTTGGTTTATAGGAATAGCCTTTGAACAAATTAAGGACCGGGTACTCGAATAAATAAGCCAATCCAATATTGGTGAGCAGCAAGGGCCATATATTCTTTTGCCGGCTTCTTTTCGTGAATATGAAAAAAAGCAAGACATGAACGGCAGTCAGCAGCAGAAAGGGAAGGGCGTTCTTTTTTGCGAGTTTGGTTTTTTTCATATCCAACACTCCAGCTTTTTCAAAGTATATAGCTATAATGTTCGCTAATTCTTTGAAATTATTTACCGGGAAAGTTTTTGTGAATTTATATCATGACTAGTGTCAAGACAAGTGGTAATATGGTAGAGCAAATAATTTTATATGTTAAAACAAACCATTTTAGGGAAACTATTTGTATCGAATTAGTGTTGTAGGAGGGTTTTATGAGAAAGTCACAGGAGATTTCAGAAAAGAAGCTGCTCGGAATTGCCGGACTGGGCTGGATGTTCGATGCGATGGATGTGGGGATCTTGTCCTTTATCATCGCTGCCCTGCAGGTGGATTGGGGCTTGACTGGCAAGGAGATGGGCTGGATCGGCAGTGTGAACTCGATCGGAATGGCTGTCGGTGCCCTCATATTTGGATTGCTGGCTGACCGGATTGGCCGGAAAAATGTCTTTATCATCACATTATTGTTGTTCTCTGTCGGAAGCGGGATATCTGCGATGGCGACTACATTGTCATTCTTTTTACTGCTGAGATTTTTTATCGGGATGGGGCTTGGCGGGGAATTGCCGGTTGCGTCCACGCTTGTTTCTGAAAGTGTGCCAGCTGAGAAACGCGGTCGCGTTGTCGTCCTGCTCGAAAGCTTCTGGGCGGCAGGATGGCTGGTTGCTGCTTTGATTTCCTACTTCGTCATTCCGAAATTCGGCTGGCAAATGGCGTTGATCCTAAGTGCATTGCCGGCATTGTATGCACTGTATCTTCGCATCAACCTGCCGGATTCGCCAAGGTTCCTGGCAGTTGCCAAGAAGGAACGGCTGACGATGAGGGAGAGCATTGCCGAAGTCTGGTCAAAAGAACATTTCAAGAGAACGGCGATGCTCTGGATTCTTTGGTTCAGTGTGGTATTTTCCTATTATGGAATGTTCCTCTGGCTGCCGAGCGTGATGGTCATGAAGGGCTTCACATTGATCAAGAGCTTCCAATATGTCTTGATCATGACTCTCGCCCAGCTTCCGGGGTATTTTACCGCCGCATGGCTGATTGAAAAAGCCGGAAGGAAATTCGTGCTGGTTGTTTATTTGATTGGAACCGCCTTTAGCGCCTACTTGTTTGGGACGGCAGATTCACTGGCCTTGCTGATTACGGCTGGAGTTTTGCTGTCATTCTTCAATCTTGGTGCCTGGGGTGCATTGTACGCCTACACGCCGGAACAGTATCCAACGACAATCCGCGGTTCGGGAGCGGGTATGGCCGCATCCTTTGGCCGCATCGGCGGAATTGTCGGACCCTTGATGGTCCCGTATTTGTCAGCGCAAAATCTATCAATCACAACCATCTTCACAATCTTCTGTATTGCGATCCTGATTGGTGCCGCAGCCGTATTTTTCTGGGGTACGGAAACGAAGCAGAAAGAGCTTGCATAAAGAAAAAGTTCGCCTTTTGAGGGCGAACTTTTTCATCTTAATTAAGCTTTTACATATTTGAACACATTCACAAGGAAGAGAATGCCTCCAATGACCACGACCAGTGATCCGACAATGGCAAAAACAGTGAAAATGACGCCGCCTACCAATATGGATAAGGTAATCCCGCCCTGCATGGCCGGCACCCCAATGTTATGGAGCCAGAAGTGTGTTGAGGCAAGCTTGCTGTTCCCGGCCTGCGGAAATAGGTAATAAATCGTCCCGAATAGGGCCATTGATACCCAGCCAAGCAGGTTCAAGTGGGCATGGACAGAGGCGAGCGTGAAGTCATGTACGATCCCCATAACAATTCCTAGAATGATGGCAATGACAAAATAGACCGCAGCGACCTTGAAAAAACGGATGCTCAAAGTTGTTTTCCTCCTTTCTAATTAGTCCTTTTAGATTATATAAAATTTCTGATAATTTATAACATATGTACTACAGAAATAGGTAAATTAATTTTTCCTGTGCATTATGATAGTAAAATAATAATAAGTTCAGGATGACACAAAAATAACACCTTTGGTTTTATCATTTTTCCGGAAATTCATGATATAATAGTGCAAACGTTTGTACAACTTCTTAAAGGGAGATAAAGCTATGAAAAGATTATTTGGAATTGATAGCTGGAAGATCGTCGAAACGGACTTGAATAAAGAGGATTTCCGCCTGGCTGAAAGCATCATGAGCCTCGGGAACGGCCATATGGGCATGCGCGGGAACTTTGAAGAAACATACACAGGAGATTTCCATCGCGGGTCTTACATTGCTGGTGTCTGGTTCCCGGATAAAACTCGTGTAGGCTGGTGGAAAAATGGCTATCCGAATTATTTTGGAAAGGTCATCAACTCAACGAACTTTATCGGAATTAAAGTACTTATTGATGGGGAAGAGTTGGATTTGCACAATGCTGAAGTAAGCGATTACTATCGCGAGCTTGATATGCAGCATGGTGTCCTGACACGTAAATTCACCGTCAGCCAAAACGGCAAGGAAACAGAAGTGGAAGCCGTCCGCTTCCTGTCAGTAGCTGATCAGGAACTGGCTGCGATCCGTTACTCTGTCACTGCCAAGAACTATAATGGAAACGTTACCTTTGTTCCTTATCTAGATGGAGACGTCCGCAATGAAGACTCCAACTATGATGAAGACTTCTGGTACGAAATCAGCAGGGATGCTGCAGACTATCGCGGCAGCCTCGTCATGAAGACGAAAGACAATCCATTCGGGACACCGACATTCCAGGTGGCGACCACAATGCAAACGGTTGTCGAAGGCGAAGTAGCCAAGCTTGAAGTCAGTGAAAAAGAAGAATACATGGAAAATGTCATCGAAGTAAAAGCTGAACAAGGACAAACGGTAACCCTTTACAAATATGTCGCTGTCACAACGGACCGTGACTATGAAGAAGGCGAACTGGTTTCAAAAGGCCGTGAAGTGCTTGATCGTTCTGTTGAAAAAGGCTTCGAACAGCTATTGGAAGAGCATAAAAATGGCTGGCTGAGCCGCTGGGAAATCGCCGATGTCGAAATTGCCGGCGATGATGAGGCGCAGCAGGGTATCCGTTTCAATCTGTTCCAGCTATTCTCGACTTATTATGGTGAAGATTCACGCTTGAACATCGGCCCTAAAGGCTTCACAGGTGAAAAATACGGCGGTGCGACTTACTGGGATACAGAAGCTTACGCCATCCCGCTCTACCTTTCTACCGCAGAGTCCGAGGTTGCCCGCAACCTGCTGATCTATCGCCATAACCAGCTGGACGGCGCTTATCATAATGCGAAGCAGCAGGGACTGAAGGGTGCGCTATACCCAATGGTTACTTTTACAGGCGTAGAGAGTCATAACGAATGGGAAATCACGTTCGAGGAGATTCACCGAAACGGTGCGATCGCCTACGCGATCTATAACTATGTGAACTACACAGGAGATAAAGAGTATCTCCGTGTATACGGAATCGATGTGCTATCTGGCATCTCCCGTTTCTGGGCTGACCGCGTCCACTACAACAAGTCCAAGAACGTCTACATGATGCATGGCGTAACCGGACCGAATGAATACGAAAACAATGTGAACAACAACTGGTACACAAACCGTATCGCTGTCTGGACATTGCGCTACACGCTTGAAGTCATCGAGTTCCTTAAGCAGAACGGCCATGAGGCGCGCCTCGCAGGCCTTGAGTTCACCGATGAAGAGCTGGCGAAATGGCAGGACATCATCGAAAAAATGTACTTCCCGTACGATGAAGAAAGAGAAGTATTTGTTCAGCATGATACATTCCTTGATAAGGACTTGAAGACGGTGGATGAGCTTGCAGCCGAAGACCGCCCGATCAACCAGAACTGGTCATGGGATAAAATCCTGCGCAGCTGCTTCATCAAGCAGGCAGACGTCCTCCAGGGACTGTATTTCTTCAACCATGAATTCACGGAAGAAGAAAAGCGCCGCAACTTTGAGTTCTATGAGCCAATGACCGTCCATGAATCTTCCCTATCCCCAAGTATCCACGCAGTCCTTGCTGCAGAACTTGGCATGGAAGAGAAGGCGTACGAAATGTACAACCGCACGGCGCGCCTTGACCTAGACAACTACAACAACGATACAGAAGACGGCCTGCACATCACAAGCATGACAGGTGCATGGCTGGCAATCGTCCAGGGCTTCGCAGGCATGCGCACAGCGGAAGGCACACTGTCATTCGCGCCATTCATCCCGAAAGCCTGGGATCAATACAGCTTCAAGATCATCTACCGCGACCACTACATCAAGGTAGAAGTGAACCAGGAAAACGTCGTCCTTACACAGCAAGGACCAGAACTCGCCATGAAACTATACGGCGAGGACGTAACCATCCCTGCAGAAGGCGAGCTTTCTGTAAAATTGAAATAAGTTGATGCAGAGATCTTTGGGCAAGCCTGAAGGTCTCTCTCATTGGGGAAAGATTTAGGTGCGTGAATTGCGGTGAAATGTCTGAGAAGATTGATTTAATGGACATTTTGGAGAGCGGAAGGTGTTGAAATGTCCAAGAAACGTGATTTAATGGACATTTTGAAGAGCAGAAGACGTAGAAATGTCCAAGAAACGTGATTTAATGGACATTTTGAAGAGTGGAAGGTGTTGAAATGTCCAAGAAACGTGATTTAATGGACATTTTGGAGAGCGCAAGGCGTTGAAATGTCTAAGAAACGTGATTTAATGGACATTTTGAAGAGCGGAAGGCGTTGAAATGTCCAAGAAACGTGATTTAATGGACATTTTGGAGAGCAGAAGACGTAGAAATGTCTAAGAAAAGCGGTTTAATGGACATTTACGTGTGTGAGTCGCAATGAAATGTCCAGAATCTGTTTCTGAGGCTGCATGAAGGATTCATGAAAGGAGTTTTGACGATGACTAGACCATTACAAGCATTTATTTTTGACCTTGATGGGGTCATTACGGATACAGCGGAATACCACTTTTTAGCGTGGAAGGCGCTGGCGGAGGATTTAGGGATTACGTTTACCCGCGAGGACAATGAGGAGCTGAAGGGTGTATCCCGGATGGATTCTCTCGAAAAGATCCTTGAGCTGGGCGGCCGTACAGGGGATTTTTCAGCTGAGGAAAAAGAAGCATTGGCTGAGAAGAAAAATGAGCACTACTTGACATTAATCCAAAACATCACTCCTGCTGACCTGCTGCCGGCGATCAAGGAACTGATTGCAGATATTAAGGCAAAAGGTCTTAAGCTGGGCCTTGCGTCAGCGAGCAAAAACGCGTTCACCGTCATGGAGTCGCTCGGAATGAAATCCGAGTTTGATATCATCGTTGACGCGAAAACCGTCGTGAACGGCAAGCCGCATCCGGAAGTCTTCCTTCGCGCTGCTGAAATGCTTGGTGTTGAGCCGGAAGCATGCATTGGCGTTGAGGATGCAGCAGCGGGCGTACAGGCGATCAAAGCGGCCGGAATGTTTGCAGTCGCTGTCGGTCCTACGGAAAGCTTCGAGATTGCTGATATTGTCTATGCAAGTACTGATGAGCTTTCATTTGAGAAAATCGTAGAAGTGTATAATGGCTAAAATTTTAGAACCCAGTCGCAATTGTGCGGCTGGGTTTTTACTTTTTTTGAGAGAATAATGTGCTTCATCGAGAGATTATCGCTGTGAATCGAGAGATTATTCCTCTTTATCGAGAGATTATTCATTTGCATCAGTAATTATCAGTCTTCATGAGGAATTTCAGGCAGCTAAGTGAGAGATTAATCGCAAAAAAAGCGATCACTCATGGAGTGACAGCTTCAATTCACGATAAAACACATCAGGTTCGTCGACATTCAGGACAATCCGGTTCACTGTTCGCTTCATTCCATACAAAAGCTGGACATCTTGCGGCTGATGAAGCAGGATTTCGAACATTGGTTTTTCCTGGATCAAATCTGGCACCCTGGCATCCAAAAGCAAGGCTTGCTCTTTTCTGCTGAATTTTTCCGGTCCGTTATAAGGTTTGATTTCCTTGATATTCCTTAAAGGCAAATGCATTGATTTTGAAAAACCTGTCTGCAATAACAAGTGATTTTCTGTCAGCAGGAATGGAGTCAATCTAGTCGCCTGGAGTTCGGCCAGGATGAAAAGGACTCCATATATATTCAAAAACAGAAGGATGTAAGACACGATGGGGTTCCAGCTGTGAAGGAAGTAGTGCAGTCCCACTGATTCGATTGCGATGGCATGGATAATCATGATGTAGACAGCATTCACGGTTGTTTTTTGATGATAGGTAAAAGCCGTGCCTTGCTCAATCTGAACTTTCTTTTTCCAGGAAAAAAGCGCGTAGTGGAACAGGGAAAATTCAGTGACAAGGATTTTGGCAGCACGATGACCCGGCAGGCTTGTTTCAACAGCCTTTCGAATGTTGAAAAGAAAGAACGAATTTCGGCTTGCCAGGGTTTTATATTCTTTTACCAGTTTCGGCAGCCTTGTGACAACAGTATAGGCTATATAAAGCTCGAATAGCAGGAATGCGCCTTCGGAAACCATTAAAAGATAGGGAAGAAAAGGATAAGCTGATAAATGATGCTGAGGGACGATGAAGTAGGCAATGGCAAAGCCTGCGAATACGACGAGTCCCATATATTTGATTGAATACCTTTTGCGAATGACCATGAAGTAGGTTAAGAGAGGCAAAATGATCAACAGGTCCAGCAGTGAACCGATGACTGCACCCTCTGGTACCGGCCCGAACACCGGTGTTTGGTAAAGGATGAAATTCGTTGCCAGAATCAAAGAGGCTAAACTGGCAAAAAGCAAGATTCTTGATTCTTTCATAAAGGTATTTGTCATTATTATCCACCTCAACTTCATTATAACGTATACCATAGTGCCTAAGTTAGCTATTTTGGCGTCTTCGAACAAAACTAGTGTTAGTAAAAACATTCAGAATACATTTGCGGGATTATCCGCTCTTCAACAGGGAAATATGCTACTATGGGAATTTTTAAAAAGGACGGTGTAGCAGTATGTACGATTGCCTTATCGTTGGAGGCGGGATTGCCGGACTGCAGGCGGCGATTCAGCTCGGACGTTATAATCATAAAACAATGGTGCTTGATGCAGGGGATGGACGGTCGGCATTATGCCAGAGCTATCATAATATCCTGGGCTATCCGGATGGTGTCAGCGGCCCTCAGTTACGGGAAATCGGCCGAAAACAGGCTGCACAGTATGGTGTGGAGTTTGTGATCGGTAAGGCTGAAGACGCACAGAAAACAGCGGAAGGCTTTAAAGTGAAGGACGGGAACGGGAACACTTATAATGCGAAGACATTGCTTCTCGCCACAGGAGTGATGGACCGGATTCCTCCTTTTCCGGATCTGATGCCTACCTTGGGAATCAGCGTGTATGTCTGTCCGGATTGCGATGGACATGAAGTGAAGGACAAGTCGACAATCGTGATGGGATCGGGTAATCCTGGTGCCAACATGGCACTGACCTTGAATTATTTCACCGATAAGCTCACGTATGTGAATCATGAAAACAAAGAAGTGGACGAGGATGCATTGTCAGCCCTGAAGGAAAAGGGAATTAAGTATGTTGAAGGGCCGATTGAAAAGGTATTGGCAGACGGTCCTGACTTTAAAGGAATTCTGCTTGCAAACGGTGAGGAACTGACTTCAGAACGCGGCTTCATAGCCTTCGGCGGGAATGAAGTGAAATCACAGCTCGCGCAGCAACTTGGCGTCGATCTTCATAAAAACAAGCATGTATTAGTCGACCCGCGTACGAAAATGACCAATGTCGAGAACGTCTGGGCCGCAGGGGACCTGGTAGCCCATTCCGAGCAGACAACAATCGCGATGGGAGATGGCATGCAGGCCAGCATCTGGATTCATAAAACACTTTTAGCGGAAAAGGGATAATTAGCTATTAGAAGGTTGTTTCATCCTTGTGAAAGCAATCTGTCCCGATTGGGAGCGAGGCAATATTGATTGGGAGAGAGGATATCTCCAGTTGGAAGCAGAATATCTCCAATTGAGAGAAAAATATCTCCAGTTGGAATCAATGTATCCCATTTTCGAGCAAGATACCTCCTAATGGAGCAGGATATTCCCAGTTGGAATCATTATAATCCCAGTTGAGTCCACTTTATTCCCGGTTGGCAGCAAGATATTCCCGGTCGGGGACATGCCTCCCTGCTGGACAAAACAAAAGGTAAGCCGCCACTCAAACGTGAATGGCGGCTTTGCTTTATTCCAAATCGACTTTTTCCAGCGGCAGTTCGGCAGGGCCGTCAATGACATCTCCCTTATAGGAGAAGCGTGAGCCGTGGCATGGGCAATCCCAGGTGCGATCGCCGTTGTTCCATTTTAGCTCGCAGCCCATGTGGGTACAGGTGGTATCGACGACGTGCAGCTGGCCGTTTTCGTCGCGATAGGCTCCTGCCCGTTTGCCGTTGACTGTTACGGCAGCACCTTCGTCGTTGCTAAGGCTTTCGGGATTGGTTGATGGCCGCTCCAGTTTCCCTTTAACCAGTTCCTTTGCGACGGTGGCATTGTCAGCAACGAATGTCGCCACATCAGGTTTTGCATGGAATCTTTGCGGTTCGAAAACGTCCACATACGGATTGTCTTTCCTTAGGATAAGATCGGACATGAGCAGCGCGGCATTGATGCCGTTGCTCATTCCCCATTTCCGGTAGCCTGTGGCAACAAAGATGTTATCTGTGCTTGATGAGTATTTGCCGACGAAAGGAATTTTATCAAGCGTCGTCGGGTCCTGCGCGCTCCAGCGGAATGGGATTTCCTTAACGCCGAATGTCTTGGCTGCGAACCCCTCGAGTGCTTCATAATACTGGTGCGTATTATCATCCTGTCCGGTGATATGGCTGTCTCCGCCGAACAGCACCAGTTTTTCGCCATTCCAGTCTGTATAGCGCAGGGAGCGTGACGGTGTCTCGGCATTGATGTACATGCCGCCCGGGAATTCCTTTTCGGTCTTAACAGCGAGCACATAGGAACGATGGACCTGCATCCTTGAAAAATAGAACCCTTTTAGATCGTAAAAAGGGAAGTGGGTGCTGATGATCATCTGATTGCAGTGCACCTTATGTCCGTCTCTTGTGGTCACAACAGGCTCAGAGCCTTCCTCCATATCAACTGCGGTTGTATTTTCATAAATCTGGCCACCCATTTCCGTAAAACGCTCCACCAGATGTTTCAAAAATTTCAGCGGGTGGAACTGAGCCTGGTTCCGCATGACAATCGCAGCCATCGCATCGACCGGAATCGGCACCTCGGAAACATACTCACTGCCCACCACGCCCAGTTTTTCATAGGCCTTGAATTCCTTCAGCAGCTTTTCCATTTCCTTATCAGAATTGGTATATAAATAAGCATCTTCGTCGGAAAAGTCGCAATCGATCTGCTGTTCTTTGACGAGATTTTTGACAAACTGCATCGCGTCATAGTTGGCCTGATAGTAAAGACGTGCCTGATCCTCACCAAAGTGGCTGATCAGCTCGTCATAAATCAACCCGTGCTGTGCGGTCACCTTTGCGGTTGTATGTCCGGTGGTGCCGTTTAAAATGCTGCCGGCTTCAATTAAGGCCACTTTTGCGCCAGCCTTCGCCAGCAGGTAGGCAGAGGTCAAGCCAGTGATCCCTCCGCCAATAATCGCAACGTCTGTCTTCAGGTCCTCCTGCAGCTTCGGAAAAGAAGGCAGTTCAGCTGTTTTACGCCAGTAAGGCTCAGGGAAACGCGGCAGCTTTGAAGTATAATCGTTCATCAACAATCCTCCTTAAAAGTCTTCATAATCACTAATTTTTCCTATTTTAGTGAGAATCATGCTAGTTTTCCTTTTACCCCCTAAAAATTTACATAGACAAGTTTTTGCCAAATTAAGCGAATTGGCCAGGATTGCGGGTGCAGCATGATAAAATAAAGAATAAAAAGTTACGGAGGCCAATATGGAAATCGCAGTTTTTGGGACAGGCTATGTTGGCCTTGTCACCGGTGTTTGTTTTGCCGAAATGGGTTACAATGTCACTTGTTTTGATATAGATGGAGATAAAATCACTGCCCTTTCTGAAGGGAATTGCCCTATTTATGAGCCTGGCCTTGAGGAGATGCTGAAAAGGAATCTTGCGGAGGGCCGGCTTTATTTTACAAATGAATCAACAAACGCCTGCAGGAAGGCTGACTATATTTTCATCGCTGTCGGAACGCCTGAAAATGAAGACGGGTCGGCGAATCTGGGATACCTGGATGCCGCGGTTGCCTCGATTGGCAAGAGTTTGGACAGGGATGGAGTCATTGTCATTAAAAGCACGGTGCCTGTAGGGACAAATGAACGTGTGAGGAAACAGCTGGAGGCGATTATACCGAGTGAACTGCGGGTAAGCGTCGTTTCAAATCCTGAGTTCCTCCGCGAGGGCTCGGGCATTCTTGATACCTTCCACGCGGACCGGATTGTCATCGGGGCAGATGATCATGAGGCGGGCCGCGCGGTGGCAAAGCTGTATGAACCATTTGGCAGGCCTGTAATACAGACAGATGTCCGCAGTGCGGAGCTCATCAAGTATGCTTCCAATGCGTTCCTGGCGACGAAAATCAGTTTTATAAATGAAATCGCGAATTTATGTGAACATACGGGTGCCAATATTGAGGATGTGGCAAAGGGAATGGGCATGGACCATCGTATTGGCAGCCAGTTTTTAAACGCGGGGATTGGCTATGGCGGATCCTGTTTCCCGAAGGATACGAAGGCGCTGGAAAAACTGACGGAGTACTATGATTATGACTTTAAAATCCTGCGGTCCGTCATCGAGGTGAACAGCAGGCAGAAACAACAGCTTTTCCATAAAGCGAAGGAGCTGTTTGGGAGCCTTCAGGGAAAAAGGGTGGCCGTGCTGGGCATTGCGTTCAAGCCGCATACCGATGATATCCGGGAGGCGCCTGCCGTTGAGCTGATCACCAGTCTGCTGGGGGAACAGGCAGATATCTCTGTTTATGATCCGGCTGCTTCCGGCAAGGTCTCAGATCTTTTTGGCAGCAAGCTTTATTATGCTGAAAATGCTGACACTGCCATCAAAGGAGCAGATGCGGTGTTCATCATGACCGAATGGCCGCAAATAACAGAATACGATTTAGGGCGCTATCCGTTATTGATGAGGCAGCCGATTATTTTTGACGGCCGGAATTGCTATGGCCTTGAAGAGGCAGAAACAGCTGGACTGACGTATTTTTCTATCGGCAGGAAGGCAGTGAATGTTCACGACACCCTGAAGAGTCTCAAGCGTTGATGGTCATTGTGCCTGACTGGAAGTATAAGGTAAAATGAACCTAAAAACCTCAGTTTGGGAGGGACCAGGATGGCGAAGGTTAAAACGAATGCGATGCGGATCCTCGATACGCAAAAGGTGCCGTATGAGATCCTTACTTATGACGCGAATGACGGCAAGATAGACGGTGTTGCGGTTGCCGGCAAGATCGGCCGCGATGCCGCACAGGTCTACAAGACGCTTGTGGCAGTAGGGGCAAGCAAGAATTTATATGTCTTTGTCATTCCGGTTGAAGCGGAGCTGGATTTGAAAAAGGCGGCAAAGGCAGCTGGCGAGAAGAAGGTAGAAATGCTGCCGGTCAAGGATATCCAGAAATTCACCGGCTATATCCGCGGCGGCTGCTCACCAGTCGGCATGAAAAAGAACTATCCTACGTTTTTGGATGGGAGCGCACAGGAACTTGAGACCATCATCGTCAGTGCCGGGAAAATCGGCTTCCAGGTCGAGCTGGCACCGGAACAATTACTCAATGCTACAAGTGGTAGATATGAAAACTTGATAAAATAGAAGAATCACTTTAAACCTGTGCAACAGTCACTATAAATGATTGCTGCACAGGTTTTTTTGCATTAAGAAATAAAAGGACAGGTACAGTATCAATCTGGGCATTCACCCAGCGCCTATGCCCTGCATATAGTAAGGGGGAAGCAGAAACTTGCCGTTATGATCAACGGCTGGAGGGAGTGCGATTATATGACGGGAAAAATCCTCAATTTTTTTGCCGGCGGCAACACAGCACGGGGTTTTTACAGCTTGTATGACTCAAGCTTGCAAGGCTTGTCACGGTTGTTCATATTGAAGGGCGGTCCGGGAACAGGTAAGTCATCACTCATGAAAAAGATCGGGAGTGAATGGCAGGAAAAAGGATATGATGTTCAATTTCTGCATTGTTCCTCAGATAATAGATCGATTGATGGTGTACTGATTCCTGAACTGAACGCGGGAATTGTGGACGGCACAGCGCCTCATGTTATCGAGCCTAAGGCTCCCGGAGCGGTCGAGGAGTATATCAATCTTGGGGAAGCATGGAATTCCGGGAAGCTGCAGGAACATAAGCAGAAGATCCAGGAACTGTCTGGAAAAATCAGCGGAGCATTCAACCGTGCATACAGCCTTTTTGCTGAAGCGCTGAGAATCCATGATGAATGGGAAAAGATCTATATTGAAAATATGGACTTTGAAAAAGCGAATGTTCTGACAAACAGATTGATTAAAAATTTCTTTGGCGACACGAGGTCAGCAACGGGAAGTGGGCGGGTATATGACCGGTTCCTTGGCGCAGCCACACCTGTTGGCGCAGTCGATTTTGTCCCGAACCTGACAGAAACAGTCGGTAAAAGGTATTTCATCAAAGGCCGTCCCGGATCTGGAAAGTCGACGATGCTGAAAAAATTGGCTGCAGAAGCACAATCCCGGGGATACGATGTAGAAGTTTACCACTGCGGATTCGATCCCCACAGCCTTGATATGGTGATTGTCCGCGAGCTCGATTTTGCGATTTTTGACAGCACGGCACCGCATGAATATTTCCCGGAAAGAGAAACGGATGAAATCATCGATATGTACGAAGAACTTATCGCTCCGGGAACCGATGAGAAGTACGCCGCAGAAATCAAGGATGTCGGCGGAAGATATAAAGACAAAATGAACGAAGCAATCGCCTCACTGGCCTATGCAAAAGAACTTCGCGACCAACTCGAAAGTATCTATATCGGAGCCATGGACTTTGCAAAGGTGGACGAAATCACCGGCCAGATCAAAAAAGAATTTGAAAACCTTAGTGCAAATTAGCACCAAACTGGGCGTTTCGCATAGTTTACATGGAATACATCAAGAGAGGGGATATGAGTTTGAATAACAACAACTTCTACCCATACGGACCGAGTCAACATTATGAAGATGATTATGACTGTTATGAAAATGAGTACGACCAGAATGTGGATATGAGGACATTCGGCGGGTTCCCAGGCAGCCCAGGAGGATTTCCGGGTGGACCAGGAGGGTTTCCTGGAGGTCCCGGGGGATTTCCAGGCAGCCCAGGAGGATTTCCGGGTGGACCTGGTGGGTTTCCAGGCAGCCCAGGCGGATTCCCTGGAGGACCAGGTGGATTCCCAGGCAGTCCCGGTGGAGTTCCCGGCGGCACACCAGGAGGAGGCCAGGCAGGAGGGCCGCCATCGTCCCCGCCGCCAGCCTTCGTGCCGCAGGAACAGGCAACAGCCTTTGCAGTTGACCCAGGCGGAATCCGCCGATGCATGTTCCGATTCACTTATATTTGGCTGATTGATGGCAGAAGCTTCTGGTTCTATCCAGTCTTCCTCGGCCGCAATTCAGTTGCCGGCTGGAGATGGAGCCGCCGCCGCGGATGGGTCTACTTCGGCATAAACCTGAGACAGATCAGGTCATTTCAGTGTTAGATAAGAAGAAGTGAAAAGAGAAGCGAATCGCTTCTCTTTTTACTTTGTTGCTTTCACAAGGCTGTTTAAAGATTGTTGTTAAAATCTTAAAGCCTTTTTTTAGTGATAATAGCCATTGTGTATGTCGTTACTAAGTTTGCAAGCTCTTTTCACATAATAGTCGTGAATTGTGTGGACGATCTTAGGTAATTCAATCCATATTGTAGCGAATATCAAAAAAGTTTGAGAAAAGAGCCTTCACAAAAGTAAAAACCGGCTGGAATCGCACCAACCGGTTTTCAAAGGCTATTTTATTTTACTTTACGTTCATTCGATGATTATTTGTTACTAATCGTTTTAAAAAAGCATATGCGCAACCAATACGATGATTGGCAATGTTACAATCGTACGCTGGAGGAAAATGATGAACAGTTCCCCGAAGCTTACGGGAATTTTTGATCCTAGCAATAATCCGCCGACCTCTGACATGTAGATAAGCTGGGTTACGGATACAGCGGCAACGATGAACCTTGTCATCGGGCTGGCGATATCGGCACCGATAACCGAAGGGAGGAACATGTCTGCAAAGCCGACGATCAGTGTCTCGGATGCAGCTTTTGCCTCAGGGACCTGCATCAGTTCAAGCAGCGGGATGAACGGCATACCAAGCCATTGGAATACTGGTGTGTATTCCGCGACAATCAGCGCTAATGTTCCAAGCGCCATGACGATCGGCGCAACACCCATCCACATATCGAGGATATTGCGGATGCCGGCAAGGAAGAAATCCTTGAAGCTTTTATTAGTGCTTGCTTTTTCGACTGCCTGTGCCATCCCCCAGGAGAATGGTGTGTAGCCATCTGGAATGTTTTCCTCAGAGTAATCATTGTTCTGCTCCACGAAATACGTATCCTTTTTCCTTGATAGCGGCGGGATTCTCGGGAGCAGGATCGCAGCAACGACGCCAGCACCCGTCACCGTAAGATAGAAGGGGACGAACATGTGAGCCAGATTGACCTGGGAAATGACAACCAGGCTGAACGTGATCGAAACAACCGAGAAGGTCGTCCCGATGACAGCTGCTTCTCTTCTTGTATAATAGCCTTCTTCATACTGCTTGCTTGTCAGCAGGACACCGATCGTGCCGTCACCAAGCCATGAAGTCAGACAGTCAATCGAAGAGCGGCCAGGCAATTTGAAAATCGGACGCATCACTTTTGTCAGCAATGTTCCAAATAACTCGAGCAAACCGAAGTTCAGGAGCAACGGAAGGAACAAGCCCGCAAACAGGAAGACAGCGAACAGGATTGGTAAAAGGTCATTGAGCAGCAGTCCGCCTGTGTTCGGCGACCAAACGGCTTCAGGTCCTAATTTGAATAACGTCATGATGGCGAAAATCGCGCCCAAGATGCGCGCACCAAGCCAGATTGTCGGTACATCGAATAACGCTTTAAGAAAATGATTGCGATTCAATATTTCTGGTCTTAGTGTTTTAATCAATAAAGTCCCAATCAAAGTCAGAACGATGATCACTGTCATGATCGCCGGCAGCGTGCCGCCAAGCAAGTCCTGGACCCAGCCTGACAATACCGCGATTGGAATCGTGATTTCTCCTTTATAGGAAATCGGGACCATGAAAAAGAATATTCCTATTAAAGAGGGGATGATGAATGCTAATAAATCCCCTGTTGATCTCGTTTTACGCAATGGTTTTTCCAAAATTCATTCACCCTTAATACATATTTATAAGCCAAAAATCATTTTAATGCATTACTCCTGATTTGCCAACACTTTTATCAGTCCAGTTCCTTCCTGTGTTATATTCTCCTAAAGCTAGCAAGCTAAACTGCAAACAGGCATCTATTTAGTCAAATTCAATATTTACAGGAGGAATCCTTCTCTGAACGAGGAATTTTTAATAGGACTATTATCTTATTTTCATAGGAGAAGAACGAATGAATGTAATACTGGAAAACGTAAATCCAGAACAAAAACACGTATTAAGGAACCTGCACTCTTTGTATCTTCACGATTTATCAACCTATACAAATGGACTTACGATAAGCGAAGATGGCAGTTTTGAATTTGATTCGTTTTCGTTCATTTGGGAAAAAGTTTATCTGCAGCCGGGGATTCATATAGAAGAGCATGTGAAAATGCAGGATCGGGAAGAGGTTATTTATCAAACGTTTTTAATGGTATAAAGCAAAGGGAGTGCCTCCAATAGGGCACTCCCTTTCTCATTATTTAATATAAACCCGTGTTTCAAAAGGCTTGAGCGTAAATTCTGCCGCAGGTCTATGCTCTTCCACTTGATAATTATTGAGCACAAGCTTACTTGTCTCAAACTGAAAGCCTTCGAATGCAAAGCTTGCCGGCTCAGCAGACAGGTTCGAGATGACAATCGCCTGCTCGTCGTCCAGTGTGCGCGTATATGCATACACCTGCTCATGAGCTTCCTGCACCAAATCATATGTGCCGTAATTGAACACTTCATGGGTTTTCTTCATCTGAATCATTTTCTTGTAAAAATGAAGGATGGAGTCCTGGTCCTTGAGCTGTGCTTCGACATTGACCTCTGTGTAATTCGGGTTCATGCCAAGCCATGGATTTCCAGTTGTGAACCCGGCATTTTCGGCATCTGACCATTGCATAGGTGTCCGTGAATTGTCACGGCTTGTTGCCCAGATAAAGTCCATGATTTCTTCATGTGGCACACCGTTTTCACGTCGGATGTTGTAAAGGTTCTTGATGGCGACATCATCATAATCTTCAATTGACGGGAACTGGACATTCGTCATGCCAATTTCCTGTCCCTGATAGATGAATGGAGTTCCCTGCATCAGGAAGTACATTGCCGCAAGCGCTGTCGCACTTTCGCGCCAGTACTCTTTGTCATCTCCCCAGGTTGAAACGATTCGCGCCTTATCATGGTTTTCGATGAATAACGCATTCCAGCCATGGCCTTCAAGGCCTTTTTGCCAGCGGGTAAAAGTATTCTTCAATTTTGCCAGATCGAGTGCTTTCTTTTCAGAGTCCCACAGGTCAAGGTGTTCAAATTGGAAGACCATATTGAACTTGCCCTGTTCCTCGCCGACCCAGAGATCCGCTTCCTCGATGCTGACGCCATTTGCTTCGCCAACGGTCATGATGTCGTATTTAGAGAAGGTCTCCTGTTTCAGCTCCTCAAGGAAAGTCTGGATTCCGTCGACATTCATATGCTTATCAAAGGATGACACATACTGAAGCCCTTCAGGATTTGGCATATCCTTCAGGCCTTCTTCCTTTTTGATATGGCTGATCGCGTCCACACGGAAACCATCGATTCCCTTATCAAGCCACCAGTTGATCATGTCGTACAATGCCGTGCGAACTTCTTTGTTTTCCCAGTTCAGGTCAGGCTGTTTGCGGGAGAAGATGTGCAGGAAGTACTGGTCTGTCGCCTCATCATACTCCCATGCAGAGCCGCCAAAAATGCTCTCCCAGTTGTTCGGCTCAGCGCCATCCTTGCCGTCGCGCCAGATATACCAGTCGCGCTTCGGGCTGTCCTTGGATTCGCGGGACTCGATGAACCATTGATGCTCATCGCTCGAGTGGTTGATGACAAGATCGATGATCAGCTTCATGCCGCGCTTGTGCGTCTCGGCAAGCAGTTGGTCAAAATCCTCCATCGTCCCGAACTCATCCATGATATCCTGATAATCACTGATATCATACCCATTATCGTCATTAGGGGACTTATACATCGGGCAAATCCAGATGACATCGATTCCTAAATCCTTCAAGTAATCAAGCTTTGAAATCATTCCTTGCAAATCACCGATGCCGTCGCCGTTGGAATCCATGAAACTCCTCGGATATACCTGATAGGCAACAGCCTCTTTCCACCATGTATGTTTCAAATGTGAACCCTCATTTCTTTGTTTGATCCTGATGTAACCTGTCATTTCATATTAATCATTCTGCACTGTCTGGAACTTACTTATTTATCGCACTGCAAGATTTTCGCTCAATTATTTTTGCCGGTATTGTGATTCGCTTCGGCAAAGAGTCCGGATTTTTGATGAGATCGATTAAACAGTTAGCCGCTTCGAATCCCAGCTGGAAAATATCGATATTGACCGAGGTCAGCTGAGGCTTCATATGCTCTGCCAGCGGTACATCATTGAAGCTGACAATCGAAATATCATCCGGCACCGTAATATTTAATTCCTCCGAGTAACTCATCAGCTCGATCGCTGTAAAATCATCCGCTACTACCAGGGCAGTAGGGGGCTCATGAGAGGATAGGAACGACTGGATGCCTTCCTTTCCCCCGGATTTCAAGCATTGTTCATGGATGATATATTCCTGATCAAAAGGTATTCCAGCTTCCTCATGGGCCTGTTTGAAGCCTTCGAGCCGGTCAATCGTGAAAACATATTCAGTATTGACACCGATAAACGCAATTCTTTTATGGCCAAGGCTGATCAGATAGTCTGTCACTTGCCTGGTGATATAGATATTATCATTGTCGACATAGGTAATCCGCTCGGCGTTCTTGCTCGGCCGGCCGATGACAGTAAAAGGGAATTTTTGTTTCAGCAGATAGTTCATGATCTTGTCGTCTGTCTTTGAGTACAGAAGGATGATTCCGTCAACCCGTCGACCCTGGACCATCGAAACAACCTGCTCGTAAATTTCCTCATCTGTAATGCCGGTTGTTAAATATACCCCGAATTGGTGTTCATGGGCTTTCATGCTGATTCCTCTGATGACTTCAGGGAAAAAGGGATTCTGCAATGCCTGGGTGGCCGAATTAGGCATGACGATCCCGATCGTTTCTGTACTTTTTCCAACGAGACTGCGTGCCTGGTAATTAGGATGATACCCCAGTTCATCCATCACTTTACGCACACGTTTCTTCGTTTCGTCATTGATGTGAGGATGGTCCCCGATTACCCGGGAAACGGTGGAAGGTGACACACCGGCTGCCCTGGCTACATCTTTGATTGTGACTGCCATTGGTCGTCTCTCCTATAGTATCGATTATTTTACCGAACCTTCTGAAACTCCCTTGATGATCTGCTTTTGCAGGAAGAAGTAAATGATGATGACCGGGATGATCGCGATCGTCAATCCTGCCAGCGCCAGATGCCATTGCTTCGTATATTCACCAAAGAAGAAGAACATCTTAAGCGGTATTGTTTCCATTCCCTGCTGGTTGATGACAAGAGAAGGGAGCAGGTAGTCGTTCCAGATCCAGATGATGTTCAAAATTGCCACAGTGACCGAAACGGGCTTCAACATCGGGAAAATGATATACCAGAAAATCTGGAACCGGTTCGCGCCGTCGATTGTCGCCGCTTCATCGAGTGATTTTGAAATACCGCTCAATGTTCCATGATAAAGGAAGATCGACAGGCTCGCGCCAAAACCAAGGTACATGAAAACCAGTCCAGCTCTGTTCAGCATCTCAAGCTTTCCGAAAATGGATACAAGCGGGATCATAACTGATTGAAATGGAATCAGCATCGCTGCAACGAACAGCATGAAGATGATTCCGCTTGTTTTTCCGCCTCGTCTTGACAGTGCATACGCAGCCATCGAGGAGAAAATGATGATCACGGCAACTGCAAGCACGGTAATCAGCAAAGAGTTGAAGAATGTTTTGATAAAATCAAGGCGCTCAAATGCGACCGTATAGTTATCGAATGTAAAAACGTCCGGAAGCTTCAAAGTATCTTCGAACATTTCACGCTTTGTTTTAAAAGAGTTAACGATCATCAAATAAAACGGGGATAGCCAGATCAGTGCAAGGATGATGCCGAGAATTTCCAGAAGGATTCTGCTTTGCTTCTTCTTTTTCATTACATCTCGACCTCCCGTTTCTTATTGATATACACCTGTGTCAACGAAATGGCAGCGACGATCAGGAAGAAGATGACCGCTTTTGCCTGTGCGAAAGCCATCGCGTTTTCGACGAATGCCGTCTTGAAAATTTCCATCGCGACCATCTGGGTGGAGTTGTAAGGGCCTCCGCCAGTTAGCGACAGGTTCTGGTCATAAAGCTTGAAAGAGTTGGACAGTGTCAGGAACAAGCTGACCGTGAATGCTGGCATGACCAGCGGGAACGTGACATGGTAAAAGCGCTGGAAGCTGTTCGCTCCGTCAATTTCAGCCGCTTCAAGCAATTCCTGCGGCACCCCTTCAAGGAAGGAGATATAGATGACCATGATGTAACCAGCCATTTGCCAGCTCATCAAAATTGCCATTGCCCAGAAACCTGTTGTCTCAGTCGACAGCCACCCCTGGAGGCCTTCCACGCCGATCAGCTCACCAATGCTGGCGAAAACCTTCGTGAAAATGAACTGCCAGATGAAACCTAAAATCAAGCCGCCGATCAGATTCGGCATGAAGAAAATCGTTCTCAGGATATTGTTCGTCCTGAATTTCTGTGTGACCAGCAAAGCCAGGGAGAGGCCAAAAAAGTTGATCAGGAACACAGAAACGACAGTGAATTTTGTAGTGAACCACAGGGCATTCCTAAATTCTTCTTCAGCCCAAAGTGCTTTATAGTGTTCAAGACCTACAAAAGATGGGGTCTTAATCCCATTCCAGTCTGTAAATGAATAATAAACGCCGTAAGCTAGCGGCAGAAGAACCACCACAGCCAGGGCAAGCAAAGCTGGTGCAAGGAAAAGCCAGTACCAAAGATTCCGGTTGCGCATCTGTAAATCCTCCTATTCTTAATGGTGTAATAATCTAGTTAAATAAAAGGTGCTCACTAGCGCTGCAGAAGAATTATGAAAAAACCGGCAGCGGGGCTTTTTCATAATTCCGCCTGATTCAGCGATGGAGCAAGCGCCTCTTTAGAAAAAAGATAGGAAACAAAACAGCCGCGGCCGTTCTGTTTCCTTCTCTGGTGAAAAGCTATTATTTACGAGCGTCTGCCCATGCTTTGGAAGACTCTTTTACAAGTTCATCCCAGCTCATTTCGCCGCTTACGTACTTCTGGATGTTGACACCAAGCTTTTCTTGCCCCCAGCCAGTTGGGTAACCCATGAAAGTCCAAGCCAAAGTCTTGCCAGCTGAAGAGTATTCATAGATTTCTTTTGCAAGAGGGTCAGAGATCTTGCCAGCGTCATATCCTTCGTAGGCAGGAATGAATTTGAAGTCTTCGATGACGGCAGTCTTGCCTTCTTCAGAAGTATATAACCAGTCTAGGAATTCCTTAGCTGCTGCTACTTCTTTGTCATCCTTGTTGCTGTTTACAGCCCAGTACATTGGTACACCTACAGGGATTGAATCTTCTTTGTAGCCTTCAACAGGGATCGGAAGGATGCCAACGCCGCTGTTAGCAAGCTCTTCGTCGATTCCAGCGATTGAACCAGATACCCAGTTACCTTGCTGGATGATCGCTGCTTTGCCAGTAGAGAATAGCTCTTCAACCTGCTTCGCATAGTCAAGGCTTACAGTAGGCTGGTCAGAGTATTTGTTTTGCAGGTCAAGAATCTTCTTGAACGCATCGCCATGCTTGAAAGTAACTTCCTTAGCTTCGAATGCATTGATTACGTTCTGGTCAAATTCAGGTGCAAGGAATACGTTTGAAAGGTGAAGTCCTGTTACCCAAGTTTCTTTAGCAGGAAGAGCGAATACAGATGTAAGGCCAAGGTCTTTCTTCTTGCTGTCAAGTGTCTTAACTGCTTCTTCTAGAGCGCTGTAGCTAGTGATGCTCTTAGGATCGATCCCTGCTTTTTCAAAAATGCTTTTATTATAGATGAAGCCATATCCTTCCTGGTTGTATGGAAGTCCAAGAACTTTGTCGTCTTTCGTTACGCCTTCAAGAGTTCCGCTTAGGGCAGCTTTTGCTGCTTTTGTATCAGAAAGGTCTGCAAGCTTCTCTTTCCAGTCCTCAACATCCTGCGGTCCGCCGACGTTGTAAATTGCAGGTTCATTGCCTGAAGCGAACTTGGATTTAAGTGCTGCACCGTAATCTTCGCCGCCGCCCACAGTTGTGATGTTGATGTCTACATCCTTATGTGCATCTTCATAAGCTTTTGCTAGGTCTTCGAACTGATCCTTGAATTCTACCTTGAATTGGAAAATGTCAACGGTAACTTGATCGCCGCCGCCATCTCCTGATTTTTTCGCGTCATCGTCGGATGAACATCCTGCCAGACCGCCGCCAACTAGAAGCCCAAGAGAAAGAACTGCTGGAAATAGCTTTTTTGCTTTCATTGCTGAGATACCCCCAAATTTTTTGTTTTTTTGGCATGCAATCACATGCGTTTCCGAAAGCGTTTGCATATTTTGCGTAGATTCAGAGAAGATATTGAATATATACAACACTTTTAAAACGCTTACATATGAAGGGCGGAAATCCTGTATATGTTGATATAACAGGACTCTTTGAGGAAAATGCAATAATGCTATCCTTATATGCAAACGATTGCAGCTTGTGGCTACATAATAGCATATGATTTTCAACATGACAATATGAAAGTTTCAGAGAATTTTAGCTTGCAAAAAAGTTAGATTCCCTAGGCTAAAACCACAGCGTGATGTATATACACGTATTATTTGCTTGTGACGGGTTTGAAGGTCTATCATGGATGATAATACTGAAAAATAACTGCAGAAGGTGAAGACATGATTAAGTGCATAGCAACAGATATGGATGGAACATTATTGACGGCGACACAGGAGATTACACCTGAAAACCGCGAAGCGATTTTAAAGGCGAAGGAGCAGGGGGTTGAAGTAGTGGTAGCAACCGGGCGCTCTTACCAGGAAGCAAGATTCGTGGTGGAGGAAGCCGGACTTAAGCTGCCGATGATCTGTGTGAATGGTGCTGAAATCCGCTCGGTAGCGGGCGAAGTTGTGGCCTCCAATCCGCTGGACAAGGCTAAGGCCCGCCAGGCTGCACTGCGTCTTGTGGAAAATGGTGTCTACTTCGAGATGTATACAAATCAAGGCACATTCACAGAAGACGAAGATAAAGCAATTTCGATCATCGTGGATATTTTTTCAACAGCCAATCCAGAAGTGCCAATCGAGCAGATTGCCGCGGCAGCTGAGGAAAGGGTACATAAAGGACTGATTACGAAGATTGATCAGTATGACCATTTATTCGAGGACGATCAATATGAAATCTACAAGCTTTTGGCCTTTTCGCTCGATGATGCCAAACTTGGTGCTGCCAGGTCTGGTTTGAAGGAAATCGCCGGGTTGGCAGTGAGTTCATCCGGACGGGAAAATATCGAGATCACAAGCCTTGACGCCCAAAAAGGCATCGCCCTGGAAAAATTCGTTCAATCAAGGGGGATCAGCCTCGAAGAAACGATGGCCCTCGGAGATAATTTCAATGATGTGTCGATGCTTGAAAAAGTCGGGAAGCCAGTCGCGATGGGCAACGCAGCTGAAGAAATCAAAGTCCTGTGCGGCGAAGTGACCATGACAAATGAAGAGAGCGGTGTAGGAAAGGCGATTATGAAGGTGTTGGCAGACTGATTTAAGAAAGGACTGGTGACATGAAAAGAATCTTGTATGTGCTGCTGGCGATGCTGATGGTTTTATCAGGATGTACTGGCAGTGATGAAGAAACAAAACCTGCCGGTGAAGAGATTGAAAACCAAGGTGACGAGGAAGCTGTTGCCCGGGTTGGCGAGCTTGAGGTTGTGGCAGAAAATCTGCAAGTGCCGTGGTCGATCAACAAAATCAATGACACATTTTACTTAAGTGAGCGTCCCGGTTCGATTGTGAAAATCGATAGCGGCGGCACGACAAGGCAAAAGGTTTCTTTGAAAAAAGGATTGTCCCAGGCCGCTGAAGCCGGATTGCTTGGCTTCGTGATCGCACCCGACTTCGAGCAATCCAACAAGGCATTTGCCTACTACACATACGAGAATGACACCGGCCAGTACAATCGGATTGTCGAACTGACTTTGAAAAATGATGAATGGAACGAAGGCAGGCTGCTGCTGGATCAAATCCCGAGCGGACGCTTCCATCATGGCGGCAGGCTGAAAATCGGCAGTGACGGAAAATTATATGCCACAACAGGTGATGCCGCAACAAAGCCGGAAATTGCCCAGGATTTATCCTCGCTTGGCGGAAAAATCCTGCGGATGAACCTTGATGGAACTGTTCCCGCAGATAATCCATTCGAAGATTCATATGTATACAGCTACGGCCACCGCAATCCGCAAGGCATCGCCTGGTCAGAGGATGGAACGATGTATGCCAGCGAGCACGGGCCATCCGCCCACGATGAAATCAATCAGATAGAAGCAGGGAAAAACTACGGCTGGCCGGAGATCACCGGCGATAAAACAAACCAGGGCATGGAAACACCGATTTTCCAGTCCAGCAGCGATACATGGGCACCATCAGGCATGGCGGCACATGAAGGCAAGCTATATGTTGCAACATTAAGAGGCAATGCACTCCGCGAATTCGATCCAGCTGCAAAAACGACGAAAGAAGTCGTCAAAGGAGTTGGCCGGATCCGCGATGTGTTGGCGGATGGGGAGTATCTTTATTTCGTCAGCAATAATACAGACGGCCGCGGCAACCCGAGTGAGGGTGATGACAAGCTCTATCGCGTGAAAATCGTTGAATTGCCGTAAAAATAGGGGAGCAGGACGCTATACAGGTGTCTAGCTTCCTATTTTTATGGCTCGAAATTAATTTATTGGCGAAAATCGAGTTTTATTGGCGGAGTTCGCAATTTTATTGGCGAAAAAAATCTATTATTGGCGATTTTCATTGGTTTATTGGCGAAAATCAAAATATATTGGCGAACTGGAAATTCCCCGTGATTTTTTCCAATTCAAAAAACTGCACCTCCATTGTTAGACAAAAAACTAACAATGGAGGTGCAGTTCAACCCGCGCCGGGTTTAATTCCCGCTGTTCGGTCCCGCCAATCCATGCATGATGAATTGGATCGTCCGTTCTGTTTCTGCTTCATCATCCCACTCTGCTTCGGGCAGGATCATATAGCGTGCGATCAAATATCCGAAGATGGAGGAAAACACCATCCTGAACACGCTGTAGGCAGGAATTTCGATGATTTGGCCTTTTGCCTGATAATACTCTACGAGCTTTATGAACCGTTCGTAGATCTGCAATCCGATGTGCTCCTTGAAAAGCTCCTTCAATTCTGGATGGAACGGGATTTCCTGCACCAGTATTTTCACAGTGGGCAGGTTCTTGATCAAGAAATCCCGGCGGTTTTCCAGCATCGCCTTAAGGAAGTCTTCAACATGCTCATAGTCCTGGTCCAGGACTTTCTTTAAATCTTTTATGATAAAAGGGGCCACGAACTTTGCCATCACTGGGGCGACAATCGCGAGCAGCAAATCCTTTTTCGTCTTATAATGCCTGAAAATCGTTCCTTCCGCTACGCCTGCCTTTTTAGCAATCTCACTAGTTGATGTAGCGGAAAAGCCTTTTTCTGAGAAGGACTCAATCGCGGAGATGATGATTTTCTTCTGCTTATCCGTTAGTTCTTCTCCGTCCATCAACTCATCAATCTTAAATTCATGATCTGTCATTGGTAACTCCTTTCGCCACGTTTCAGACGGCACGGTGCTTCCGCAGTGCTAAAATATTCAGGAACATGAATAAGGCGGAAAAACCGGCAAGCATCAATAGATTACCGTAAATGGCATCCCAGCCATATCCTCTAACCATAATATCACGCAAAGCTTCTGCAGCATAATACAGTGGCGTGATCGGTCCGAGCCAGCTCAGCCAATCGGAGATCGTCTCAAGATTGATCAGGCCGGAGAAGAAAAACTGCGGCACGATGATGATCGGGATGAACTGGATCATCTGAAACTCGTTGTTCGCGAATGCCGACAACAGTGTCCCGAGTGTCAAAGCCGTCATGGACAGCATCAGCGTAATCAGCAGTACATAGATAAACGAACCTTCCATCAGCATGCCGAGGATATAGATTGCATACCAGGCGATCAAGGTAGCCTGCAAAAGGGTGAACAGGCCGAATCCAAGTATATAGCCGACAACAATTTCCCACTTCCTCAACGGACTTGCCAGCAATTTTTCAAGCGTGCCGCTCGTTCTCTCCCGCAAAAATGAAATCCCGGAAATGATGAACACAAAGAAGAAAGCGAAGAATCCAAGCAATACAGGCCCAAAATAATCAAATTGACCCATATCCTCGGAGCCGTGAAGGTATTCAGCTCTCAATTCAGGACTCCCTTGTGAAGGCATCAGCTGTTTTGACGCCTGCTGGAACCACTTCATAAAAGCGCCATTAACAGAAGGATCGCTTCCTTCAAGCACAATTTTATCCACCATTGGACCTTCAAATACGACATATCCATCAAGAGAATGGTCGAGGGCAGCTTCCTTCGCATTTTTTACAGATTCATATTCTGTCATTTTAACATCCTCTAAATCCAGTTTGTTGATGACTGCGTCAGGGGCATTGACGAAACCGATCTTCGGTATATAATTTTCTCCATTAAAGACAAGGTGGAGCATTGTCAAGATCAAGAGAGGAGCAACGAGCATCATCGCAAGCGTCCTTTTGTCCCTCAGAAATTGCCGGATGATCCGGATTGCCAGAGCTCTAATTCGCATGCTGGACACCTCCGTATGCTAAAAATGCTTCTTCGACGCTGGCTGTACCGGTCTTTTCCTTTAACTCGACAGGGGTGCCGACGGCAATCAGCCTTCCGTCACGAATCAGCCCCAGCCTGTCGCACTTCTCTGCTTCATCCATGACATGTGTTGTAACAATCAGCGTCTTGCCGCTATTTTTCAAATCATAGAATCCTGACCAAATGCTCTGACGGAGAACAGGGTCGATCCCGACGGTCGGCTCATCGAGGATCAGCAGCTCAGGCTCATGCAGCAATGCTGCCGCAAGTGATAAGCGCCGCTTCATGCCTCCAGAATAATTGGTTACCAGTTTGTTAAGATGCTGCGAAAGATCCACCAGCTCCATCACTTCCAGGATGCGTTTTTTTCGCTGCGATCCTTTCAAACCGAATAGGGAAGCGAAGAATTCAAGGTTTTCCCTGGCGGACAGTTCGGTATAGAGCGCATCGGATTGCGCCATGTAGCCGATTCTTTCAATCAATGCCAATGACGGCATTTTTTCACCAAAAAGATAGTTCTCACCCTCGCTTGGTGTCTCTAGTCCGACGAGCTGCCTGACAAGAGTGGTTTTTCCTGCACCCGAGGGACCGAGCAGGCCGAAAATCTCGCCACTTTCAATTTCTAAATTGATGTTATTCAAAACATTATGCTTTCCGTAGCGTTTGCTTACGTTGCGTATAGAAACGATCATTGAGTCTTCACCTTCCTTTTTGAAGTGAGTAATCACTCATTAAAAGTGTAACAAATCAATGTGGTTTTGTATAGTGAGTAATCACTCACATTTTTCGACACAAAAAACCCTCTTATAAGAGGGCTTTACATAATCTTTATTTGAAGGGAATTCACCTGGCTTACCAGCAGTTCTTCGTATTCTTTTTCAGCGGTAAATTGGATTTCCTGATCTTCGGCCTTTGGATTTTCTTTTTTCACTTTTTCGATTAGATCGTTCTGAACCTTCTGGGTGAGGACAATCCGGGCATATTGCTCCTGCTGTATGCTCCAGAATCTTTCTTCACCAAAGTCGGCAATCAGCTTTTGGGCTACTTCCGAAGTATTATACTGGTTTCGGACGTTTTCAATCGCGGCATTTACTTCCTGTTCAGTTGCCTTATGTCCTTTCTCAGTGCCCAGCATTGCCATGGCCCTTAGCCGGATGATCTGTGTTAACAGCTGATTCCTGTCCTGGTTCAGTTTTTCCTGATTGTCCCAGTAGGTAAGTGCTTCATCTAGCTTTTCGCCATCGTACTTCTTTCGGTCGGTTTCGCGGTTGATTTCAATATGAAGCTTATTAATAAACTGGTAAAATTGAAGGTCTTCGTCTGTGATCCATTGACCGTTTATAGAAGCAACTCCTTCAGCCTTTTTGACCTTCAGGTTCATCACTTTTTCTTGTCTCAGTCCATCCTTCTCCAGATAAAAAGCTGCTTCCCATTCTCCGGCCATTGAAAAATTGGCACTTCCAACATAAACGCCATCTGGTCCTTCTTTTAGTTCGACATTGATCGCTCCGTGATCCATACTTGACATCGCTAATTCCACGTCAATCTTGAGGCCTTTTACAGCCTTGCCGTTTTCGGTGACTTCGATTTCAAATTCGGATTCATCACCATTTGCAAACACTGGTTCATTGGTGATATCCACCTTCCATTCCGGTTCCTGATTGCAGCCAGCCAGCAGGATTGTTATCAACAAAAACAAAGATGCTACTTTTTTCATTTTTCCGCTCCTCCTAAATCCTGAGTCTTTAAAAAATCGTCAACTGTGTATTTTTTCATTTTTCCATTCTCTAAAAAAGCTACATGGGTACAAATTTTCTTGATTTCATCCAGGTGATGGGAAGAGAGGAGGATGGTTTTATCCGTCAAAGATTGCAGGACTTCTAAAATCTCCTTCCGTCCCATTGGGTCGATTCCGCTTGTCGGTTCGTCAAGGATCAGGATATTGGCATCCTGGTACAGTGTGATGGCGAGCCCAAGTCGTTGGAGCATCCCCTTCGAATACCCTTTAACGGCACGGTTGCGGTCTTCCCATAGTCCGACTGAAGTCAAAACTTGCTCTATTTTTACCGGGTCTGTCTTTCCTGTGCCGGCTTGGGCAAAAAACGTGATATTTTCGTAACCTGTCAGAGCAGGGTAAAGCATGAATTTTTCCGGAAGATAGGCAATCTCATTTTTCCAGCGTTTAGTTTTTTTTCGGGACTTTCCATTTACAAGGATTTCACCTTTGCTGATTTGTATGAGTCCCAGCAAACTATTGATAAAGGTCGATTTCCCTGCACCGTTTCTGCCAACCAGCGCACATACCTCATTTTTTTCAATTGATAGGCTGATATCATTCAAGATTTCTTTATTGCCATAGGACTGTGTTAAACCTGAGACATTGATCATTCCAAACCCTCCTTGCGATGAAGCAATACAGAACCAAGAATTGAAGCAGCCATCCAGAATAATAGGCTGGCTGTAAGGAATACACCAGGCTGCAGCCACATGAACGATTTTAAAAGATGGGACATATGCCCGAATGAGTAGATGCCCAAGCCTGTTTCAAGGTACATCCTTACTGCCTGGATCGGGTTTAAAAAGTATGCGATTGAGTAGAGTTGTACATTTTCATGTGTTACATCCTGAATGATCGAAAGCAGGGCAAAGTCATGCAAGAAAAAGAAGTAAAACCAGATGACGACCGCCAGTCCAGCCATTTGCATCCTGGACTGGCTGATGCTGCCAATAAAAGCGCCTATTTGCACAAAAACCAGCATCAAAGCCGAGATGGACAGGATAAAGACAAAATATGTTCCAGGGTCAGTTTTGAAATAAACTTTTAAAGGAACGAGGTAGATGAAGAACCAGATCATTAACGGACTCAAAAGGACTGCGTGCATCCCTATGCTCTTTTTAATGAGAAAGGTCATAAAACTTTCCTGCCTCGTCAAAAGCATGACCAGTGTTTTTTGCTCTTTTTCCTGGAAGATGGAGAATGCCCCCATGAACAGGCATAGAATCGGGATAAAATAAATCAGTGTATCGAACAGGTTGATCAGCAGGATGTAAAATCCCTGATCATAGGAAAAAGCGGACGATCTCACAAGTAAAAGAACAGAGACCAGCATGACAGTGCCGATTGCGAGCCATAGCCCTTTTCCTCTTATATTTTCCTTCCATTCCTTCCAAATAAAATACATAGCAGTTTTCTCCTTTTTGCGAAGATTGCCGTCACACCAACGGCTATGGCAATAGCGACAGGCAATTTTTGTTTTCGGCTGCCAGCGAGTGGATCAGGATCCTCAAACATGACTTTCTCGTGATCCAGCAGTTCGTTCATTTTTTCATAGATTTTAATGGCTGGGCTTTTTAAAAAAAGATAGACAAGTTCTTGGTCCTCAATCAGTTCATAGAGCGAGGATTTATAGACTGCCGGGCTGTCACCAATCCCATTTTGGTCAAGATCCAGCAGTGGAAAGGACCTGCCCCAATCATTGCCAATTCCATCCAGGCTCCACTCATTCCTGCCAGTACCGCCCAGCGTTACAGCCGGTATCGTATTTTCTTCAATTAAGTTCTCGGTAAAAACCTGTTCGTTCGAACTTGCCCATAGCTCGATTCCAATCTGGTTCTGGGAGATTGTGTTCGATCGGATCAAGTTGTCGGTAGATTGATCTATATATAACCCTCTCTGATTCATATAGAAAGTATTGTTCTCAATGTTATTTTCGTTTGCTGACAAAACCAGCAATCCAAAAGAGCGGTGTCCATAATTAAAGATGAATTGATTATCTTCCAATTTCAGTTGATTGGAGTGCATGATGGCTGCTCCGCCTGTATTAAAGGTGAATATGTTGTTTTTGAATTCGTTGCGGTCTGAGTACATATAATGCAGACCGTAACGTGTTTTTGTTATTTCATTGCCTAATGCCTTGTTATCATTTGCATAATCGAAGAACATGCCATCTCTTGTGCCTTCGATATAGTTGTTTTTTAATAGGTTTCCATTTGAATAATAAACATGCAGCCCATTTCCCTGGGCAGCGATTTCACCTTTTCCAAGTCCGGTTATCCGGACGTCTTCAATCGTATTATTGTGCGCTTTGCTTAAATAAACTCCATGAAAGGATTGTTCAATCGTGATATTTCTTATGGCATTTCCATCTGTATAGATTTTAATCGCCGCATATTCTTCAGGGCTGTTGCGGTCCATCCCGCTTTTTCTGACCTCGAGGCCTGTTACGGTGACGCCTGGGGCACGGACGGAAATGACATTGCCTTTGCCATCTCCTTCAATGACAGTCCCTTTTTTTCCCATTAGGGTGAGCGGCTTATCGATTACGATATTGCCGGTATACGTCTTATTCTCAAGCTTAATCACAGCGCCGTCCTTGGCTGAATCAATGACGGCCTGCAGGTTTTCTGCTGCCGCTCCCTTTTCCGGAAAAATAATCACGGAAAGGAGCAAGAGCAGCCAAAGGATTTTTTTCATGATCAACGATCCTTCCAAAGGGGGATGAGAATCAGGATGAATGCTGCTATTACTAAAAAAGAACCCATGCCAAGATAGCTGTTTGTTATGAAGTTCGCGAGTGTGTTCTCACCAATAATCGGCGGAACAAATGGGTCAACTTTAATCGGTGCGGTTGGGCTGAGATCTGTTCCAAAGTCATGAAGCCAGCGGCGCAAGTCCCAGACGCCAAGCAGTCCGCCGATAGAAAAAATTCCGATCAGGGCATAAAGTGCCTTTTTGCTTCTCAGCAGGGCCGTGATGAGTGTTAATGCAGCCAAACCGCCAATCAGATATTTTAGGTAGCCGAGTTCAGGGAAGTTCTCCTCACTGAAGCCTTTCATGCCAATATAGTGGTTCAGTCCATTGACGATGTCGATTTCACCTTGCAGTTTATCTGGATAGACGATGATGTTTAATCCTTCTGGATATTGGGGAGCGAAAAATTCCATTCCCCACCATGGGAAAAATAATGAAGCGCCGATCAATGCAGCTGCTGCAGCAATCAATCCGGAGGAAAGGGTGGAGAGTTTTTTTCCGGCCAAGGGAATCACACCTTTCTATTTAATAGATTTAAAATATGTGAGGGTATCAACATTAGAGGCTGATACCCTTCACATGTTTTTGCGCAGGAATTATGGTTTTACAAGGAAGTAACCCGTCATTTCCTGATGCAGAGCTGAGCAGAAGTTTGTGCAATAAATCGGGAAGGTTCCTGCTTTATCGGCTGTGAATTCCACCGTATTCGTCTGTCCCGGCTGTACTTCAATATTCAAATCATAGCCATTGATGGCAAATCCGTGGGTGATGTCCTGGTCAAAGTCAATGTTTGTCAGGTGAATAAACACCTTATCTCCTTTTTTGACCTCAATCTGGTCAGGTCTTTCGGCTTTGGCATCAAAAATGAATTTTGAGCGCATGGCAATTCCGTATACATGGACTTCGTTGCCTTTCCGTTCGATTCGTGTTTCTTCCTGCTTATAAACAGCATCAGGATTCTTTTCGTCCTTAGGGTAGACGGTGATGGTCTTGATTTTATCTGCTTTGATCATTTGAGCGTAGTGCGGCTCTGGGTTTACCGGAGCAGACTGGATGATCTCCATCTTGTCTCCGCGCAGGTCGATCAGCTGCATGGATTCAGGATGGGAAGGGCCAACAGATAGGTAGCTG
Organism: Mesobacillus thioparans; assembly: GCF_965138835.1. NCBI lineage: Bacteria > Bacillati > Bacillota > Bacilli > Caryophanales > Bacillaceae > Mesobacillus > Mesobacillus thioparans. The sequence goes on along the minus strand of NZ_CBCSFH010000003.1, from coordinate 215,698 downwards.
TCTTTGGCAATTTTATTTAAGGCGATGATGTACTTTCCATCAGGTGCGACGGTATCTCCTTCAGCGGCAACAGAATGTCCAGGAGAGTACTGTACAGGAACGCGATCCAGTGTTTCACCTGTCTTTGGATCCCATTTCACGATTTCAGATGAAATGAACATGGTTGTGTAAGCCATGCCTTTATCATCAAATTGTGTATGAAGAGGTCCTAGCGCATTTTCAGGGTTAACTTCTCTTTCCATCACAGATTCATACTTAATGATTGGAATACCATTTCGTTCTCCTGCGAAATCTTTACTTTCGATCGCTTTGAATGCTTTTTCAAAAGAGAAAACGGTCATCGATGGTGCTAATTTACCGGAGGCAATAAAGTGCTTGCCATCAGGAGTCACATCGACACCGTGCGGCGATTTTGCTACCGGAACCAGGTACATGCCGCCCTTATGTTTTTCAGGGAAAATCATTTTCTGGCCGGTCACTTCATCATATTTTCCATCCTTGACCATTTGCTCGAGCTCTTTCCAGTTGAACAGGACGATGAAGTCGCGGTCTGCCTGGGAAGCGTTAATCTCCAGGTTCGTCGTTGCTTCTTCTGTATTATAGGTGGTCATGACTGCCCAATCCTTGGACATCTTTTTCCCGGCATCAGATAAATCATAGGACCATGGCGGAAGAGCAACCTGGTAGGCAATATTCAATTTTTCATTTTTCTCATCAAAGGTGACTGCGGACATGACGCCGCGGTACTTTTCACTATAATCATCTAATGGTGCGTACTCTTTGCCAATCGGAACGGCGAAACGGGTTGGCAAGAACATGTATTCAGTGTTTTCTGTAACGAAGGCTGCGCAGTGCGGGCCGCTCGTATTTGGTACTTCGATGATATCTTTGACGGTGAACGTTTCAAGATTCATAACTGCTGCACGGCTGTTGCCTACATCCGTCGCAAACATGTATTTTCCATCATAATCGCCATTTGTTTCAGAAAAGGCCGGGTGATGAAGATCGCCCCATGAAAAGCCGCCCAGCATTTTTTTTGAATGATTATCAAAGCCGTAGCCTGTTGCTGAATCCGGGCTGAACACCGGCACTGTCCTGATATGTCTCATGGATGGAACGCCATAAATGAACATTTGGCCAGAGTGGCCGCCAGACGCGAACAGGTAGTACTCATCCTTTTCGCCAAAAGGCACATATACTTTTTCGGCATTCGTCTTGTTTTTGCTGCTATTTGCGATTGCTTCACTTGGATTTCCAGGAGAAAAATCAGCGAAGAAAACAGTCGCGGCCAGCAGACCGGTAGCAAGTCCCGAGGCAATTGGTATCCATTTTTTCATCAACCTTGCACCACCCTTTTTATTTTTTTGAAGCTTCCTCTAATAGTTTTACTACTTCTGCGATCTCTTGTTCTGTTAGTGGATTTCCACTAATAACACCTGACATCACTGCTGATGTCGGTTCCTTTAAGAACTGGTCAACCGGTTTACCGTGCTTTCCTTCAACATTTTCGAATGCCTTGGACAAATCCGGGCCAGTTGCACCGCCTTTCAGATTCAGGGAAGAAACGGAATGGCAGCCAAGGCAGCCCTTGGATTTTAAGATGTTTTCGTCAGCAGAAACGGTTTCAGCAACTGGCTTGTCATCCTTCTTCTCTTGTTTGTTGTCAGCCGCTGGCTTAGTATCCTCTTGTCCTTTGGCAGCGGTCTCATTGGTGGCGGTTTCATTACTGCCGCCAATAACAGCGAATGCAACATAACCGATTCCCAGGCCAAGCAGGGCACTTATGACAAAACTGATTAAAGCTTTTTGCATGGACTTCATAACCCCCTTCATTTAATGAATTCACTAACATCGTACATGGGGAGGAGGGGTGAAAAGTGTGATGCAGTTCACATTAAAAGTGGGGAATTGTGAAAGGAATATGAACAGGATGTGTCCATTTTATGAAGTGATAAAAAGCGGACGAGGCCTTTAAAATTTTTGCTGAGCCTGAAATACCGAAGAGAAGGGGATGAAAAATAAGTGAAAAAAAGGGTTTTTCAGAGGTTTGCGGAATTACTTTTATAGTGCATTGCCTGGCAACTCTAATCCATAAAGCAGGAAGTGATCGTTTGCTAAAAAAGAAAAAGTGGCTGATCCTTACGCTGGCTCCACTCCTACTAATCGCCGGTCTTTTTATCTACGATGCAAACTTAGACGTTTATACGACTAAGGCTGCCGGAACCCTCGTCTATAAAAATAATGAATATTACACAGGTTATGACACCTATAAAAAATACTATTTGAACGGCGAAAGAAAGTTTGAAATCGACAAATTGATAGGTAAGACAGATAGCAGCAAGTTTATAGGGTTTAAGGAGTCTGTGTGGAGCATCAAGGGTGAACCAGAGAATGAAGTGGTGTTCGTAAAAGGATTGATGATCGAAGGGGTATATGAAAAGAAATGAAAAAATCCACCTGCAACAGGTGGATTAAAATTTATAGGTCCAAAAGCGTTCATTATTCAGCCAGGCCATTGTCTGAGGATCCTTCTCCTTCAGCTTCTCAGCCATATTTTCAAGCATCAGCTGGGTCTGCGAGCGGTGGGCTCGAATCGCATCCAGTTTAACATCGGCTACAGCGCTGATGTTATGGACGACATCTGGTTCACCGAGCTCTTCTACACAGTTACGCGAGAATGCGACACAATGCAGCTTCGGTCTGTCTGCTTCAGGTATCTTTTCAACCGCGCGAACCACCGCTGCACCTGTTGCCTCATGGTCTGGGTGGACAGAGTAGCCAGGGTAGAATGTGATGACAAGCGAAGGGTTCAATTCTGATATCAGCGAGGACATCAGGTTTGTCAGCATATTTTCATCCTCGAATTCAATTGTCTTGTCACGGAACCCAAGCATTCGCAAATCGTTGATTCCCATAGCCCGTGCTGCTTCCTTTAATTCCTGCTCACGGATAGCAGAAAGGGTTTCACGGTTCGCGAATGGGGGATTCCCCATATTCCGTCCCATCTGGCCAAGTGTCAAACAAGCATACGTGACAGGCGTCCCCATATTGACATGTGATGCAATTGTCCCTGAAACACCAAATGCCTCATCATCAGGATGAGGGAACACGACAAGTACTTGCCTTTCTTTTTCCATCGTAAGATCTCTCCTTTCAGCCGGGTTATTCGAACGGCGTTTCACTTATTTCAAGGGCGACAGCAAGCTTTCCGGTAAAATCATGGCCTGCAAGCAGCAGCCTGCCTTTATCATCAATCTCAAAGTGGGTGATTCCTTCTGCGTAAACCCAGCCAAACGGAATCTTTAAACCAGCCCGGTATGGGCCTTCACCAGTAATCTTCGCACGTTCATAAGTGACCTTCGCATTTCGAATATATGCGCCTGATGAAAAGAATGACTCATCGTTATGGGAGGCATATGCCCCATTTGTTGTTTCCAAATGAATATAGACTTCTTTGTCTTTAAAACCGTCCAATGCTTCCTGGACATCTGACAAAATTACCGGATCCATTCTTGTTCCTCCTTCCCGGATTTCGATGTTTTCAATTTATAATAGCCGAAGCAGCAGCCTTCTATGTGTAAAATGAAAGATTCGCCTTTCGGTCTATCGACAAGTTTTCGCGGCTTCATCCTTCTGCTTTTGATTGCATCAATCTTTTTAAAATCGATTATATCTATATTACTAAAAAATCTTTCTTAAAGCGAAATGTACGCTCGGAGGTTTTTACAGTAAGTGTTTAATCAGGAAAGCAGATGGAAATAGTGAAGGGAAAAGGAGGGAGCATATGGAACACGCAAAAGCATTGCTGATTAAAGCGATCATGACATTCGCCATCTTGCTTCTGTTTTTGGGCAGTTATGCAGGGATAGGGGATATCCTGATCATCACCCTTGTCCTGGGGGCCATATCCTACCTGGCTGGAGATTTGTTTATTCTTCCAAAAACAAGCAATCTGACAGCTTCACTTGCCGATTTTGCCTTGTCGTTTCTCGTCATATGGGGATTGGGGCTGATGTTGTTTGAACAGGCCAATGGCTTGATTGGTGCATCACTTTTTGCAGCTGCCCTGATCGCGTCTGCTGAATGGTTCTTCCATAGTTATATCGCAGATCGAGTTCTTCATATCAACCGGAAAATATAATAGAAAAAGTAGATCGGGTATTTCCTGAAAAGTGTCCGTGATAAGAGCTCTAATGGACAAAAACATGAGGGAATCTCAGAAAAGTGTCCATGATAAGAGCTCTAATGGACAAAAACGTGAGGGATTCCTGAAAAAGTGTCCGTGAGAAGGGCTCTAATGGACAAAAACATGAGGGATTCCTGAAAAAGTGTCCGTGAGAANGGCTCTAATGGACAAAAACATGAGGGATTCCTGAAAAAGTGTCCGTGAGAAGGACTCTAATGGACAAAAACGTGTGGGAATCTCAGAAAAGTGTCCGTGAGAATGGCTCTAATGGACAAAAACATGAGGAATCCTCAGAAAATTGTCCATTAAGAAAGGCTCTACCAGACAAAGTATGCTTTTCCAAACATCAATAGGAACAGAAAAAAGGATGGCGGCTGCCATCCTTTTTATTATGGTTTATTCCCCGCGGTTGCCGTCTGCGTATTTGTTGTAAGCAAGATGCGCGGTTGGTCCTACATATTCGTTTAGTCTGAAGCCATGCTTGATCGCCTCTGTGATGAATTTTTTAGCGACTTCCAGTGCTTCAGGGACTGTTTTGCCTTTTGCCAGCTGAGCTGTGATGGCGGATGCGAATGTGCAGCCTGCGCCATGTGTAAAGCTTGTTTCCACTTTTTCTGATTCGAACAGGGTGAAGTCTTTTCCATCATATAGAAGGTCGACTGCTTTTTCATGGTTCAGCTTGCTTCCGCCTTTGATCATGACGTTCTTCGCGCCAAGGTCATGGATTTTCGCAGCTGCTTCCTTCATGTCATCAATCGTGCGGATTGGACCTGTCTGTGCCAGCTGCCATGCTTCGAAAAGGTTAGGCGTGACGACAGTCGCTCTTGGAAGTAGCAATTCCCTCATAGCGTCTGTGTTTTCAGGCATCAATACCTCATCTTCTCCTTTGCAGACCATGACAGGGTCGATGACGACTTTGTCCAATTTATATTCATCGATTTTTCGTGCAGAGAGCTCGATGATGTCTACTGTTCCCAGCATTCCTGTCTTCATCGCATCGATTCCGACGGAAAGGATGGTTTCCAGCTGCTTTTCGACCAGCTCGACTGGCTGAGGGAAAACTTCGTGATGCCAGTGGTTCTTTGGATCCATGGTCACAACTGTTGTAAGAGCAGTCATTCCATAAACGCCCAGCTCCTGGAACGTTTTAAGATCGGCCTGGATGCCTGCGCCGCCGCTTGTATCGGAGCCTGCGATTGTTAACACCTTTTTCAAACTCATGTAAACTACCTCCATTTATAGAATGGCGGCTGCCTGAATGGACAGGCCCGTCGCCTTCAACACTTTCTTATGATTATACCAATTCTGTCAGAATAGACAAAGAATTGGTTTTTGAGAAAGAAGAACAAGGTAAAAAATAACTTTTGACAATTCTGTGGCATTAGTATGTTGACGTGATGAAAGTTACTGAGGGGAAAAATAAATTGATATAGCATGAGTAATGTGTAATTTGGCTCAGGCCGATTTTTTCGCAAAACGAAAATATTGGTTTAAGCCTTTGTTAAAGAAATCGACAATTTTCATCTATATTATTGTAACAATTGAAACGGTTACTACCATGTATATTCCAGTACATTAAAGGCAGGGGGGTATTAATCCCTTTTGCATAAGTGAAATGGTTTTTTTGTACAGCACAGCATCCAGGAAGGAAGCGACTGCTCCTGTCAACGCCGTTTCAAGATTATAAAAAATCTAATGTTACAGAGTAGATTATAGAGATTGCCAGTTTGCAAGATGGATCACAGTCTTTCATTTCCAAAGAATTTGAAGGATGCCGACTGCTGCACCGGACCCACGGATGACCGAACAGATAAGGGGTGAAGAACATGACAAAGAAAGGCTGTCCTGAAGAATATCCAATCAGCCTGAAACTGAATGGATATGAAATCGCTGTTTTCCAGCTGACAAATCAGGATCTCGAAGATTGGGTGTACGGCTACCTTTTTTCAGAAGGATTGATTGATGGACCGGAGGACGTTGTCAGCGTTGATTTTAGTGAAAAGACAGGCACATTGAATGTGTCGTTATGCAATTCCTTCGATCCTGAGCAGATGTTTTCGAAAAAGAAGCACTATACAGCCGGCTGCGGCCGGGGGGTGACCTTCTTTTCGATGACGGATGTCAAAAAGTTCAATAAAGTGAATTCCGATGAAACGTATTCGTTGACCTATTTATTGAAAAAACGGGCGGAATTCGCGCAAAATTCGCCATTGTACCTGGAAACAGGCGGAATGCATGGTGCCTGCATCATCCTCGAGGATGGAAGTATCGAGGTCCGGGAAGACATCGGCAGGCATAATGCTGTCGACAAGATTATTGGCCACGCAATCCGAAAGCGTTTGCATCCCGACCGGCTCGTACTGTTGACGACCGGCAGGGTTTCATATGAAATGCTCTCAAAAGCAGCAAAATTTGGTTTTGCCGTCATCGGTTCCCGCACAGCTGCCACCAAGCAGGCGGTACAGCTGGCAAGATTCCTCCATATTGAGGTCGTCGGCTACCTTCGCGGGAAAATGGCGACGATTTATACATCGGCCGGGAGGATCAACAATGATTTAACCCCGCCCGCTGCTGCGGATGACCTGCTTGAAAGGGGGGAAGCCCAGCAAGTATTGAATTAACACCAACTGTGGGATTAGGGATGTTCAAGCAACTATTGGGAAGGAGAGAGAGAGATGGTTGAAATCAACCTGAATCGAAGGCAGTTTTTGAAGCTGTCAGGCGCCACTGCGGCAACCCTGGCTGTTATTGAGCTCGGCTTCAATGAAAAAGAAGTCCATGCGAAATCAAAAGAATTCAAGATTGCCAAAGCTACTGTTACACCAACCATTTGTCCATACTGCGCTGTGGGCTGCGGGATATTAGTCCATACGAAAAACAATGATGTGGTATATACGGAAGGGGATCCGGATCATCCCATCAATGAAGGAAGCCTGTGCAGCAAAGGGACAACGATCAGACAATTATTCACCTCTGAAAAACGCGTTCTGAAGCCTCGTTACCGGGCACCTGGAAGCGATAAGTGGGAAGAAAAGGACTGGGGATGGATGCTTGATACCATCGCCAAGCGCGTGAAGGAAACACGTGACAAATCATTCATGGAAAAATCGAATGGAATAGTTGTCAATAAAACAGAAGCGATCGCCAGCCTTGGCGGCGCAGCACTTGATAATGAAGAAACATATTTGCTCGCGAAAATGATGAGAGGGCTTGGTGTCACCTATTTAGAGCACCAGGCACGAATATGACACAGTTCAACGGTTGCCGGTCTGGCACCTTCATTTGGTCGTGGAGCAATGACAAATCACTGGAATGATCTGCAGCATACCGATTGTGCGCTGATCATTGGCGCGAACCCTGCTGAAAACCATCCGGTCAGCTTCAGATGGCTTTTAAAGGCATGGGAAAACGGAGGGAAAATACTATCAGTCGACCCGCGTTTCACAAGAACGTCATCACAGGCTGACACTTATGCTCCGCTCCGTTCTGGAACCGATATTCCTTTTATCGGCGGATTGATCGATTATGCGATTGAAAACAATCTTTTCCACAAAGAGTATGTTGCTAAATATACAAATGCCTCCTTTATCGTCAAGGAAGGCTTCGAATTCAAGGACGGCTTGTTCAGCGGATATGATCCAAAAACGCGAGCATATGACAAGGCAAGCTGGTCATTTGAAACGCAAGAAGACGGAACTCCGGTCAAGGATGAAACACTTCAGCATCCTCGCAGCGTCTTCCAGCTGATGAAAAACCATTATTCCCGTTATGATGTCGACACTGTGTCTGCAGTGACAGGAACACCTAAAGAAGATTACCTGAAAGTGGCTGAGGCTTTCTGTTCAACAGGAAAGCCTGGAAAATCCGGTACAATCCTTTATGCGATGGGTACAACCCAGCATACGGTCGGTACCCAGAACGTCCGCTCATATGCCATGCTGCAGCTGCTTCTCGGCAACATCGGTATGCCTGGCGGCGGGGTAAACGCACTTCGCGGCGAATCAAACGTACAGGGCTCAACAGACTTCGGTCTTTTGTTCGGGGACCTTCCAGGATATCTGGGAGCGCCGAAAGAGCTTCCTGAACACGCAACTCTTAAGGCTTACCTCGAAAAAGAGACGCCTGCGGCGGGATATTGGAGCAATAAGCCAAAATTCGTCGTCAGCCTTCTCAAGGCATGGTATGGCCCTAATGCGACAAAGGACAATGAGTTCTGCTATCAGTACCTTCCAAAAGGAAACAAGAACTATTCCCATATCGCGCTTTTCAATGCGATGTATAAAGGCGAGCTGGATGGCGCATTCCTGTTTGGGACCAACCCTGTAGTCGGCGGTCCGAATGCAGGCAAGGAAAAAGAAGCACTCAGCAAGCTTGATTGGCTGGTTGCAATTGACCTTTGGGAGACAGAAACCTCAGCATTCTGGCAAAAAGAAGCTGGCAGCGATCCTTCAAAGATCAACACAGAGGTATTCCTGCTTCCGGCCGCGTCCTCCTACGAGAAAGAAGGAACGGTTTCGAATAGCGGACGCTGGATGCAGTACCGCTGGAAGGCAATTGAGCCTAAAGGTGAATCAAAGGCAGACATGGAAATCATCCATATGCTGATGCAGCGGATCAAAGGCATGTACAAAAATGAAAGCTCACCTGCTGCAAAAGCAATCAATGCACTGTACTGGAATTACGGTGAACATGATCATCCTGAATTCGATCTTGTCGCCCGTGAAATCAACGGTTATTACACGAAGACAGGCAAACAGGTCGAGAACTTCGGCATGCTGGCAGATGACGGATCGACTTGCTCCGGCAACTGGATCTATTCAGGCTTCTATCCGGAAGAAGGCAACCTGTCCAAGCGCCGTGACAACAAGGACAATGGCATGGGCAACTTCCTGAACTGGTCCTATGCATGGCCGATGAACCGCCGGATTCTTTATAACCGCGCATCTGCAGATCCAGCCGGCAAGCCATGGAACAAGGATAAGTCAGTCATCTGGTGGGATGGCCTCGCGAAAAAATGGACCGGACATGATATTCCTGACTTCAAGCCAGTGGTCGCTCCTTCTGACAAGGGTGGCACGAATCCATTCATCATGCTTAAGGATGGCGTCGGTGGCATGTTCGCTCCAACGCTTGCAGACGGACCGTTCCCAGAACACTACGAGCCGTTTGAAAGTCCGGTGCCGAATGCATTCTCCAGCCAGGAATTCAACCCGACGATCAAGGTCTGGGATGGTGACTTCAACCTGAAAGGCACGAAGAAGCAATACCCGATCGTAGCTACAACGTATCGTGTAAGTGAACACTGGCAATCAGGATCCATGACAAGGAACCAGCAATGGCTGTCAGAATTGATGGGCCATATGTACATCGAGATGAGTGAAGAGCTGGCGAAGGAAAAAGGCATCAAGAACAAGGACCAGGTCATCGTGACATCAGCGCGCGGCGAGGTAAAAGCCTATGCGATGGTGACGAAACGCTTCAAGCCGCACACAGTGAACGGCAAGAAAGTTCACCAGATCGGCATGCCTTGGCACTTCGGATATAAAGGATATGCAACAGGGGATACAGCAAACCGCTTAACACCTCATATCGGGGACGCCAACACGATGATTCCTGAATATAAGGCATTCCTCTGCGACGTAAGGAGGGCTGACTAATGGCAACGGCTGAATATGTAAAATTTGTTGACGTGACCAAGTGTGACGGCTGCCGCGCCTGTATGGTCGCCTGCAAAAACTGGAATGACCTTCCGGCTGAGCCGGAAGCGTTCCAGGGCAGCGTCCAATCACATGCGAATGTAACGGCGAATACCTGGAACGTGCTGTCGTTCATTGAACACGAAAATGGAAAAGGCAATCTTGAATACCTTTTCCGCCACTCATCCTGTTTCCATTGTACGGAAGCTGCCTGCGTTAAGGTATGCCCCGAGGATGCCATGCACTACACAGAATTTGGCACTGTCGATGTGAACACTGATAAATGTGTCGGCTGCGGCTATTGCGTGCAGAACTGCCCATTCGATGTGGTCCAGCTGGCAACATATAAAGACAAGAACGGCAAGGAGTACAAGAAGGCGCAGAAATGCACGATGTGCGTGGACCGTCTTGAAGAAGGCATGCAGCCTGCATGTGTCACTACCTGCCATACTGATGCAATGGAATTCGGAACGAAAGAAGATATGCTGAATAAAGCTAAAAAACGCCTGGCCGAAATCAAGGATCGTTTCCCTAACGCGATGATCTACAATCCTGAAGGAGTCGGCGGTACCCATACGATTTACGTCCTTGCTGAAAAGCCATCCGTTTACGGATTGCCTGAAAAGCCTAAGGTTCCGACATCAGCGGTCGTCTGGAAGGATTACGCACAGCCAATCGGCAAAATGATGCTTGGAGCGACAAGCATGGCTCTCGTCGGCGCATTCGTCAGCAATAAGCTTTTCAATAAAGAGGGCAAAGGACATGAAGAAGATGGAGGTGGCAGCAATGAGTAATACGAAGTACTCAGGTGTGAAGGTAAAGCGGTTTTCAAAAGGCTTTGTCATTGCGCATGCTGTGAACGCCATTTCATTCTTCGCCCTGTATATCACAGCACTGCCGATGTATACAGAATGGTTTGACTGGCTATATCCCGTGCTTGGCGGTCCTGAAGGTGCAAGATTGCTTCACAGGATTTTCGCCATCGCGTTCGTCACGCCGACTTTCATCTGGCTGATCATGGATCCGAAAGGCCTGCTTCGCTGGGGCAAGGAACTTGTCACCTGGAAAAAGAGGGATATCCAGTTTTTCACCGAGTTCGTGAGGGAGCTGTTCGGTTTCAAGTTCAAGCATGTCAAACAGACATTCTTCAACGCTGGTGAAAAAATCAACTCGATCATCCAGATTTTCACGGCAATCCTGATCATCGGCTCCGGTTTCCCGATGTGGTTCCCGGCTCTGTTCCCGAAAGTGATGGTCCAGTGGGCCTATGTCGCCCATAACGTCGGCTTTGGTCTTGCGATCGCAGTCGTGGTCGGCCATATCTACTTGAGTGTCATCCACAAAAATTCACGTCCAGGCTACACGGGCGTCATCACAGGTGAGGTTCCGGCAGAGTGGGCAAAGGACCACTATACGGAATGGTATGAAGAAGAAGTCAAAAAAGGCAACTTCCCTGACCTGGATAAAAACAAGAACAAGAAAAAAGGCGCGTAAAAATCAATGATCGAGGGAATGGGTCCAAAACGGGCCCATTCCCTCAAAATTTAATTCGTCGCTGCTTAATAAAAACTTATGAAAAGAGGCTACTGCAATGAAAAAGTCCGTTGTCTCGAAGGAGTACCAGAAACTGCAGAAGGATATCATCAGTTTGCAGGAACAATGGAAGACATCACTGGACCCTGACCGTATACAGCCCAAACTTGATAAAGCGGCCATGGAGGCAGGGGTGCCTGTCGCTGCATTGACGGCCATTGACTTTGATATTCCCCTATTCTTACAGTGGATAGAGGATATAGGCGAGCTTTTAGCGAAATATCAACCAGAGCTTGTAAAATCGATGGAATCAATCAAGAGACTATTAGATGAAGAGACAGCAAAACGCTGGATTGATGAGGCTTTTGCTTTTAACCATATTTATTTTGCCAGCTTTGCAGAGGAGCATGGTATCGATGAGTGGATCCCGCAATTCATCGCTGAAACCGTCTTGCGGCCATACTTGCAGCTGACCGCGGAAGAAGTCCAGGATGAAATTCAATTTGCCGTTCACGGCGCCGGATGTCCTGTCTGCGGTGAGCCAGTCCGACTTGCGCAGCTTGAGGACGGAGGCAAAAAAGTATTGCACTGCCCGCGCTGTCTGGCCCACTGGCATGATAAGCGCATTACATGCTCACATTGTGGCAATGAAGACCATGAAACAGTCCAGTTCCTGACCATTGAGGGTGAATCTGCTGCCCAGATCCAGGTTTGCGAGGAATGCAAAGGCTATACAAAAGTAATCGATACCAGACAATATATTGTGAAGCCGACACCGGCAATGCTAGACTTGAATACAATCCACCTCGATTTTGTCGCACAGGAAAATGGCTACAAAGCCGCTGGGGAAACCAAACAGACAAATTAAAAGAAGGTGCTGTGGGATGAAAGCCGGAGCGATTATTTTATCAGGCGGAAAGTCTAGCAGGATGGGAACAAATAAGGCTTTCCTGAAATTTCACGAAAAAACGAATATTGAGAGAATTAAGGATGAGTTACAGCACGTATTTGATGATATAATTCTAGTAACGAATGATCCTGAATCCTATCAGTTTTTAAATATTAAGAGTGTGACAGACCAATATCCGGGTTCTGGTCCGCTGGCAGGAATCCATACGGGGCTTGAGGCATCAGATTACGAAGAGAATTTCATCGTGGCCTGTGATATGCCATTTGTGTCCGCAGAGCTTGCCGAAAATCTTGTGAAAGCGCTCAAGCACCATGATGCGGTCGTGCCTGTCAGTGATGGCGTGAAGCATCCGCTTTTTGCAGCCTATCAAAAACGCGTCGCCCGTGAAGCAGAGAAATGCATCGGGGATGGAACATTAAGGATCAGGCAAATGCTTGAAAAACTGGATGTCCGCTACCTTGATGATTCAGATTTGCAGCTGTATTGCGGGAGCAATCTTGAACGCGTCTTTTTCAATATGAATCATCCAGAAGAATATGAAAATGCGAAGAAATGGGCGGAATCCGGGGAATAGTTTTCAGGTGCTAGAAAGGAAGTTAGGCAGCATGCAATTTTTCAAAGTGAAAACGGTTGAAGAGACCTTTGCATTAGTTGATGAGAAAATCAGCAAGATCAAAGAAACCGAAGTTCGTGCGCTTGATGAGGCACTTCATTACATCCTGGCCGAGGATATCAGGGCGGAGGAGAATGTGCCGGGCTTTGACCGATCCACCGTCGATGGCTATGCCGTCATCGCCCGGGATACCTATGGCTCATCTGAATCCATGCCAGGATTCCTGAATGTCGCCGGCGAGGTGCATATGGGCGAAGAAGCTGTAAAACCGGTCGGCAGGGGAGAAGCAATCTATGTCCCGACGGGCGGAATGCTTCCTCCAGGCAGTGACAGCGTCCTGATGATTGAGCATTGCGAGGAAATCGGCGGGCTGTTGAATACGTACAAGCAAATCGCACCGGGCGAAAACGTCATCCGCGCAGGCGAAGATATCCGCGCAGGTGAGGTGCTGTTGACACAAGGCACGAAATTGCGTCCGCAGGAGCTCGGAGCCCTGGCAGCACTTGGCGTTTCCGAGGTAAATGTCTATCGTAAGCTGAAAGCTGCATACCTTTCTTCAGGGGACGAAATCGTTCCTTATGAAACGAAAACACTTGAAACCGGACAAATCCGCGATATCAATTACCTGACCGTCAAGGGCCTGGCCAATGAATGGGACATCGAGGTCATTTATGGCGGCATCACCCGGGATGACTATCAGGAATTCGCCAGCAAGGCACGCGAATTATATGAACAGGCGGACTGCCTTATTTTATCAGGGGGAAGCTCAGTCGGAACGAAGGACTACACGACGGAAGTCATCCAGTCCCTTGGAGATCCGGGCGTGTTTGTCCACGGAATCTCAATCAAGCCAGGCAAGCCGACGATCCTCGCTGTAGCGGATGGAAAACCGGTCATTGGACTGCCGGGCCATCCAGCATCGGCGATGATCATCTTCAAGCTGTTTGGCGAACAGGTCTTCAGGAAGCTGAAGGGTGAAAAATACGAACAGAAGCCAGAGCGGATTTTTGCCCGCATTGTTAAGAATATTGCCTCCTCACCAGGACGATCCGATTACATAAGAGTGAGACTGGAGAAAAGGGACGGCGAATGGTGGGCCGAGCCGATTATCGGCAAGTCAGGCCTGATCACCACTTTGGTAAAAAGCGATGGAATCGTCGAGATTGTTTCTGAAAAAGAGGGGATTTCTCAAGGCGAATACGTTCCAGTAATTTTGACGAGATAGGGGGAGACGCATCATGGATAAAATACGTTATAACCGAAAAATCTACCTTGAAGACAAGCCGAGAGCACAAGCCAGGGAAGAAGTGCTGGCCGCGTTCGACCTGCCTCAGGAAAAAGAATGGATCCCTGCTGTCTCAGCCCTGGGCCGGATTACTGCTGAACCTGTTTTCGCCAATGTATCGATGCCCTTTTACCATGCATCCGCGATGGACGGAGTCGCCGTCAATGCGGAGGATACTTATGAAGCCCATGAGCAGCGCCCGCTCCATTTGAAAATGGACGAACAGTTCAAATATGTTGATACCGGGAACGCGATTCCGCCGGAGTTCAATGCCGTCATTATGGTCGAAAACATTCACGTCATTGATGATGAAACCATCGAAATCATTGAGCCGGCAACGCCGTGGCAGCATATTCGCCCGATCGGTGAGGATATCGTCCAGGAGGAAATGCTGTTCACACAGGGGCAGATGCTGCGTCCTGCGGATCTCGGGGCACTCCTTGCAGCCCAGGTGACCGAAGTTTGTGTCGTGAAAAAGCCGTTGGTGACGATCATTCCAACAGGGAATGAACTGGTCAGCGCAGATGCGTCACTGGCTTCAGGCAGGATCATCGAGTTCAATGGAACTGTTTTTAGCGCTTATGTAGAAGATTGGGGCGGCAATCCCTATCTGCATCCGATCGTGAAGGATGAACCGGAAAAAATCAGGGAAGCGTTGCTGAACGCGGTCGAAACCTCTGATATTGTCGTGATCAACGCTGGTTCTTCTGCAGGTTCAAAAGATTATACTGTACACATTCTTGAGGAACTTGGCACTGTTTTCACCCATGGTGTCGCGACAAGGCCGGGTAAGCCTGTCATACTCGGGAAAATTGAAGATAAAGTAGTCATAGGTGTGCCGGGATACCCAGTTTCGGCGTATATGGCGCTTGAGTGGTTCGTCAGGCCGCTCGTTTGCAAGTATCTGGGGGTACCAGAACCCGAAAGGCCGAAGCTTGAAGTGAAGCTTGGCCGCAGGATCGTCTCCACGATGGGGGCGGAGGACTTTGTCCGAATGAATATCGGCTATGTGGATGGACAATTCGTCGCCAATCCGCTGACACGCGCGGCGGGCGTCACGATGTCGCTTGTGCGTGCGGACGGCTTGCTCGTCGTCCCGCCGGAAGAACTGGGATATGAACAGGGAGATACAGTCATGGTCGAGCTATATAGGCCGGTTGAAGAGATCAGGAACGCGATCGTCTTCAGCGGCAGCCATGACCTGACGATTGACCTGCTGTCCTCCCAGCTCAAAAATCAGCGGACCGACATGAAAATTGTTTCTTCCCATGTTGGCAGCATGGCCGGATTGATGGCAATTAGAAAAGGGGAAGCCCATGTAGCGGGCATTCATTTGCTTGACCCGGAGACAAAAGAATATAATGTTACCTACGTAAGGAAACTGCTTGCCGGGCAAGACGCAGTCCTTTATCCTTTCTTGAAAAGAACCCAGGGCTGGATGCTTCCAAAAGGCAATCCGCTTGGAATAAAAAGTGTCGGTGACATCGCCAATACGGGTGCGGATTATGCCAACAGGCAAAAAGGCGCCGGTACCCGGATCCTGTTCGATTTATTGTTAAAAGAAGCTGGTCTCGACGCAGACCAGGTCAACGGCTATGACCGTGAAATGTTCTCCCACCTGAGCGTCGCTGCTGAAGTGAAGGGGAACGAAAACGCTGCCGGACTCGGCATCTTCCCAGCTGCTAGGGCGATGGGGCTCGACTTCATCCCAGTCGCAGACGAAAGCTACGATTTGCTGATGACAAAAGCATTCTTCGAAAGCGAAAAGGGTATATGGTTAAGGTCCGTGATCCAATCAGAAGCCGTCAAAGCAGACGTATCCAAAATCGGCGGTTATGCAGTCGTCGAGAACCCTGAGCCTGTTTATTTTTAAAGGTCTCTATCTGACAAAACGGAGTCAGAACCCGTGGAAAGTGTCCGATAGAAGGTCTCTAATGGCCAAAACGGAGTCAAAAACCTGTGAAAGTGTCCAATAGAAGGCCTCTAATGGCCAAAACGGAGTAAGAATCCTGTGAAAGTGTCCGATAGAAGGCCTGTAATGGCCAAAACGGAGACAAAATCCGGGAAAAGTGTCCGATAGAAGGCCTCTAATGGACAAAACGGAGACAGAATCCGGGAAAAGTGTCCGATAGAAGGCCTCTAATGGACAAAACGGAGTCAAAAACCTGTGAAAGTGTCCAATAGAAGACCTCTAACGGACAAAACGGAATCAGTAATCGAGAGAAATGTCCATAAACATATTAAATCCTGATCCGGATCAGTTTATTGAGGTGATATTGATGAATTATGAAATAGCTAAAGATCCAATCAACGTTCAATCGGTCATTGATAAAGTGGTCCAGCGTGAAGCGGGGGCAATCACAACTTTCATTGGCACTGTCCGTGAATTGACAAAGGGCAAAAAAACCCTTTACCTTATATATGAAGCATACGAGCCGATGGCCGTGAAAAAGCTGGAGCAAATCGGCACGGAAATCCAGGAACGCTGGAATGGCGCCGAGGTTGCGATTACGCATCGCGTCGGAAAGCTCGACATCACGGATATCGCCGTGGTGATTGCCGTTTCCACGCCACACCGAAACGATGCCTATGAAGCGAATCGCTATGCAATCGAGCGCATCAAGGAAATCGTCCCAATTTGGAAGAAAGAGCATTGGGAAGATGGAGAAGAATGGATTGGCAACCAACTAGAAACTGTCCCATATCCGACAGGGAAACCGGAGGAGAAGGATCTCAATGAATAAAATATTATTTTTTGCCCATCTTCGTGACGAAGCAGGCCATGAATCAGTCGAAATTGAAGCAGCAGGCAAGACAGTTGCCGAGCTGAAGCAAATGGTCGCAGAAAAATATGGTATCCAAAAGCTTGATACGTCAATGACAGCAATCAATGAAGAATTCTCGTCCAATGATGAAGTCATTAAAGCAGGAGATACAATTGCCTTCATTCCGCCTGTATCTGGCGGTTGATCATTCATAGCATATTACAGCGCCCCGTTCCGTTGACTTAAGGGTCAATGAATC
This sequence comes from Mesobacillus thioparans, assembly GCF_965138835.1. Taxonomy (NCBI): domain Bacteria; kingdom Bacillati; phylum Bacillota; class Bacilli; order Caryophanales; family Bacillaceae; genus Mesobacillus; species Mesobacillus thioparans. Next base: position 198,451 of record NZ_CBCSFH010000003.1, on the reverse strand, counting down.
AGGGCGTTTCTTTTACAGGAGGGATGCACTTATGTCAGAAAGATATTCACGCCAGACGCTGTTTCCTCCAATAGGCAAGGGCGGTCAGGAGAAAATCCGCAGCAAGCATGTCCTGATGATTGGTGCAGGAGCACTTGGGTCAGGGAATGCCGAGCTGTTGGTAAGAGCGGGCATCGGCCGGCTGACGATTGTCGACCGCGACTATGTTGAAGCAAGCAATCTGCAAAGACAGCAATTATACACAGAAGAGGATGTCGCAGAGAAGCTTCCAAAGGCTGCAGCAGCTGAAAAAAGGCTGAAGGCCATCAACTCTGAAGTTGCAATCACCGCAATGATTGCTGATGCCACTCCTGAAAAACTCGCTGAACTTATTGATGGAGTCGATTTGATCATCGATGCCACAGATAATTTTGAAACACGTATGGCGATCAATGATATTTCGCAAAAGTTCCGGATTCCGTGGATTTATGGGGCCTGCGTTGGCAGCTTTGGCATGAGCTTTTCGATCATTCCCGGTAAAACGCCATGCCTGAACTGTCTGCTGAAAACCGTTCCGCTGCAGGGGATGACTTGTGATACAGGAGGCATTATCGGGCCAGCTGTGCAAATGGTCATTGCCCATCAGGGAGCGGAAGCGCTGAAAATCCTCGTTGAAGACTGGGATGCGGTCAGGACTTCTTTTGTCAGCTTTGATCTGTGGCGGAACCAGTATACAAGCATGAAAATGTCAAAAGCAAAAGACCCGGGATGCCTCTCCTGCGGCGAGCATCCTGAATATCCGTATCTGGATGTCGAAAATATGACCAAAACGACCGTGCTTTGCGGACGTGATACAGTCCAGATCAGGCCGCCGAAACAACAGCAGCTCAACCTCCAGGACACAGCTGAAAAAATGAAGGATTTGGGTTATCAGGTAAAAGGGAATCCTTATCTGGTATCTGTAGAAATGGATGATAACAGGATGGTCATTTTCGAGGACGGCCGTGCTTTGATTCATGGAACGAAAGATCTGGCGCAGGCCCGAAGCATCTACCAGCGGTTCTTTGGCTAGGAATCTTAAAACGCGCAAACCCCCTGCCGGCTTCGGCAGGGGGTTTCTATGATAAACGATCGCAGCGGATCGGATATGCTGCAGATGAGGTTGTGTTTACTTCACTTCATCGGCTGCGACAAGGACTAAACGGCCTTTGTCCAGCTCCGCCTCATACTGCTCAGCTTCTTGCTTTGAAAGACCAAGGGATTCGAATTTGTTGCGCAATTCGTCTCCGCGTGACTTGAACACATTGCCGATGGAGTCAAAGAAACCTTGTTCCTTGAAGCCCACACCGCCGGTTTCTGTTGCATCCGTCAAGTGCTCACTGCGGTCTTCATCATGAGCGAATATATAAATGTTTTCTTTTCCAAAACCAGCGGCTTCCAGAGAGCTGATTTTTTCAGTGGCTTGTACACCATTTTCTACTACTTCTACTTTTAACATAATATCTTCCTCCTTAAGAATTTGTAACCTATACTAGTTTGGGAAGCTGTTATAGCCTTCTCCGTCTACACTATTTATATAACCGATATCTGCTGGATTAAACATGCTGGCAAAAGTTCACATATCGTTTCGGGAATCGGGTAGTTAGATAAAAAGAAAGGAGTGATCAGGATGCGCTTGATGCAAAACGGCTGGGCACCGCTGCTGGCAGAGGAGTTTGAAAAAGCCTATTTTCTTGATTTAAGAGAGTTCTTGATGGAAGAATACCAGAACAAAACAGTTTATCCTGAGAAGGAAGACATCTTCAATGCATTGCGATATACCGATTATGAAGAGGTAAAAGTGGTCATCCTTGGCCAGGATCCCTACCATGGACCAGATCAGGCGCATGGCTTGAGCTTCTCAGTAAAACCAGGGGTTGCGATCCCGCCTTCACTGAGGAACATGTTCAAGGAACTGAACGCTGACCTGGGCTGCGACATTCCCGATCATGGCTATTTAAAAAAATGGGCAGACCAAGGTGTCCTGCTTTTGAATACGGTGCTTACTGTCAGGAAAGGTGAAGCCCATTCCCACAAGGGGAGAGGCTGGGAAACGTTCACCGATAAAGTCATCACCTTGCTGAATGACCGTGAAAAACCAGTGATTTTCATCCTTTGGGGCAAACCGGCCCAAAGTAAATTGAAGCTGATTGATGAAAGCAAACATAAGATCATTATGTCTGCCCATCCAAGCCCTTTGTCCGCAAGAAGAGGCTTCTTTGGAAGCAAGCCTTTCTCCACAGTCAACGGATTATTGCGAGAGTGGGGGAACGCGGAAATCGACTGGCAAATCGAAAAGCTTAAAGATTAATCGCTCTGGGAAAACAGAGTTTTATTCTGCTCAACCTATGCTTCTTGAAAAATCAAATCGACATGTTCCACGTGGAACTGACAGCATTTTTCTTATTAAGTCGAAAAAAGATCCGAATTATTGTAGAATGGAACCGTACATCATGATGGAGTGCAAGGATCATTTATATCAGGTATCGCCCTTGGAGGTGAGTTAATGAATATTTCACTGCAAAAATTGCTTTCGAAAATGGAAGATGAATTAAACCGGGCAAAATCGGCCCAATCCGAATCTGCACAGCGTGAACGAATCCAGTCGATTAAGACGCTTTGTGAGCTTGTTCTTGATGAACCGTTGCAGCAGGGGTCAGGCACGTCCGCGCGAAGCCATGTCGTCCAGCAGCCAGCTCAGCAATATATTCCTGCTCAACCAGCTTTTCCTCAGCAGCAGATGCCGGTAAGCCAGGCATCACCAATGGTTCCGCAGCCGAAAAAGCTGGAAATGGATGACAATTCAAACGGAGACTCGCTGTTCGATTTCTAATTTTAAGATGGAGGTGAAAGTCATGAAGTTATTCATCATAATCGGGGCAATCAATGCCTTCCTTTCAGTCGCACTCGGGGCTTTTGGGGCGCATGGGCTTGAAGGCAAGGTTGAACCAAAATATCTAGAGACATGGAAAACCGGTGTTACATATCAGATGTTCCATGCAACCGGAATCTTGATCATTGGAGTCCTGCTGGGAAAACTTCCTGCAACATCACTCCTGAACTGGTCAGGCTGGCTGATGCTGATCGGTATCATCCTGTTTTCCGGAAGCCTTTATGCTTTGACACTTACAAAAATCAGTATCCTGGGGGCCATCACCCCGCTTGGCGGAGTATCATTCCTCGCTGCCTGGGTATTGGTGATCATTGCTGCAGTCAAATACTTATAAACAAAAAGAGCGTGCCGGCTGGCACGCTCTTTTTACAGGCTCATTAAGATTCCTTGACAATCGTTTTGTTGACCTCAACCCGTTCTTTCCCCATTAAAAAGACGGCAACCGCCGATACAGCAATTGGAATCAACGCCAGTGCGAAAATATGGGTGATCGAGGATGACATAGCATCGACGATTTTATCGAGGACGAATCCAGGGATTTGAGAACGCTGTCCCGACTGGAATAATTGCTGCGGGTCTCCCATCAGCTGGTTTCCTTGTCCGCCGCCCATTCCAGCGAAGGCACTTTTCAGCTTATCCATGAACGTGTTATTCTGGATGGTCCCAAATATGGTGATGCCGAGTGTCATTCCCAGTGAGCGAAGGAATGAATTGGTTGAATTCGCTGATCCTCGATGCCTCGGATCGAGATTGTGGATCGAAGCAGTAGGGAGGAGGGAGAAAGAAAATCCCATCCCAAAGCCAACCAAAATCATGAAAAGTGTCAGGATCAGCCTTGATGTATCAGGGGACATCATGCTGAGCAGCAGCATCCCTGCAAAGTAGGCGATAACCGAAATGAACATAAGGTTCCGATAGCTGGTTTTGGTCTGGAAAATCCCGCCGACCGCACTGCCAGCAACAGAACCAAGCATCATCGGTGTTAAGATCAGTCCCGCAGTCTTCGCCGATCCTCCATAAACCGCCTGGACAAAGATAGGGATATAGACTGCGAGAATGATGAACGTTGCTCCGTAGAGGAAGGCAAGGACCTGGGATGTGGCGAACAGGCGCCTTTTAAACATCCAGAAGGAAATGATTGGTTCCTCTGCTCTTCTTTCAGCAAAAATAAAGACTAAAAAGAATAAGGCGAAGCTTGAAAACAATGCAATGATTTGAATTGAGCCCCAGTCAAATTCCTTCCCGCCAAGCTCAAGGGCGAACATTAAGCTGACAACTGCGACGACCAATGTGAAGGCGCCGGCCCAGTCGATTTTCTGTTTGGAGTGCTCAGTGGACTCATGATAATACTTGACGATAAAGAATAAAGAGACAATGCCAATCGGGACATTGATGTAAAAAACCCAATGCCAGCTGAACCAGTCAGTGATATATGCTCCAAGAAGCGGTCCGAGGACGCTTGAAGTCCCGAAAACGGCGCCGAGCAGGCCGGTCATTTTGCCGCGCTTTTCAGGCGGGAAAATATCAAAAACAATCGTGAAGGCAATCGGCATCAAAGCTCCGCCGCCGATTCCCTGGATTGCTCTGAAAATGCTGAGCTGCACCATTGTTTGGGCGATTCCGCAAAGCGCAGAACCCATCAAGAAGACGAGCAAGCCAAAAATGTAAAATCGTTTCCGTCCATACATGTCTGACAGCTTCCCGAAAATGGGCATGCCGGCCATCACGGTAACCATATAAGCAGAGGTCACCCAGATGAACTTGTCAAAGTCGCCAAGGTCCGCGACTATGGTTCCCATAGCCGTCGCGACAATCGTATTATCCATTGCGGCCATCAAAATCCCAAGCAGTAACCCCGCCACTACCAATTTAATATTGCTATCATTTGAAACCAAATCATCCACCAGCTTCCTTAATTGGATATAGTAAGTATATAAATTTTATTTTTCGAGTAGAATCTTTGTCAAGAATTTATAGGCTGAAAGAGGGCGTTTTATATCAATGGAAAAAAGGAGCACGCCTGAATCGGCGTGCTCCTTTGGCGGTCAAATTCCAATATTGATATTCTGTTCTTTCCTGCTGGCCATATAGTTCAGGCCGAGTATGGCAGCGACGATGATTACACCTGCGATATCGGTGAAGGTTTCAGGGATGATCATCATCAAGGCCCCGATTCCGAGCAGCAATCTGAATGCTATATTCATATTGGTTTTGAAATAGCCCTCTATCGCGGCGCTCAATGCGATGATTCCAATTACGGCTGTCGCGGTGATCATCAGGATTTCCGGAAGTGGTGCCATTGGGAATTCCTTCGTATTCACTGCGGCATTGGTGGTATCGATCATCAGCATTGCCGGGTTATAGACGAACAAATACGGAATCAGGAATCCTGCTGCCGCAAGCTTCAATGCAGTGAAACCTGTCCTCATCGGGTCTCCTCCGGAAATTCCGGCTCCAGCAAAGGCTGCCAGGGCCACTGGCGGAGTGATGTTCGCGAATATGCCGAAATAGAAGACGAACATATGAGCAATCAGGATAGGGATATCAAATTCAGCCAGTGCCGGTGCTGCCATCGTTGCCGTAATAATATAGGCAGGAATGGACGGAAGTCCCATACCCAGGATCATGGACGCGATCATGGTGAAGAACAATGTAAGGAACAGGGAACCAGCGCCAAGGCTTGCGATCGAAGATGTCATCACATTTCCGAAGCTTGTCAAGCTCACAACACCAATGATGATTCCGACTACCGCACAGGCCACCATTACGGATAACGATTGTCTTGCGCCGTTGTCCAGGGCGGATAATACATCTTTCACAGACATCCGGGTATTTTTCCGGAAGGCCGCTACAACCACTGTTGAAACAATGGTATAAAAGGCTGCATGCCCGATCGGAACGTTCTGATAGAGCATGAAGATGAGGAATGCGATAGGCAGAAGCAAATGCCCGCGTTCTTTCATGATTTCTTTTACACGCGGAAGATCTGATTTAGGGATGCCTTTCAGATTCTTCCTGCCAGCCCGGAAGTGCACCTGCATGATGACGGCCAGGAAATACAATACCGCTGGGATTAAAGCTGCCAGAGCAATGGTCCCGTAGGCTACACCGGTCGTCTCTGCCATGATAAAAGCACTTGCTCCCATGATTGGCGGCAAAATTTGACCGCCAATCGATGCGCTTGCTTCGACGGCTCCGGCAAAGTTCTTGGAATATCCGATTTTTTTCATCAAAGGAATGGTGAACGCACCGGTGCCCACAACATTCGCGACAGCGGCACCATTAATGCTTCCCATGAATCCGCTGGAGATCACCGCTACCTTTGCTGGACCACCTTGTTTGTGACCGGCAAGCGCCAGGGCAATATCGTTAAAGAATTGGCCCATTCCCGATTTTGCCAAAAATGCCCCGAACAAGATGAATAGGAAGATAAAGTTCACGGAAGCGCCGATGGCTGATGAATAAAGCCCTTCGGTTTTTAAATATAACTGGCCGAAAATATCACCAAGGTCATATGGGCGAGTCATCATCTTGATGGGCATGAAGTCCATATGGCTGATGAATGGATATGTCAGGAAAATCAATGCCAGGATCGGCAAAATCCATCCTGTCACACGGCGGGCTGCCTCGAGGACAAGGATGACAGTCAGGATCGCTATGGCGATATCCGTTGAATTCGGAATCCCGCCGCGGGTGGTGACGATGGCTGTGTATTCAGATATTAAATAACCAGCTGTCAAAAGGGCCAGGAAAAATAAAATCCAATCATACCAGGCGACCTTGCTTCGATCCTGCCTGGATGTTAAAGGATATAACAGAAAAATGAGTGCTATTCCCACAGCTACGTGGATGGCCCTTTGCTGAAGCGTGGGCATTGGGTTGAATGTAATGTATAGATGGAACAGAGAGTAGAGGACGGCAATTGCGGAAACAACAACGAATGTCCTTTTGCTGGCAAACCTCCTGACTTTCGATTCAGAGTCGAACTTTTCAAGGATTTCTGCTTGCTTTTCCTCATTGAAAATTTCTGTATCGGATACTGCGTTCTTCTTAACTCCGTCATTGTTCATTTGAAATCACCTCTTATAATCTGCCATACAGGGAGTTTCTTGTTCTTGATCACAAACGTCTCATGATCTGGTGCGATTTTATATAATGGGATGGAGCGGCTGGCTGTGTAAAGCGTTGTCTTCACATTTTTTGAGACAACCAAATTGATTTCATCCATCTTATTATTCAGTTCCATATGGACAAACCCGTCGGAGGAAGAGATGACTTTTCCTGTTGAGGGAGTGCCAGCACCGAACGTTTTGAATCTCGTCTCAGTTAAATAGAGACTGTCGTCCTTTAATGTGTATGTTTCGAACCACGGTTCTTTTTCGACTGAATGGATCCATCCAATCTCGAACTGGTCGTCCTTCAGGAAGAACCGGCTGTCATTATACGAAACTTCTATTACAGGAATCTTGATAAAAAGGATAAGAAGGAGCACTGTGAATAAAGTGCTCCCCATAATCTTGAACCTTTTATTTTTCATCGTAATATTTTTGTGCTCCTGGGTGCACCGGTGCTACCATGCCTTCCTGGGCAGCTTCTAAAGATATCTCGGTTGCCGCCTGATGGGCATTGCCGAGTTTATCCAGGCTATCAAAGAAGGTCTTCGTCAATTTGTAAACATCATCATCGCTCAGGTCACTTCTGACTGCCAGAGCATTCATGATGGCTGCTGTCGGTATTGGATCTGAATTTCCATACGTATCGGCCGGGATTTCCAAAGAAACAAAGTATGGCTGATCCTTGGCGATTTCCTTGATTTTGTCCGGATTGACAGAGACTAATTTAATGTCCAGTGTTTTGGCAAGTTCTAATACGGAAGCGTTTGGCAGGCCGCTTGTTAAAAATGCTGCATCAATCGATCCGGATTTCAAACCATCCGCTGCTTCAGCATAGCCTAAGTAGTCGACCTCAATATCATCGTATGTAATACCATGTCCATTCAGCAAGTTGCGGGCATTTACCTCTACACCTGAGTTTTGGTCGCCGACGGCTACACGCTTTCCAACCAGGTCTTCAATCGTCTCGATTCCAGACTTTTCAGTCGTAACAATTTGCACATAGTTAGGGTATAGAGTCGCCATTTGTTTTACTTCTTTCACCGGCTCCTTGAAATTGCCTGTCCCTTCAACCGCTTCAGTTAAAACATCACTCATGACAAAAGCCATATCGACTTTTCCTTCTTTTATCAGATTGATATTTTCTACTGATGCACCTGTTGCTTGCGATTTGGAATTTACGCCGTAAACTTCGGAATACTCGTTTGCCAGTGCAGTTCCAATAATGTTATAAGGCCCTGAAGATCCGCCGGTCGCGATCGTGACTATTTTTGTCTCCAGGCCCTCGCTGCTGCCGCCTTTGCCGGAAGATTTCTCATCACTTCCGCAGCCTGCAAGCAGTAAACCCGCCATAAAAGCGCTTACAGTAATGGCTCCAATCTTTTTAAAGTTCATGTAAAATCACTCCCCTTTAACAGTTTAATGCTCAAAATTAGTTTAGCAAACTAGTAGTTCGAATACAAACAATGTTGCGTGAATTCCGAAAATTATAACAAACAAAAAAACGGCCGAAGCCGCTTTGGAAGGATATTCGACATTATTAGCGAGGTGGGTAAGCTGTCAGCCCAGCGCCGCCGCCGAATGGATAGTCGTATTCGATTTCTTCATCGAATGTAACATAATCAAGGTAAATCATCGGTAATAGAATGCGTTTTCCTGTTTGCGGGTCACTGAGGATGAGGTGGTCACGTCCGGCAGCTTCAATGATTCCCTGGAAAATTTTCGCATTCCATTCGGAGTTGTTTTCAAAAGTAGCGTAAACAGTTGCGAGCTTCCCTTTGTTCAGGCGAAGGATATTCTCGATATAAGATGCTTCAATTGGAAGCATTCCCGGTACCTGGACACCTCCGACTGCGCTTCCACCTACACCTGGCATGGCACCGCCGGATTGGGCAGGGAAGGGAGTGGCCTGCGGGAATCCTGATTGGCCCATCTGCCCCATTTGTCCCATTTGTCCCATCTGTCCCATTTGACCCATCTGAGACATTTGAGGCACCTGTCCTTGTGCAGCAGATTTTTCTTCTGTGCCGCTATACGGCTGATACATCTGCGGATAGGTTCTGTAGTTATAGTATGGATTATTGTATTGAGTCATTGTGTAGCCTCCTTATTATGATTTTCCTTTCATTCAAATTCACCTTATTTATGTAAATGGTGAAATTGAGCTTTAATAGGATGGGGTACAAGTAAAGTGAATCCTCACTATTCCATTCATATGAGAAAAGCTTCATTTTATGACTCAAATATTTCGTATGCAGGTGGCGTAAGGAAGGGGCATAAACTTTGCTTCATATTCATAGCAAAGGACAAAAAAATCCCCGGACATTTGTCCGGGGATTTATCGATTAATTAAACATTCAGGAATGAAACTACGCGGTCTTCTTCCAGCAGGTTTCCTACGAAGAATGAACCGAATTCGCCATAGCGTGCGCTGACTTCGTCAAAACGCATTTCATAAACAAGCTTCTTGAATTGAAGGACATCGTCCGCGAACAATGTTACGCCCCACTCATAGTCATCGAAGCCTACAGAACCAGTAATGATCTGCTTGACTTTGCCTGCATACTGGCGGCCGATCATGCCGTGGCTGCGCATCATATTGCGGCGGTCTTCCATCGGAAGCATGTACCAGTTGTCTTCGCCCTGGCGGCGCTTGTCCATTGGATAGAAGCAAACATACTTCGCCTTTGGAAGTTCAGGGTAAAGGCGGGCAAGGATTTGCGGATTCTGGTATGGATCTTCGCCTGCTGGCAGATAGTTGCTCAGCTCGACAACAGATACATAAGAATGAGCAGGAATCGTGTATTCAGCAAGTCTGGACTTGTTGAACTCTGTCTCGATTTCATTCAATTCTTCCATTGTCGGGCGCAGGATCATCATCATGAAATCTGCTTTTTGGCCAACGATTGTATACAGGGCATGGCTTCCTTGTTTTTCAGCCTGGGTCTTGTTCCACTTTTCTACAAGGCCAAGGAATTCATGGACGATTTCCTGGCGCTCTTCAGCCGGGAGCATCTTCCAGGTTGTCCAATCAACCGTGCGGAAATCATGAAGGGAATACCATCCATCTAAAGTCTGTGCTGCTTCAGTCATTTTATATCACTCCTATAAATCAACAATATACCAATATCATATCATAGTTTCTCCATTCGTCATGTTAATAAAACCCCGTTTGTTTATACTGTATGTAAAAAGGATATTTTGTTAAAGATTGCAAATAGTAAAAGGGGCAGGCAAACATGCTTGAAAATTTTCAATAAAAAGACTTCAAGTCTGTAAACGGTAACATTCTTGAATTTTAAGGTTGGTAAAGTATGCTATAAGTATAGATTAAAGGAGGAGTCAGCATGAGTGATTTATTTGAAGGCTTGAAAGCCAAATTAAGCGGACAAAATTTACGGATCGTTTTTCCGGAAGGCCTCGATGAACGGATTCTCGCAGCAGCAGGAAGACTGGCTGCAGACGGAGTATTAACACCCATTTTAGTAGGGAATATCGAACAAATCCAGACGAAGGCAGCAGACATGGATGTATCGCTTGATGCAGCGGAAATTTATGATCCTGCCAACTTTGCGATGATGGATGAGCTTGTCGCTGCATTCGTTGAGCGCCGGAAAGGGAAAGCCACCGAAGAGCAGGCTCGCCAGGTTCTTCTCGATGAAAACTACTTTGGCACGATGCTTGTGTATTCAAACAAAGCGGACGGACTTGTCAGCGGTGCAGCACATTCCACTGCCGATACGGTAAGACCGGCATTGCAGATCATCAAGACGAAGGAAGGCGTGCGCAAAACTTCCGGTGTCTTCATCATGGTACGCGAAGATGAGAAGTATGTATTCGCTGACTGTGCGATCAACATTGCGCCTGACAGCCAGGACCTGGCTGAAATCGCTGTTGAAAGTGCGAAGACAGCAAGAATGTTCGACGTTGAGCCGCGCGTGGCCATGCTAAGCTTCTCAACAAAAGGCTCTGCTGTTTCCCCTGAGACGGAAAGAGTATCAAAAGCAGTCGAAGAAGCCAAGCTTCGTGATCCATTATTGATCGTCGACGGCGAGTTCCAGTTCGACGCAGCCTTTGTTCCATCTGTTGCCGAAAAGAAAGCTCCGGATTCAGTGATCATGGGCAATGCGAATGTATTCGTATTCCCAAGCCTCGAAGCAGGGAATATCGGCTACAAAATCGCTCAGCGCCTAGGCGGATTCGAAGCAGTCGGACCGATTTTACAGGGCTTGAACCGTCCAGTGAACGACCTGTCCCGAGGCTGCAGCGAAGAAGACGTGTACAAGCTTGCACTCATCACAGCAGCACAGGCGTTAACTAAGTAAAAATAGAATTTCTCAGCCGGTCGGAATTTTTCGATCGGCTTTTTTAATCTGGTCCCGTATTAGTTGCGGGGCCACATATGCTATAATATCAACGAAAAAGATAGAGAAGGAAAAGAGGAAACAACGATGGATGAGGCGCTTAATTTACTGCGTCAGGATAAATGGAGATTGATCGACCAGTCGGCGCTCGGCATGCAATTTCATGCTCTGCAGTCTTTCGGGACGGACGATACATTATGCGAATCGGTCGGTAAAGGACAGTCACCGGCAACCGCGAGGGCATGGGTCCATCATGACACGGTTGTCCTCGGCATCCAGGATACAAGGCTTCCTTACCTCCAGGACGGCCTCGATTTTCTCGAGGAGCAGGGCTATCAGTATATTGTCCGCAATTCAGGCGGTCTCGCCGTCGTGCTGGACGAAGGTGTCCTGAACCTGTCGCTCATTTTACCTGAAAAGGAAAAAGGGATCGACATCAATCGCGGCTATGATGCCATGTGGTTTTTAATCAGGGAAATATTCGCTGACTTCAATAAAGAAATCGAAGCAAAGGAAATTACTGCTTCCTATTGTCCAGGAAGCTATGATTTGAGCATTGATGGCAAAAAGTTCGCCGGCATTTCGCAGCGCCGCCTGAAAAAAGGGGTCGCTGTGCAAATCTATCTGTGCGTGACGGGGAGCGGCAGCCAGAGGGCTGAATTGATCCGTGGATTTTATGACCGCGCCAAAAAAGGGGAAGTCACGAAATTCGCCTATCCAGAAGTGCAGCCGGAGGTCATGGCCTCCTTGTCTGAATTATTCGGGATCGAGCTGACTATCCAGGATGTCATGCTGCGATTTTTGACATTCCTGAACACCCACAGCAACGAGCTGGCCTCAGGATATCTGAACGGAGACGAGATTGAGCTTTTTGACCATTATTATAATCGTGTCATCGAACGGAATGAGAAATTCCTGGATTAGGATATAACACAAATAAGGAAAGCCGGAAATCAATGATTTCCGGCTTTTTAAACATAAGAGGGGATTGCTGCCAAACTCTTCTTCTCCAACTATTATCTATTTAATTAATAACTAGATATCTATTCGGCTACTTTTTCGAGATTGCCGTTGCGGTCCATCTTGAACTTGGTTGCCGGACGCTCTTCTTCTTCAAACAAGGCGAGTTTGCGGGCGCGGTTCATAATTTTCATGAGTGTTTCGTAATCTTCCTGCATGGTGTTCGTATTTTTCTCAAGCCTGTTAATCTTTTGCTGCAGCTCTTCATTCTGTTTTCGTAAACTATGGATTTCGCGCTTCAATCTTTCATTCTCACTCTTATAAATGTCCACCTGGAGCGATGAACCGTTCAGGCTTTGCAGATAGGCAATGACATGTCCCATTGTCAGTCCGGTTGTCGGTACAGTGTGACGGACAGGTGCCGTGTGGGATACTTGTGTTTGGGCAGCCTGGACTGGCATTTCAGCCATTTCCTCAGCAGTTTCCTCTGCATAATCATTCCTTGCCTTTTCCTTATTCACTAAATCTTGCATTTCAGCCATCAGTGCAGCATCAATCTGCCTGTCATCCTGTTCCAGCAAGGATAGATCGAAGGTTGGCTGGACTTCATCGCTCAGTTCTGCTGCAGGCAATGATCCTGTCAAACTTTCATCCAATGTTGGGACTGGCGGATTGTATAGCAGTTTCTTCTTGCCGCTCTGATCTTTTCCTAGGATTCTCTGTCTCTGTTTACGCTGCTTTTTAGCGAGCTGCAAGGCTTTTTCATAGTTATGCCTCACGACTGCGTTCCAGCGGAATCCGCAGGCGGCAGAAGTGCGGTCGAGCTTGTCGCCCACCTCTTCAAAAGCATTCAATTGGGTGCTTCCTTCCCTTACATGGCGGAGCACGGTTTCAGCCAGCAATAAATCATTTTCCTCTGTCCAGGCATCCTGGCGTGTTTTCATTCTTCTTCAACTCCCTTTTACTTTGGTTAACTATTGAAACTTATATTTCAATCTTGTCCTGAAATTGGAAAGCTTATACATCGTATAATTGGAGGATAGTAGATTTTTTGCGGGAAATACGTGTTTTCCATTTAGATAGATAAGCAAATGGACCTGTTCAACAGCTTGCATTCAAGACCAATAAGAGGTAAAATACGCTTTAGTCTATAAGAAAAGCGCAAGCGCCTGTTCAGCCATAGAGCAAATAAGGAATGGGACAAGCAATCCAGATTCCTGCTGATGCACTGGGAATGCGCGGCGCAGCTGGACAGTTTTTAAAGAAAGGGTTGTCCTAAATGGCAAACGAATTCCGTGTTTGCGACGATTGTCAGGCCGTAAACCTTAAAACATTGATTCCGAAGCTCAAGCAGCTTGATCCTGAAGCAACTGTCGACATCGGCTGCCAGTCCTATTGCGGACCAGGCAGGAAGAAGACATTCGCGTTCGTCAATAACAGGCCAGTCGCTGCACTGTCTGAAGAAGAGCTCATGGAAAAAGTGCAGAAGAAGCTTAAATAAACTTTTTCCTTATATAAAATAGATAAATCACCTTTAAACCACCGTTTAGAGGTGATTTTTTTTCCGGAAGCAAACTTGCAAACTAGTTTATAAACCCCGGAAAATTGGAATGAAAGGAATAGGCTTTCAGAAAGCAGTATGCAATTTTTGTAAAAATTTGCAGAAGATCGAGATGATTTGACGAATGAAACAGGCTATAATAAAAACAAGCTAATCAGGAAGAAGGAGAACGATGGAATATTCGGAAGAAAAATTACTTGAAGAAAAAGTATTCAAAGATCCAGTACACCGGTATGTCCATGTCCGTGACCGGGTCATCTGGGATTTGATCGGGACGAAGGAATTCCAGCGCCTGAGAAGGGTCAAGCAGCTCGGCACAACGTACCTGACCTTCCACGGAGCTGAACACAGCCGCTTCAACCATTCACTGGGAGTCTATGAAATCACCCGGCGGATCGTTGACAATGCGTTCGCTTCCCGACCTGAATGGGATGAAGGAGAGCGCCTGTTATCATTATGCGCAGCCCTGCTCCATGACCTTGGCCATGGCCCGTTCTCGCATTCATTCGAGAAGGTATTCGACCTTGATCATGAGGATTTCACAAGGGAAATCATCCTTGGCGACACCGAAGTGAATCAGGTGCTTTCAAGGGTCGCAGCAGATTTTCCGAAGAAGGTTGCGGAAGTGATTGAAAAAACCTATGAGAACAAGCTTGTCATCAGCCTGATTTCGAGTCAGATCGATGCTGACCGGATGGATTATCTGCAGCGGGATGCTTATTTTACAGGAGTCAGCTACGGACATTTTGATATGGAACGGATTTTGCGCGTCATGCGCCCGCGCGAGGACCAGGTCGTCATCAAGCAAAGCGGGATGCATGCTGTCGAGGACTACATAATGAGCCGCTACCAGATGTACTGGCAGGTTTATTTCCACCCAGTGACAAGGAGTGCCGAGGTCATCCTGACGAAGATCCTGCACCGTGCCAAACACCTTCATGAGCAAAACTACACGTTTAAACATAAACCGCATCATTTTTACTCTATTTTTGAGGACCGCATGACTTTGCAAGACTATTTAAAATTGGATGAAGCCGTGTTCCTCTATTATTTCCAGATATGGGAGGAAGAGGAGGACCAAATCCTGAGCGATTTGTGCCGCCGCTTCAATAACCGCAATCTATTTAAATATGTCGAGTTCGACCCTGCCAAGGAATACAAGAAGCTGGCGAAACTTTCTGTGCTGTTCGAGCAGGCGGGGCTCGATCCGGAATATTACCTTGTGGTTGACTCATCATCAGACCTGCCATATGATTTCTACCGCCCAGGCGAGGAGGAAGAGCGCCTGCCGATCCACCTGCTGAAGAAAAACGGCGAAATCCGCGAACTGTCGCGCGAGTCAGAGATCGTCGACGCCATTTCCGGAAAAAGAAGGACTGACCACAAACTTTATTATCCTGCCGATTTCCTCGAAAAAGAAAAAGCACGGCCTGAAATCGCGCAGATTGCACAGATTCTTGAACTGAACTTAGACAATGGGACCATTTGATACAGGAGTTGACTCATTTTGTTAAAAGACCACGCTAAAATCATACAAGCCATTTCAGTTTCTGGAGAAGTCATCGGCAGGAAAAAGCTTCAGAAAATGATCTATATCGCGAAAAAATTGGAATTCCCGTTCCAGGAACGATTCCAGTTCCACTTTTACGGACCGTATTCCGAAGAGCTGACCCTGAGGGTGGAAGAGCTTTGCAATATGGGCTTCCTCGACGAAGTGAAGGAAAAGAAAGGCGGCTACTATCAATACCGTTACAACTTGACGGAAGCAGGCCAGGAATTCCTCGGTGAAAACAGCACCGAGATGCCATGCCTCGGCGATTGCCTCACCGACATCAACGACCAGAATGCAAGATTTCTTGAACTCGTTTCAACGGTTTTATATTTTGATAACTTGCCAGAAGCCGAAGTCCGCGAGAAAATCCAGACCGTGAAAAAGAGCCAGAAATACACAGACGAAGAAATGGACGATGCTTATGCTTATATCGCGAGTTTGAAAACAAAATCAAAGCAATTGGCTTAATACCATTCATAATGAATCGAGCATGGGACCTTTTAGGGGGATGTGCTCGGTTTTTTTTGTGGGGTCGAAGAAGGAGTGATTAGGCAATATAGAGGAACAAACATGTGCCCGAGAAAAGGAGAAATCGCAGTTCACGGTCACAAGTGCGGGAAATATGTGCCCGGACTAGGGAAGGAGCAGGGAAACCGGTCACATAAAAGAGAAATATGTGACCGGAATAGGGAAAGAGCAGGAAAACCAGTCACATAAAAAGAAAAAAGCCCAGATTCCTCTGAGCTTCCACCGATCCTACTCGTCACTCAACCGCTTGCCTGCTACGGCGTAGTGGTTCTTTGTCATTTCTTCGATGAAGACGACGACTTTTTCTTTTGGTGCGCCTGTTGTTTCGCTGACTGCGTCTGTTACCTTTTCAACTAGTGCTTTCTTTTGGTCCTCTGTGCGGCCTTCAATCATTTTTACTGTTACGTATGGCATTTGTTTTGCCTCCTTAAAATGATAGATATGTAAATCTAAATTGAGTTTTTCATAAATCGCCTAAATTCGCAAGTCTGACGGAGGATTCACTTTTTCCCTTTCGCATAAAGATAAGTTATACTTTATAGAAAAGACATAAAGGGGAATGGGTTGTGTTTTTCTACTATTCATTGGAAGAAATTCCGTATGTCGTTGTGGCGTTGATGGTTGCGTTTGCCGTGCATGAATTTGCACACGCATGGGTGGCTTATAAGTTCGGTGACCCGACGGCCCAGAGGCAGGGGCGGTTGACGCTGAATCCAATTAAGCATCTTGACCCGCTGGGGACCATCTTCATTTTTATCGCCGGTTTCGGCTGGGCAAGGCCGGTTCCGGTCAATCGTTTCATGTTCAAGAATCCACGGCTTGCCGGTGTGCTTGTATCGGTTGCCGGACCTGTCAGCAATCTAATTTTGGTTTTCCTGGCATTCGCAATCTGGTACATATTTGTCACGCTTGGTTTGGCCCAGGGAGTTCCGCAATTTTTCCTGGATTTCCTTAATATTTTCATCGGGCTGAATACGATGCTGTTCGTTTTCAACCTGTTGCCGTTCCCGCCGCTTGATGGCTACCGGATCATTGAGGATCTGGCACCGGCGGACATCCGGGCAAAAATGACCCAATACGAAGCATACGGTTCAATCATTTTCTTGATCCTGGTGATCACGCCCCTTGACCGATATACAATCCAGCCGATTTTCAGCTATTTGATTCCGGCTGTGACTAATGGAATATCCAATCTGTTTTTCTAGGAGGTATTTTTCATGGAAGAAAAAAAGGGAAAGAATATAGGGTTCAATATTATAAAAAATGACCCGATGGACGGCCATAAGGGCTTTGGCAAAGGCGTCCTCACACTTGATAATGTATCACCGGTCATCATTGACGTGGATGCAGACGAGGCAGCTGTAGAGGTCGGTGCGATGCACGCGCGCAGTGCTGTCGAGAAGGGCATTAAATTCCTCCCTGATCGCAACGAAGTGCCTGATGCCAAGCTATACTGGGTGGTCTGGGTTACAATCGACAGGAAGGAAGAGGGCCCTTATTACGCGGGCGTCACGGCCTGTGAAATGACCGTAAACCGTGAGATCCGCCGCGGTTACAAGTCGCTTCCGGAGCATGTGAACCGTCTCGACAAGTCGATCAAGCGCCATATCATCGTCGACCATATGGATGAGAAATCAAAGAAAATCCTTGCAGACTTCCTGAAGAGCCACGACCCTGGCATGTGGGAGCGTTCTGAAGAGAAGTTGAAGACCGATTTATCAGTTGAGTAGGGACTGGATAACTATCCCAATAATTTGTCTAAATTGTGACATTTAATGCCTAGTGACAATATCTGGCTTGCTCAATTTCAATAAAAAAAGTAAACTGATAACAGCGTAAAACACATTTTATGCTAGGACGAGAAAAAACCCCGAAGCGATGCTCCGGGGTTTTTCTTTTGATGTTTGTGGTTCTATAATCCGAACCACCGCTTGTACCATGGCTTCTTACCCTTCTTCATCTCTGGTTTTTCTTCTTTATGCTCTTCGTGTTCCAGGTGGTCTGTGCAATATTCGGTTGGCTCTGTTCCTGCCGCGAACAATGTCTCCCTTTTCACCGGACAGTTATCGGAGGCGAGGTTTCCGTTTGCGGGGTCCACATAGACGGCGACCGTGCCCTTGGCGGCCTTGAATTTTTTCACAGGTTCATTGTCGAGCGCTTTTTCCATGAAGTCCATCCAGATATTTTTTGCATATGATTTTTCCACGGTCAGCTCAATCGGCTTCCCTTTGTCATATCCAGTCCAAACGGCGGATACGAGTTGCGGGGTATAGCCAACCATCCAGCTGTCTGTTTCGGTTGTTCCTGATTTTGCCGCGTATGGCCGCGTCATCTTTTTGATCAGCGTGCTTCCTGTCACGGAAGCATAGCCATTCAATTTTTTATCGAAGATGCCTGTCAGCATATGGGTCATCACCGACGCGAGTTCGGGCTTCAATATTTCTTTCTTTTCACTCTCATATTCATAGATGACCTCGCCTTTATGGTTTTCGACTTTTGTGATCAGGACTGGTTCAACTTTTTTACCGCCATTGGCTAAAATACTGTAGGCATTGGCCATCTCGATGACCCTGACGCCCGAGGTGCCCAGTGCAAGTGAAGGAACCTTTTCCATCTCAGTCTTGATTCCAAAGCGCTTCGCTGTCTCGATCAGTGTATCCTCTCCAAGGAACAGATGCGTCTTAACGGCGTAGACGTTATCCGACAATGCCAGAGCCTGGGCCATCGTGATATCATCTTCAGCGTATTTGTTATTGAAATTATGCGGCGTATACTTCGACCGCCCGTCATCGAACAGGAAGGTTGTCAGCTGGCTTTTCATTGTTGTCGACGGCGTGAAACCATTTTCGAGAGCAGCGTAGTACAGGATCGGCTTCATCGTCGACCCTGGCTGCCTGACAGCCTGCACAGCCCGGTTAAACGGGCTCTCCTCATAATCCCTGCCGCCGACGAGCGCATTCACATACCCATTTTTCGGATCCATTGCCACCATGCCTGCCTGGATCTCCGAATCGTCCGCGATCATTTTGCTGATCGACTCTTCGGCCACTTCCTGCTGTTCAAGGTCCAGGGTTGTATAAATCCTCAGACCGCCGAGCGAAATCGTCCGGTCATCAAAATTCAAAGAGTTCCTGAGCGCATTTTGGACAGCGTCCTGAAAGTAAGGAGCCGTGCCAATCCTGTTATGCTGGTGCTCACCGACAAGGTCCAGCTTTTCAATGCTGGCTTTTTGCATGGCAAGCTCGGTGATATAACCATTCGCCTTCATTGTGTTGAGAATCGTCTGCTGGCGCTGCTTTGCTTTTTCCATTGAAGAAAAAGGCGAATAGATGCTGGGGCCTTTCGGTATCCCTGCAAGCATGGAAGCTTCCGCCAGGGATAGATTCTTTGCATCCTTGCCAAAATAATAAATGCTCGCTGCCTGGACGCCATATGCTCCGTGGCCGTAATAAATCGTATTCAGGTAGCCTTCAAGGATCTCATCCTTGGAGTAATTCATCTCAAGCCTCAACGTGTAGAGTGCCTCGGTCGCTTTCCGTGACCACGTCTTATCATGCTCGAGGAAAAGATTCCGGGCGTACTGCTGGGTGATCGTGCTCGCACCCTGCACTTTGGACATTGCCTTCACATCCGCAAGCGCGGCACCGGCAATCCGCTTATAATCAAACCCGTTATGGGTAAAAAAGGTCCTATCCTCAATGGAAATCGTCGCATTGATCAAATGGGGCGAAATATCCTTGAGTGCCACCCAATAGCGCTTCTGTCCGGAATGGCTTTCGCCGATCACCGTCCCATCATTAGAAAAGAACAAGCTTGATTGCGGCACGGCAAGCGGGGGCGGCCCCTGAAGCTTTGCGTAGCCGATCAGCGAAAAATAGACGATCGTCGCCAATGCCAGGCCCGCTAGCCCGAAAAAGATCAAAGCACGCAAATATTTGATTGTTTTGCGAAACCGCTGGTCGGTCATCAGCTCCATACTGCTTCCCCCTAAAAAGATAGATAGTATCAGTATGAAAAAAAACGGCCTCTTTTAAACATAGAATAAAAGATAATTAAATTTTGCTTGCATTTTTGCTAGATTCAACTATACTTTTTCTGATGTTTGTATTCGTGATGTTGGGGAAGTATAAAAAAGAAATGCGGAGGCGACTGTTCAACTCCGACAAGCGCTGGAGGGCCTGACATTGAAGTCGTTTTTTGATTTCATTGGCAGGACCGAAACCGAAATGTATAGCCGACTGTTCAGAAACGCAGAAACTGGAGACTCCGACAAAGAAGCGATTTTTGCTTCTGCCGGCGGAGTTGAAGTTTCGGAGTTTCTAGGAGGCGAAACTGGACAAGCGTCTTGAGGAGTTAGGAGCCGCAGCTGGACATATATAATCTTTTGGACAAGACATTCAGGAGTCCAATACATGAAAAATTCGCCGCAGCATGACGGAAAATTTTTTTGCCGAAAGGAAGGAAGAAAAAATGGGTCTTTGGTTTACAGAAAAGCAGACAGAAAACTTTGGTATCACGATGAAAGTGAACAAGACGTTACATACAGAACAGACTGAATTCCAGAAGCTTGACATGGTTGAAACAGAAGAGTGGGGCAATATGCTTCTTCTAGACGACATGGTCATGACTTCTGTAAAAGATGAGTTCGTTTACCACGAGATGGTTGCGCATATTCCATTGTTCACGCACCCGAACCCTGAGCATGTATTAGTTGTCGGAGGCGGGGACGGCGGTGTCATCCGCGAAGTGCTTAAGCACCCTAGCGTGAAAAAGGCGACGCTTGTTGATATCGATGGAAAAGTCATCGAGTACTCAAAGAAATACCTTCCGGAAATCGCAGGCAAGCTTGATGATCCGCGCGTTGACGTCCAGGTTGGCGACGGCTTCATGCATATCGCTGAAAGCGACAACCAGTATGATGTCATCATGGTTGACTCTACTGAGCCAGTTGGCCCTGCAGTGAACCTGTTCACAAAAGGCTTCTACGCTGGAATTTCAAAGGCTTTGAAGGAAGACGGAATCTTTGTTGCTCAGTCTGACAACCCATGGTTCAAGGCTGACCTGATCCGCAACGTGCAGAAGGATGTTAAGGAAATCTTCCCGATCACCCGCCTTTATGTCGCGAACATCCCGACATACCCAAGCGGAATGTGGGCGTTCACACTTGGATCGAAGAAGTATGATCCACTTGAAGTCAGCGAGGACCGCTTCCACGAAATTGAAACAAAGTACTACACAAAAGAACTTCATAAAGCAGCTTTCGTTTTGCCTAAATTCGTTGGCGACCTTGTGAAATAATTAAGATATGCACTATGGCTTCCCGGCAAATCCGGGGGCCGTTTTATTGTGAAAAATTTTATTGAAAGAGGTGCTTGTAATGCGTTTTGATGAAGCCTATTCTGGCAATGTGTTTATCGGCAGCCATTCTAACTTTGGAGAAAGCAAGGCCGTCCTTTACGGCATGCCAATGGACTGGACTGTCAGCTACCGTCCGGGTTCACGTTTCGGCCCGACCCGCATCCGCGAGGTATCGATCGGCCTTGAAGAATACAGCCCGTATCTTGACCGCGAGATGGCGGACCTCAATTACTTCGATGCAGGGGATATCCCGCTGCCATTCGGGAACGCCCAGAAGAGCCTTGATTTGATTGAGGAGTACGTCGACAAGCTTTTGGCCGAGGAAAAATTCCCGCTTGGAATGGGTGGCGAACACCTCGTATCATGGCCGGTCATGAAGGCATTTGCGAAAAAGTACAAAGACCTTGCCATCATCCACTTCGATGCACATACGGACCTTCGCGAACACTATGAGGGTGAGCCATTGTCGCACTCAACGCCGATCCGCAAGATTGCCGACCATATCGGACCTAAGAATGTCTATTCATTCGGAATCCGTTCAGGCATGAAGGAAGAATTCGAATGGGCCAAGGAAGTCGGTATGCATATTTCTAAATTTGAGGTGCTTGAGCCGCTGAAGGAAGTATTGCCGAAGCTTGCCGGCCGTCCGGTTTATGTGACGATCGACATCGATGTACTTGATCCTGCCCACGCGCCTGGAACAGGAACAGTCGACGCAGGCGGAATCACTTCAAAGGAATTGCTGGCATCCATCCATGCCATCGCAAACTCCGAAGCAAATGTAGTAGGAGCCGACCTTGTAGAAGTAGCGCCAATCTACGATACATCCGAAATGACCGCAAACACAGCAAGCAAAATCATCCGTGAAATGCTGCTTGGATTTGTAAAATAAGAAAATTAAGCAATGCTCCCTTGATTGAGGGAGCATTTTTTATGGCCTTTTTTAAAAACCAGCTCCTAATAGTTGATATTAAAGAAGGAATATTCTGAAACATATAGAAAATATACTAATTATGAACGTAACTACTAAAAAGGAGGTAATAAGGATGAAAATGTTGGTTTCTTTTTTCAACCGCTTGATGCAGCGGTATTTGCCTGATCCGTTTCTATTTGTCATTATCTTAACTTTTGTTGTGTTTGGATTGGGCCTGATTTTTACCGATAGTGGTCCTTATCAGATGGCCCAGCATTGGGGCGGCGGCTTCTGGAGCTTGCTGACATTCTCGATGCAGATGGTGCTCGTGCTGGTGACAGGGCATGTCCTGGCGAGCAGTAACATCTTTAAAAAGGGACTGGGTGCGCTGGCATCGCTGGCGAAATCGCCGGGGCAGGCGATTGTGATCGTCACGGTCGTTTCGATGATCGCAAGCTTGATCAACTGGGGCTTCGGTCTTGTCATTGGCGCTTTGTTCGCGAAAGAACTGGCGAAAAAGGTGCAAAATGTCGACTACCGACTGTTAATTGCAAGCGCTTACGGAGGATTTATCGTCTGGCATGGCGGCATCTCGGGTTCGATTCCCCTGACGATTGCGACGGAAGGCCATTTCTCCCAGGACCTGATTGGCATCATCCCGACTGACCAGACGATTTTTGCCGGCTTCAATCTTTTAATTATCTTAATCTTGCTTATCGTCTTGCCGGTAATTAACCGCCTGATGATGCCGTCGAAGGATCAAACGGTGGCGGTCGATCCTGTAATGCTGGAAGCGGATGTCCAGGCAGCAGCGATTGAGCAGGGAGCGATGACTCCTGCAGAAAAGCTGGAAAACAGCAGGATCATTTCGTTATTGATCGGGATAATGGGCCTTGTTTTCCTGTTTTACTATTTTGCGACAAACGGATTCAAACTGAATCTCGATATCGTCAACTTCCTGTTCCTGTTCCTTGGAATCCTATTCCATGGCACGCCAAAGCGATTCCTTGATGCGGTCGTGAATGCGGTAAAGGGAGCGAGCGGAATCATCATCCAGTTCCCTTTTTACGCGGGAATCATGGGAATGATGACAGCATCAGGCCTGGCAGCGGTCATGTCGGAAGGCTTCGTATCGATCTCGAATGAATTCACCTTCCCGTTCTTCACCTTCCTGAGCGCAGGTCTCGTCAACTTCTTTGTGCCATCGGGTGGAGGACAGTGGGCGGTCCAGGCTCCAGTCATGCTTGATGCAGCCCAGACACTTGGTGTTTCGATTCCGAAAACGGCGATGGCTGTTGCCTGGGGCGACGCTTGGACCAACCTGATCCAGCCGTTCTGGGCACTGCCAGCTCTGGCGATTGCTGGTCTGAAAGCAAAAGATATCATGGGATACTGCGTCCTGATGCTGGTGGTTTCAGGGGTTGTCATTTCAGCTGGATTGCTATTTTTCTAAATATAGGTCCTGGTAACAGTCTTTCAGTTCGCGGAATTCCCTAGACATGACAAAACCGGCAGGCATTAGCCAGCCGGTTTTTCGCATTGTAAAGGAAATTATAAAAGTATTTTTGTGTAGATTACTCCATATGGGTGTCATAATCCAGCTCCAGCGCCTAGCCCCTCGAGACGCTTGTCTAGTGTCGCCTCCTAGAAACTCCGAAACTTCAACTCCGCCCGCAGAAGCAAAAAGCGCTTCTTTGTCGGAGTCTCCAGTTTCTGCGTTTCTGGGCAGTCGGCTATACTTTTCGATTTCGGTCCTGCCAATGAAGTCAAAGAACGACTTCACTGTCAGGCCCTCCAGCGCTTGTCGGGGCTGAACAAGGCGCTTGCGCTTTTTGTTCTTACATCTTTTCAAATGTATCACAAATAGTTTCTCTTTCATTTGATGCCTGTTTTCCGGAATTCGCGACTACTAGGATTGAATCGGCAACACATTTGTCACCCTCAGCCCAGTATTTACAGTTTTCTACTTCGCATTTAACTTCAATTTTCATGAAGGCCACCTCCTTAAAAGGTTTTGATAATTAATACCCGCTTTTGACAAAAGTTAATCCTGTCAGGGTATTCCACCTATCATTCAAATCTCCGATAACCTTGCACTTTCAAAGGAGAATATTTATACTTATAAAGTTATAATAGAGTTAGAAAAGGATGTGTTATCGGTGTCGATGGGACCCGCTGAACAGACTCCTGTAAAGGTGACGGTGAAAACGGCGATTTATAGTGGCAGTGAGAAGGATACTTTTGAATTGACCACTTTTGGCCGATACTATAAAAAAGCGAACAGCTCGTACCTCCAGTATGATGAAGTGATGGAGGAAGGGGATGTTCATACGACGGTGAAAATGTCAGGGAATGAAGTGCTGATCCTGCGCAGCGGCGCAATTAAGATGAGGCTTCATTTTCTGCTGAATAAAAAAACTCCGGGAAATTACAAGACGCCATACGGGCTGCTTGAGACTTCTGCGCTGACGAA
Source organism: Mesobacillus thioparans (assembly GCF_965138835.1). Taxonomy (NCBI): domain Bacteria; kingdom Bacillati; phylum Bacillota; class Bacilli; order Caryophanales; family Bacillaceae; genus Mesobacillus; species Mesobacillus thioparans. The sequence goes on along the minus strand of NZ_CBCSFH010000003.1, from coordinate 173,719 downwards.
GCGCCTTGACCTGGATTTTAACGAGGAAAAGCAGGAGGGCCATGTGGACTTGCTGTATGAAATGGCGATCCAGGGCGCGAATGCAGGTACATACCATATGACGATCAATTATAAGGAGGAAGGCAAATGAATATAGTTGAACAGGTTCAATTGAAGCTGAAGGAAGAAATCAAGCAGGCGATCATCAAGGCCAATCTTGCTGAAGAAGCGCAGATTCCGGCTGTGATCCTTGAAACGCCAAAGGAAAAAACGCATGGTGACTACTCCACAAATATGGCGATGCAGCTTGCCCGCGTGGCGAAGAAAGCTCCGCGCCAGATTGCTGAACAGCTGATCGAGAACTTTGATAAAAGCAAGGCATCCATCGAGAAAATTGAGATTGCCGGACCGGGCTTTATCAATTTTTACATGGACAATAGTTATCTGACGGATTTGATTCCGGCAATTCTTGAAGAAGGCGATCACTACGGGGAGTCGAACGTAGGCAACGGACAGAAGATCCAGGTTGAGTTCGTTTCTGCCAACCCGACTGGCGACCTTCACCTTGGACATGCACGCGGTGCGGCTGTCGGCGATTCATTGTGCAATGTGCTTGCTAAAGCGGGTTACGATGTTTCCCGTGAATACTATATCAATGATGCCGGCAACCAGATCAATAACCTGGCGCTCTCTGTTGAGGCTCGATATTTCCAGGCGCTTGGCATGGACAAACCTATGCCTGAGGATGGTTACCATGGTGCTGATATCATCGGGATCGGGAAGACCCTCGCTGAAGAGTACGGCGATAAATATGTGAATGTTCCGGACCAGGAGCGTTTCGATGCATTCCGCGAGTACGGCCTGAAATACGAAATGGAAAAACTGAAGCAGGACCTTGAAAACTTCCGTGTTAAGTTCGATGTTTGGTACTCAGAAACTTCACTATATCAAAACGGCAAAATTGACGTGGCGCTTGAAGCATTGCGTAAAAATGGCCATATCTATGAGGAGGACGGCGCAACATGGTTCCGTTCATCTGAGCTCGGAGATGACAAGGATCGTGTGCTGATCAAGCAGGATGGATCTTATACTTACCTGCTGCCTGACATTGCCTACCATAAGGACAAGCTTGAGCGCGGCTTTGAAAAGCTGATCAACATCTGGGGCGCGGACCACCACGGTTATATCCCTCGTATGAAGGCAGCGATAGAGGCACTTGGCTACGGCCGTGATGCCCTTGAAGTCGAAATCATCCAGCTCGTCCACTTGTACAAAAATGGTGAAAAGATGAAGATGAGCAAGCGTACGGGTAAAGCCGTGACAATGCGTGATTTGATTGACGAAGTGGGCCTGGATGCAGTTCGTTACTTCTTCGCGATGAGAAGCGCGGACACACATATGGACTTTGACCTTGATTTAGCTGTATCACAGTCCAACGAAAACCCAGTATTCTACGCACAGTATGCACATGCCCGCATTAACAGCATCCTGCGTTCTGCAGCAGAGCAAGGCTTGATTTTTGACATCGAAGCAGACTTCAAGCATATCCAATCCGAAAAGGAAACCGACCTGCTGAAAAAGCTTGGAGAATTTCCGCTGGCCGTTGCCGAAGCAGCCCAGAAGCGCATGCCGCACCGAATCTCCAACTACATTTTCGAACTGGCATCCGTCTTCCACAGCTTCTACAATGCTGAAAAAGTACTGGACCTGGACAATAAGGAAAGAACAGTAGCCCGCCTGTCACTGATCAAGTCAGCGCAGATCACTTTGAAGAATGCACTTGAGTTGATCGGGGTATCTGCTCCGGAGAAGATGTAATACAAAAAATGATAAGACCCAGCACAATAAAGATGGCTGGGTCTTGTTTTATTTGGAAAAAATCGAGCATAATTTCCAATTCGCTATATAAAATTGAAAGTCGCTATAAAAACGCAAAAGTCGCTATAAAAATGATTTTTTCGCTATAAAACCAAAATTTTCGCTATAAAATTGTTTATCACACATAAAAATCCTTTTTGTGCTATATAAATTCTAATAAAATGCATGATATTTAAGTCTTCCACTCCAAAACAGCCCCGCCAATCCGCTTGACTCCGCGGATTTTAGCCAGGTCCTCGACGAGCTTCAGCGCTGCTTTGTCTTTTTCCTTTGCTTCAATCATGAAATCAACGTCTTGGCCGAAGCTCCGCAAAATATCGATCAGCGGAAGGATGAATTCATGATCGACGTAATCGGCATGTGACCGGTACGCTTTTTCCGATTTCGGCGAGGAAATGTGTATTTTCGGCTTCATCCCGATCCGTTCCCAGGTCGCAAATCCGGCTGGAAGCAATTTTTCCAGAGGCTCTTCGCAAAGGTTTGCCATGTGGTGATGGTAATCGAACATGAACGGCACATCCTCTTTTATACAGGTTTTCAATGTTTCTTCTGAATTATAGGTTTTATCATCGTTTTCAAGCGTGGTGATTGCCTTGATATGCGGAGGCAGTTTTGCGAAGTTTTCATGAAAACGCAAAATCGTCTCTTCCTTGTTGCCATAGGCGCCGCCAATATGGATGTTGATGAGTGCGCTGTTTTCCAGTCCCATTGCTTCGAGCATACCGTGGTGATATTCCATATCGATGATGGCGTTTGCGGTCACTTCCTCCCGCGAGGATGTGAACAGCGTAAACTGGTTTGGGTGGAAGCTCGTGCGCAGCCCATGCTTTTTCACCAATGCCCCAATCTCGAGCCACTTATCACGGAATGGCGTGACATAATCCCACTTGACCTCCGGGTGAGTCGCAAGCGGAGCGATTGAGCTCGAAAATCGGTATAAAGGGATATCATGGGCGATATTGTAATGGATCATTCTTTCAGTGTTCAAGAGATTTTGATAGGTAACGGAAAGCAGTTTTTCATATCGTTCAGCTTCAGGAAGCTGTCCGTATCGGGCAAACGTAAGTGCCTTGGAGGGAGATGCATCCCACAGGCTGATGGCGGTGGATACATATCCTAGCCGAATGATCATAATAGAACCTCCTTTTCCGGAGGAGGTCGAACACTAACTCCGGTATGTTATAGGAAGGCTTTTTTTCGCTGCTTTTCGAAAATGCGAAAAAAGCCTATAGGAAAAACGAAATCGTCCTTGCGGCGGTTTCTTTGAATGACAGGAACAGATTTCCGGCCCTGAAGTCAGCAAGTGATGCTTTATGGGAATCTAACATGTCCTCCGTCAAAATATGCTTCACTTTCTTAATAAAAAAAGGGTCATATACTAAACAATTCAATTCGTAATTCAAAAACATGCTTCGTTTATCGAAATTGGCTGTACCGATATCACAAATATTGTCATCAATCATCATGACCTTCGCGTGGTAAAATCCCTTCGAATATTGATATACTTCGGCACCATCCTTGAGGAGGGACCGTAAATACCTGTACGATGCTTCTTTTACGAGAATATGGTCGGACTTATATGGGACAAGGACCGTAACGGAAACTCCCCGGGCGATCGCAGCGTTCAATTGGTCAAACACCTTTTTGCTTGGAATGAAATATGGCGTGCCGATGATGATGGATTCCCTTGACTCGCTGATTAGAGTAACAATTAAACTTTCCAGTGAATCGCCTTCGGTTGGGACGAACTGCTGGCGGATCGTCCCTTTCGGCAAAGGTGGGAAATAGGCCTTGTTCTGCAGGAGATTTACCTTGCTTGCACAATGCCAGTCACGTAAAAACTCCTTTTGCAGATCAAGTGTCCCTTCGCCGGTTATTTTCAAATGATAATCCCGCCACGGCGAAAGCTTTGGATCATGGTCATTATACTCATCACCAATATTAAAGCCGCCAAGGTATCCGACATGTCCATCAATAACCGTAATCTTGCGATGGTTGCGGACCTGGGACGAGTAGAACAGGAAGGGAGGCTTCGGAATATGGGTGTAGGCGAACTCCACTCCGGCTGCTTTCAGAGACTGGATGGTTTTCCGTTTCAAGTTGCTGCCAATCCAATCCACCAGGAGCCTGACCTCGACACCCTCCCGTGCTTTCTCCTTCAATAAAGAGACGAACTCGTGGCTGAGTTTATCATCTTTGACGATATAAAATAAAATATGGATGTGCTGCCTTGCGTTTGTTATTTCAGAAAATAAATCCTCAAACAGCTCTGGTCCCTTCGCAAAGATCTCGAGGTCGCTGTATCTGTCTGGAAATGCATACTTTTTTGCGTTTGCAAGATGCTGTTTCCTGCCAAGAAGGAAGTCGGTGGCGACCCACAGGGCAATCCCGGCTATTATCCAAAATATCATTGATGCAATTCCCATAACGTTTCGGCTCCCTTGTAAAAAAAATAGGGTGTACATTTCATATTATTTTTGCCGAAAACGCTTTATATATGTTAAGTTCCTATAAAAGAGAGAGTGTAAACAATTTTCAGAAATGAATGGAAATGAGTTGACTGAATGCTCATTCATTATATAATGGAGTTAAAGGTAAATTCAGAAAATTGGTTTGGTTAAAAATTTTCTTCCAAAATTCAGCATCGAAAGGGGTAAATGATTTTATGAACGGTTTGCTTTGGATCAACTTTATTGCGTTCTTGCTTGTAACCGCTTACGCGATCAGTTTGTTCGTTTACGTGGTAAAAACAAGAATCGAATACATCAAGCTCGGCAAGAAATCAGAGTTTGATGATGATATCAAAGACCGCTGGAGAAGAATCCTTGTCCATGTATTCGGCCAGAAAAGGCTGTTGAAGGACAAGAAGAGCGGTGCGATTCACGTAATGTTTTTCTATGGATTCCTTCTTGTCCAGTTCGGGGCAATCGATTTTATCTGGAAGGGCATCAAGCCTGGCTCGCATTTGCCGCTGGGGCCGTTGTACCCGGGCTTCACATTCTTCCAGGAACTTGTTACTCTGACAATCCTTGTGGCGGTTGTATGGGCTTTTTACCGTCGTTATGTAGAAAAGCTTGTCCGACTTAAGCGCGGGTTCAAAAACGGACTGGTATTGCTGTTCATCGGCGGCCTGATGCTTTCAGTGCTGCTCGGAAACGGAATGGGCATGATCTGGCATGGGCATGAAGGAACATGGACAGAGCCTGTCGCTTCGCTTATTGCCGCAGCATTCAGCGGAATTCCTGAGGCAGCAGCCATTACGGTATTCTATATCGCCTGGTGGATTCACCTATTGTTCTTGCTTGCATTCCTTGTGTACGTGCCGCAATCAAAGCACGCCCACTTGATCGCAGGACCAGCCAATGTCTATTTGACAAGGGTTGACTCACCGGGAAAAATCACAAAGATCGATTTTGAGGATGAAACACAGGAAACATTCGGTGCCGGGAAAATCACCGATTTCAATTATGAACAAATGATCGACTTTTATGCTTGTGTGGAATGCGGCCGCTGTACGAATATGTGTCCGGCAACAGGCACAGGGAAGATGCTGTCACCGATGGACTTGATTGTCAAGCTTCGGGACCATCTGACACTTCACGGCGCAGCAGTCACCTCCAAGCAGCCTTGGGTTCCGACATTTGCTTTCTCAAACACAAAGGGCAACCAGATCGCTTTGGCAGCAGCCGGCCAGGGAGTCAATGAATCTGCTGCAGCTATGGCGTACAGCCCAAGCATGATCGGCGATGTCATCACAGAAGAGGAAATCTGGGCATGTACGACTTGCCGTAACTGTGAAGACCAATGTCCGGTCATGAACGAACACGTTGATAAAATCATCGACCTTCGCCGTTACCTGGTTTTGACAGAAGGCAAGATGGATGCTGATGCACAGCGCGCGATGACAAATATCGAACGCCAGGGAAACCCTTGGGGATTGAACCGCAAGGAAAAAGAAAACTGGCGCGAGCTTCGCGACGATGTTGTCGTTCCTACGGTTAAAGAGCTTAAAAAAGCTGATGAAGAATTCGAATACTTATTCTGGGTCGGCGCAATGGGTGCATTTGACAACCGCAGCCAAAAGATCGCTCTGTCATTCGCCAAGCTAATGAACGAAGCAGGCGTTAAGTTCGCGATTCTTGGAAACAAGGAAAAGAACTCTGGGGATACTCCTCGCCGCCTTGGCAATGAGTTCCTGTTCCAGGAGCTGGCAACAAAAAATATCGAAGAATTCGAAAAAAATGAAGTGAAGAAAATCGTGACAATCGATCCTCACGCATACAATATCTTTAAGAATGAGTATCCAGACTTTGGCCTTGAAGCAGAGGTATATCACCACACTGAACTTCTCGCTCAATTAGTCAAGGAAGGAAGACTCACTCCGAAGCATGCAGTGAACGAAACGATTACCTTCCATGATTCCTGCTACCTTGGCCGCTATAACGAGGTATATGACGCACCGCGTGATATCCTCAAAGCGATCCCGGGCGTGGACCTCAAGGAAATGGAACGCAACCGCGATACAGCAATGTGCTGCGGTGCTGGCGGCGGCTTGATGTGGATGGAGGAAGAAACGGGCCACAGAATCAACGTTTCCCGTACTGAACAGGCTCTTGCTGTGAACCCGTCCGTTATCAGCTCCGGATGCCCATACTGCCTGACAATGCTCTCCGATGGCACAAAGGCGAAGGAAGTTGAAGATAGCGTCGAGACACTTGATGTTGCCGAACTGCTAGAAAAGTCCGTTTTCGGTGAGATTAAACCATTAGTTTCTTAATTAAAGGCTGTTTTCGTAAAGATTGTTGTTAAAATCCTAAAGCCGATTTTAACGTAATCATAGTCATTTGGTATGTCGGTACTAAGTTTGCAAGCTCTTTTCTCATAATAAGTGTTAATTGTGTGACTAATCTCATGTAATTCAATCCTATTTTGTAGGCAATAGCAACAAAGTTTGAGAAAAGAGCCTAATTAAAATACTTTAATCCAAAATAGTAGAAGTTGACTCACATTAAAAATTCGATATATAACAGAATTTTTAGCAAAGTGTTTCAATTTCTACTATTTTTAAAGTAAAATGAATAGTATGATAAAGCGCTTACATTCATCTTCAGCAAGAATCCACTTTTTATAGCCTCGCGAATCAGCAACAAGATTTTTTTTGGACCAGTATCGAGCGAGCGTTCAGTCACTCAATGTCGCAGGGAATTTTCATTTTTAAAAATTAATAGATTGAAAGGGAGAGATGGCAATGGGAAGAACAGTCATTTTAGCAGGGGCGAGAACACCTTTTGGCAAGCTTGGCGGCGGGTTGAGCAGTTTTTCAGCCAGTCAGTTAGGAGGAATTGCTGTAAAGGAAGCATTATCACGCGCTGGGGTTAAACCTGAGGAAGTCGGCGAAGTCATTCTCGGGACCGTGCTCCAGGGTGGCCAGGGGCAGCTTCCTTCACGACAGGCAGCAAGAGCAGCAGGCCTTCCGTGGGAAGTGAAAACTGAAACCATCAACAAGGTTTGTGCATCCGGAATGCGCAGCCTGACACTTGGCGACCAGATCATCCGAGCGGGAGACGAAGAAGTGATCGTGGCCGGCGGAATGGAGTCGATGAGCAACGCGCCTTATATCATGCCGAAAGCACGATGGGGCTTCAGGATGGGCGACGGCCAGGTGAAGGACCTGATGATCCATGATGGCCTGACATGCAGCTTCAAAGGCGTCCACATGGGAACATACGGAAATGAAGTAGCGAAGGAATACGAAATCAGCCGCGAGGAGCAGGATCAGTGGTCGTACCGCAGCCACCAGAGGGCAATCGAAGCGATTGAATCAGGCAAGCTTGCTGAAGAAATCGTCCCAGTTGAAGTGCCGCAGCGTAAGGGAGACCCGGTTTTGGTCCAGCATGATGAAGCGCCGAGGAAGGACACTTCAGTTGAAAAACTGGCAAAACTGGGACCGGTTTTCAATTCGGACGGCACGATTACAGCAGGCAATGCACCAGGCGTCAATGACGGTGCGGCGGCCCTCGTGCTGATGAGCGAAGAGCGCGCACAGAGTGAAGGCAGGAACCCGCAGGCAGTGGTTTTGGCTCATGCCGCAATTGCCACGGAAGCAAAGGACTTCCCGAAAACTCCGGGAATTGTCATCAATGAATTATTGAAAAAGACCGACAAAACAATTGAAGAAATCGACCTTTTTGAAATCAATGAAGCATTCGCGGCGGTTGCATTGACAAGCGGACGCATCGCGAACCTTGATCCGGAGAAGGTCAATGTCAACGGCGGCGCGGTTGCCCTCGGACACCCTATCGGTGCAAGCGGCGCGCGCATCATCCTGACATTGATGCATGAACTCAAACGCCGCGGCGGCGGGGTCGGCATTGCGGCGATCTGCTCAGGCGGCGGCCAGGGTGACGCGGTGATGATCGAGGTTCCTAAACAATAACAAAAAAGAAGGAGGGCATTTGCGGAAGCAGCCCTCCATAGATACAACTTTTTGAGGAGGAGAATGAAAAATGAGTGTGAAAACAATTATGGTAATCGGCGCAGGCCAGATGGGATCCGGTATTGCCCAGGTATGTGCGCAGGCAGGTTACGATGTCCTGTTGAACGATCTGAAGCCGGAATTTGTGGAACGCGGACTTTCCGGAATCAAGAAGAATCTTAACCGCCAGGTAGACAAAGGGCGGATGACAGCAGAACAGCTGGACGCAGTTGTTGATAGGGTTACTGCCTCTACCGACCTTCAGGATGCAAGTAAGGTTGACCTCGTCATCGAAGCGGCTGTCGAGAACATGGACATCAAGGCGAAGATTTTTGCCCAGCTGGATGAAATCGCACCTGAACACGCAATCCTTGCTTCCAATACATCTTCATTGCCGATCACTGAGATCGCTGCAGCAACAAAGCGTCCGGAAAAAGTCATCGGCATGCATTTCATGAATCCGGTACCTGTCATGAAGCTGGTCGAAATCATTCGCGGCCTGGCTACTGCTGATGAAGTGTATCAGACCATCGAGGATATCACCAAGACATTGGAAAAGGTTCCTGTAGAAGTGAACGATTTCCCTGGCTTTGTTTCCAACCGCATCCTGATGCCGATGATCAACGAAGCCATCTACACTTTGTATGAAGGTGTTGCGACGAAGGAAGCGATCGACGAGGTCATGAAGCTTGGCATGAACCACCCAATGGGACCATTGACGCTTGCGGACTTCATCGGCCTGGACACATGCCTCTACATCATGGAAACGCTGCATGAAGGCTTCGGCGATGACAAATACCGTCCATGCCCATTATTAAGGAAATATGTAAAAGCCGGCTGGCTCGGCAAAAAATCCGGCCGCGGGTTCTACTCATACGAATAAAGAATTCAGCGACAAATGCGTCCATACATACTCACTGTCTGGGCGTCTGGAGGGTGAAAACATGAATCTGAAATTCACAGAAGAACAGGAAATGATGCGTAAAATGGTCCGTAATTTTGCACAGACCGAAATTGCGCCATTCGTTGAAAAAATGGAAGAAGGCGAGTTCCCGAGGGAGATTTTAAAGAAGATGGGCGAACTTGGCTTGATGGGAATTCCGGTGCCTGAGGAATATGGCGGTTCAGAGATGGACTTCATTTCCTATATCATCGCCATCCATGAAATTTCCAGGGTCAGCGCCACGGTCGGCGTCATCCTTTCTGTCCATACATCCGTAGGCACGAATCCGATATTGTATTTTGGCACGGAAGAGCAGAAGAAAAAATATGTGCCTAAGCTTTCTTCAGGCGAATATCTCGGCGCATTCTGCCTGACGGAGCCAAGCGCAGGTTCCGATGCAGCCAGCCTGAAAACACGGGCGGTCAAGAAAGATGGCCATTATGTATTGAACGGATCTAAGGTGTTCATCACCAACGGCGGCGAAGCGGATGTGTATATCGTGTTTGCGTCCACCAATCCTGAAGCAGGTCCAAAGGGCGTCTCTGCATTCATCGTCGAAAAAGACACACCGGGTTTCATCGTCGGCAAGGATGAGCACAAAATGGGTCTGTACGGATCCCGGACAGTCCAGCTGACATTCGAGGACATGAAGGTGCCGGAAGAAAACCTGCTTGGCCAGGAAGGCGAAGGATTCAAAATCGCGATGAGCAACCTTGACTCCGGCCGCATTGGCATCGCGGCACAGGCACTCGGAATTGCCGAGGCCGCATTGGACGCGGCGACCGCCTATGCAAAAGAAAGAGTCCAGTTCGGCAAGCCAATCGCAGCCCAGCAAGGCGTAGGCTTCAAGCTGGCTGACATGGCAACATCTGTCGAAGCTGCAAAACTATTAATCTACCGCGCAGCCCAATTGCGTTCAGAAGGACAAAAATGCGGGATGGAAGCTTCCATGGCAAAATTGTTCACCTCAAGAACAGCAGTTGAAGTCACCACCGAAGCCATCCAGGTATTCGGCGGCTACGGCTATACAAAAGAATACCCAGTCGAACGCTACTTCCGCGACGCCAAAGTCACCGAGATCTACGAAGGAACAAGCGAGATCCAGAAGATTGTTATTAGTAAGCAGTTGTAAGCTGAGTATTATGACAGGTTAGACAGTGGAAGCCTGAGAGCTGTCAAGAAAAGCTGGTTATTATGACAGGTTAGGGTGTGAAAGCCGCAAAGCTGTCAAAAAAAGCTAGTTATTATGACAGGTTGGGCGATGAAAGCAGAAAAGCTGTCAAGAAAACCATGTTATTTGCAAGCTGTATACGACAGCTGCCTATATAAACTAAAACAAACAGTAACGGAGGAAACAATAATGAACTTTCGATTATCTGAAGAACATGAAATGATCCGAAAAATGGTCCGTGATTTTGCGAGGAATGAAGTGGCTCCGACGGCTGCTGAGCGTGATGAAGAGGAACGCTTTGACCGTGAGATTTTTGACAAGATGGCGGAGCTTGGCCTGACTGGTATTCCATGGCCTGAAGAGTACGGCGGCATCGGCAGCGACTATCTCGCATACTGCATTGCGGTTGAGGAATTATCACGTGTTTGTGCATCGACTGGTGTCATGCTTTCAGCACATACTTCACTTGCTGGCTGGCCGATCTTCAAGTTCGGGAACGAAGAGCAGAAGCAAAAGTACTTGCGTCCAATGGCTGAGGGAAAAAGCATTGGTGCTTACGGACTGACTGAACCAGGCAGCGGTTCTGATGCAGGTGCGATGAGAACGACTGCGAAAGAAGATGGCGACCACTATGTGCTTAACGGCTCAAAAATCTTCATCACAAACGGCGGGGTAGCGGATATCTATGTTGTATTCGCGTTGACTGACCCTTCAAGCAAGCATAAAGGAACGACTGCGTTCATCGTCGAAAGCAGCTTCCCAGGATTCTCTGTCGGCAAGAAGGAAAAGAAGCTGGGAATTCGTTCATCTCCGACAACAGAAATCATTTTTGAAGACTGCCGCGTGCCAAAGGAAAATATCCTTGGTGAAGTGGGCGAGGGTTTCAAAATCGCGATGATGACACTTGACGGCGGCCGTAACGGTATTGCTGCACAGGCAGTCGGAATTGCACAGGGTGCTCTTGATGCGGCTGTTGATTATGCAAAAGAACGCCAGCAATTCGGCAAGCCGATCGCTGCGAACCAGGGTATCGGCTTCAAGCTTGCTGATATGGCTACATCTGTCGAAGCTTCAAGACTATTAACCTACCAGGCTGCATGGCTGGAATCTGAAGGCCTTCCTTACGGCAAGGAATCAGCGATGTCCAAACTATTTGCCGGCGACACAGCGATGAAGGTGACAACTGAAGCTGTCCAGGTATTCGGCGGCTACGGCTACACGAAGGACTATCCAGTTGAACGCTTCATGCGCGACGCAAAAATCACGCAGATCTATGAAGGAACACAGGAAATCCAGCGTCTTGTCATCTCAAGAATGCTGACGAAATAACAGGGCGGGGCAGAAGAGATGAAAAAGCGAGAAGTGCAGGCGTCGGTAAAAGATGAGCGACTTGTGAAAAAAAGGCGCGACCAGATGATCAAAGGGGCCGTAACCCTTTTCAAGCAGAAGGGCTTCCACCGCACGACGACCAGAGAGATTGCCCGGGCTTCAGGCTTTAGCATCGGTACCCTATATGAATATATCCGCACAAAGGAAGATGTGCTTTACCTTGTCTGCGACAGCATCTATGACGAAGTTCGCAACCGCCTTCAGGAAAATCTCGACACGAACCAGGGGACGCTCGAGAGCCTGAAGGTCGGAATCGCCAATTACTTCAAGGTCATGGATGACCTGCAAGACGAAGTACTCGTCATGTACCAGGAGGTCAAATCGCTGACAAAGGATGCCCTTCCATATGTGCTGAAAAAAGAAATCGAGATGGTGGGGATGTTTGAGGATGTGATCCAGCGCTGCGTCGAAAATGGCGAGCTTGACCTGGATGAAAAACACGTCAAAATCATTGCCCATGATATTTTCGTCCAGGGGCAGATGTGGGGATTCCGCCGCTGGGCGCTGCAAAAGCTCTACACTCTCGAAGAGTATACAGAGCTGCAGACAGAACTGCTTTTCAAAGGGATCAAGGGGTCGGAAATGAAAATAGGAACAGGGGGAACAAAATGAGTATGCCGGAAATGTATAAGCCAAAGAACCATATTCGCTTTGTGACAGCTTCAAGTTTGTTTGACGGCCATGATGCCTCAATCAACATCATGCGCAGAATCATCCAGTCGTTGGGCGGCGAGGTCATCCACCTTGGCCATAACCGCTCAGTCGAGGAGGTCGTCAATGCCGCAATCCAGGAGGATGCTCAGGGAATTGCGATTTCATCCTACCAGGGCGGCCACGTTGAGTATTTTAAGTATATGTACGATCTTTTGAAGGAAAAGGGTGCTTCCCATATCCGCATTTACGGCGGTGGGGGCGGCGTTATCATTCCGCGGGAAATAAAAGAGCTTCATGAATACGGGATCGCCAGGATTTTTTCACCGGAAGACGGCCGGAAATATGGCCTTAACGGCATGATCGAGCAGATGATCAAGGAATGTGATTTCCCAACCGTTACTCCAGAAGGCGTGGAGGAAATCGAAAAGCTGGAAGCGGGTGACCCGAATGCGGTCTCCAAGCTGATCACGCTTGCCGAGCAGCATGTCGGATCGGAAAAAGAAACAGCTGCGGCAGTCGAAACCTTGATGGAAAAAGTCAAGACCATGACAAAAGCTGTACCAGTCGTGGGTATCACCGGTACGGGGGGTGCTGGAAAAAGCTCATTGACGGACGAACTGATCAGGCGCTTCATCAATGAGATTCCTGAAAAGAGAGTAGCGATTTTATCAGTCGATCCTACGAAGCAAAAAACAGGCGGTGCACTTCTAGGCGACCGTATCCGCATGAATGCGATTTTTTCTCCACGAGTTTATATGCGCAGCCTGGCAACAAGACAATCCAGATCCGAACTATCGCTGGCCATTAAAGATGCAATCGATGTTGTGAAGGCAGCAGGCTTTGACCTAGTCATCGTCGAAACGAGCGGCATCGGCCAGGGCAATGCGGGAATCACAGATGTGTGCGATGTTTCCATGTATGTGATGACAAGCGAATTCGGCGCGCCATCACAGCTCGAAAAGATCGACATGATCGATTATGCTGACTTGATCGTCATCAATAAATTCGAGCGCAAAGGCTCTGAGGATGCAAAGCGCCAGGTGCAGAAGCAGTATCAGCGCAGCCATTTGTTCTGGGACAAAGAACTGGACGAAATGCCTGTTTACGGCACGATCGCCAGCCAGTTCAATGACCCGGGCACGAACGCGCTGTTTGCAGCCCTGGTCAATAAAATCAATGAAAAAGCAGGTACTGACTGGACGACCTCTTTTTCTACCAGTGCGGTAGTTGAAAAACAGAACGTCATCATCCCGAATGACCGCCGCTATTACCTTCGTGAAATCTCGGAAACGGTGCGCGGCTACCATAAACACGCAGCAGAGCAGGCAGAGCTTGCCCGCAGATTGTTCCAAATCGGAGGTACAATCGAGGCGGTAAAAGAAAGAGAAACAAACAGCGAAGTAGTTTCCTCACTTCAGGTTTTAAAAGAAGAAGTAGAGAAGAAGCTGACGCCTGAATCCAAATATATTCTCGAAAACTGGGAATCCCTCAAGGAAAAGTACAGTGCCGACCAGTTCGTGACTAAGATCCGCGATAAGGAAATTGTCACAGAGCTAAGGACGAAGAGCCTTTCAGGTTTGAGCATCCCTAAAGTAGCACTGCCAAAATACAAGGATTACGGTGAGATTTTGCGCTGGGTATACCTTGAGAACGTGCCAGGAAGCTTCCCGTACACTGCGGGCGTATTCCCGTTCAAACGTGAAGGCGAGGATCCGAAACGCCAATTTGCTGGAGAGGGAACACCTGAACGGACGAACCGTCGTTTCCACTACCTGTCGAAGGACGACAGCGCCAAACGTTTGAGTACGGCTTTTGACTCCGTTACTTTATACGGAGAAGACCCTGATTACCGGCCGGATATTTACGGAAAAGTCGGCGAGAGCGGCGTCAGCGTTTGTTCGCTTGAAGATATGAAGAAGCTGTATGCAGGCTTTGACCTTTGCCATCCATCAACATCCGTGTCGATGACGATCAACGGACCGGCACCGATCATCCTGGCGATGTTCATGAACACAGCGATTGAGCAGCAGGTTGAAAAGAAGGAACAAGAGCTAGGCCGCAGGCTGAATGACGAAGAGCTTGCGCAAGTGAAGGAAATGACGCTCCAGACCGTCCGCGGTACGGTTCAGGCAGATATTTTAAAAGAAGATCAGGGACAGAATACATGTATCTTCTCGACTGAATTCGCACTAAGGATGATGGGCGATATCCAGCAGTATTTTATCGATGAAAAGGTCCGGAATTACTATTCAGTATCGATTTCCGGCTACCATATCGCTGAAGCAGGCGCAAACCCGATTTCCCAGCTCGCGTTCACGCTGTCAAATGGCTTCACTTATGTTGAATACTATTTGAGCAGAGGCATGAAGATCGATGACTTTGCGCCGAACCTGAGCTTCTTCTTCTCAAATGGCCTTGATCCTGAGTATTCCGTGATCGGCCGCGTTGCCCGCCGCATCTGGGCAACTGTCATGAAGAACAAATACGGCGCAAATGAGCGAAGCCAGAAGCTGAAGTACCACATCCAGACTTCTGGACGTTCGCTTCATGCGCAGGAAATCGACTTCAACGATATCCGTACGACTTTGCAGGCTTTGATGGCGCTGCATGACAACTGCAACTCGCTTCATACCAATGCGTATGACGAGGCGATCACCACGCCGACCGAGGAATCTGTCCGCCGTGCGATGGCGATCCAGATGATCATCACGAAGGAGCATGGATTGACGAAGAACGAAAACCCGCTTCAGGGAGCGTTCATCATCGAAGAGCTGACAGATCTGGTCGAGGAAGCCGTCCTTCAGGAATTCGAGCGGATCAATGACCGCGGCGGTGTGCTTGGTGCAATGGAAACCCAGTATCAGCGCGGTAAAATCCAGGATGAATCGATGTACTATGAAATGAAGAAGCATTCCGGAGAGCTGCCGATCATTGGAGTGAACACCTATCTTAATCCAAATCCTCCATCAGAAGAAGAAATCGACAAGATGGAGCTTGCCCGTGCGACGAAAGAAGAAAAAGAAACACAGATCCGCAATCTAGAAGCGTTCAAGGACAAAAATCAGGACCAATCCGAAGCAGCGCTTGAACGGTTGAAGCAAACCGCAGTCAGCGGCGGCAATATTTTTGCCGAACTGATGGAAACCGTTAAATATGCAAGCCTCGGACAAATCACGAGGGCACTTTACGAAGTAGGCGGACAGTTCCGCAGGAATATGTAAAGGGTTGTTTAAAAAACAACGATATGGTGTAAAAAGTAGGGCGTGGCAGAAAAGACTTTTGCAATGGACCTGAATGGGCAAGATGGCTTATAGGCAAACTATAAGCCATCTTGCATTTTATGGTGCTCGTTTCGTAAACTAGTAACCAATGGAACAACTTTCATCAATTTTTTTCTGTCATTTCGCGGAGAATCTTATATAATCTAGTTATCGGTTCATACATACGACCTACTTCAGGATGTGAATTTTGTGAAATCGGTTATGTTCACTGCAGGGGCTGTTCTGGCCGCTGCAGCCATGTATTATCTTTATCAGCGACAGTTGGGCGCAATACCATTTTTCATTCTTTCAATTGCTTTCTTTTTGCTGGCATATGGCCAGTTGAAGAAAAGGAAGAAGACTGGCAGCGGGAAAGTCGGAATGGAAAGCGAAAAAAGCCGGAAAAACGGCAGATAAAACTGGCATAAAGGTTTAGAATTTGTTTATAATGTAGAATATGCATTCTGGGATAATTTCCTTGTTTTCGGACGAATGGCCGGGTAAGGCCTGGAATAGAGAAAGGAAGTGCGAACATTGAGTTTAAGCAAATACTCAAAAGAAGAGCTTCAAGAAATGTCAATGATTGAAGTTGCCTATGAAGTTTTGAAAGAGAAGAAGCAAGCAATTACGTTTCAAGAGCTGATGGCGGAAATCAAGAGCGTCCTTAAATTGGACAAGACTGATTATGCTGAAAGAATGGTACAGTTTTATACAGATATAAATATAGATGGACGTTTCATGTCCCAGAGTGAAGGGCGCTGGGGGCTTCGCGTCTGGTACCCTGTCGACCAGATCGAAGAAGACAATGTCACAACAGTCAAGCCGAAAAAGAAGAAGGCGAAGAAAGCTGTTGATGAGGACGATTTAGATCTTGATGAATTCGATGAAATCGATGAAGAAGATCTTGACTATGACGATATCGACGATTTCGATGAAGATGACGACGATGATGTTATCGACGAAGACGACGATGATGATGAAGATGAGGACTTCGATGAGGACCTCGAAGATTCTGATGACTTTGAGGACGATGATGAGCTGCTTGAGGATGAAGAGGAAGACTTGCCGCTCGAAGATGAAGATACCGAAGATGAAGACGAAGAACAATAATTAACAACTTGACTTTTATATTTACCGGCTGTAGAATACTTTTTGGGCTCCTTAAAAAAGGACGATTAAGTAAAACAGCCACAAAACGCTCCCCATACTTTGTATGTGGGGCGTTTTTTTTTGTTTTTTACAGGCTAAAAATTACCCCTGTACAATCCGCTTGCAAAAACTGTAGCAGGCGATATGAAAAGGGTAAAAATTTAATTAATAAATCAATTAAACAGGTGCATATTGTACAAACTGTTTGATGAGGGGGATTACACAATGGCAAAGTATATTTTTGTTACGGGCGGAGTAGTTTCGTCATTAGGTAAGGGAATCACAGCAGCATCCCTTGGAAGATTGCTGAAAAACAGGGGTTTGGACGTGACGATCCAGAAGTTCGATCCATACATCAACGTGGACCCAGGAACAATGAGTCCTTACCAGCACGGTGAAGTATTCGTGACGGACGATGGCGCAGAAACGGACCTGGACCTTGGTCACTACGAGCGTTTCATCGACATCAACCTGAACAAATACTCAAACGTGACAACAGGGAAAATCTATTCAACAGTCCTGAAAAAAGAGCGCCGCGGTGACTACCTTGGCGGAACTGTACAGGTCATCCCGCACATCACGAATGAAATCAAGGACAAGGTTTTCCGTGCCGGCAAAGAGACGGGCGCAGATGTTGTCATCACTGAAATCGGTGGTACTGTCGGGGACATCGAATCACTGCCATTCCTGGAAGCGATCCGCCAGATCAAGAATGATGTTGGCCGCGACAATGTAATGTACATCCACTGTACACTGGTTCCTTACATCAAGGCAGCCGGCGAAATGAAGACAAAGCCAACCCAACACAGCGTAAAAGAATTGCGCAGCCTGGGAATCCAGCCAAATATCATCGTTCTCCGCACTGATATGCCAATTTCACAGGACATGAAGGACAAGATTGCCCTGTTCTGCGATATCGACAAGGAAGCGGTAATCGAAGCAACTGACGCTGAAACTCTTTATTCCATTCCTCTGGCCCTCCAGGAACAGAAAATGGACCAGCTTGTATGCGATCACTTCAAATTAAACTGCAATGAAGCAGACATGACAGAGTGGAATGCGCTGGTTGAAAAAGTGACTCATCTTTCCGGAAAAACAAGGATTGCCCTTGTTGGTAAATACGTTGAGCTTCAAGATGCCTACATTTCTGTGGTTGAATCATTGAAGCATGCAGGCTATGCATTTGACAGTGATATTGAAATCAAATGGGTGAACTCTGAGGAAGTGACAGAGGAAAACGTCGTTGAATTGCTGAATGACGCTGACGGAATCCTTGTTCCAGGCGGATTTGGCGACCGTGGAATCGAAGGAAAGATCCTTGCAACTAAATACGCACGCGAGAACAAAGTGCCATTCTTCGGGATTTGCCTGGGCATGCAACTGGCATCCGTTGAATTTGCACGCCACGTTCTTGGCTTGAAAGATGCTCACTCTGCAGAAATCCTGCCAAGCACACCATATCCAATCATCGACCTTCTTCCAGAGCAGAAGGATATTGAAGATCTTGGCGGAACACTTCGCCTGGGACTTTATCCATGTAAGCTTGCCGAAGATACAAAAGCATTCGCTGCCTACGGAGATGACCTGGTATATGAGCGCCATCGCCACCGTTACGAGTTCAACAACGAATACCGTCAGGCAATGGAAAAAGAAGGCTTCATTTTCTCAGGGACAAGCCCTGATGGCCGTCTTGTCGAAATCATCGAACTGAAGGACCACCCATGGTTCCTTGCATCACAGTTCCACCCTGAATTCACATCAAGACCAACACGTCCACAGCCATTATTCAGGGACTTTATCGAAGCATCCATCAAGACAAATAAATAACATGCAAAAAGAGCCGGCGAATTCGCCGGCTTTTTGCATGTTTACTGATGTTACTTACGTGTTCGGATTAGTAGTCTTCCAAAATTTCCCCGATTGTGAATTTCAAACCAAAGTAGATGAACAGGGCGGCCATGGAAGTAGGATAGCCAACTCGGTTGCCCATATCATCCGGCAGCAGCCCTTTTTTGATCCGCAGATCAATATGGACATCGGCCAGAGTATTTGTTCCTTCATTTTCATTCCGGACGGTAGAAATCGCCACGAACGGAATCCCTTTTTCCTGTAACATGATTGCGATTTTGACTGCCTCTTCATCATCAGCATAGCGGCTGACAATCAGCACGCGGTCGGCCGCTTCCACTTCCGTTTCCTCCGCGAAAATGGCTGCGGATTGAAGAGGTTCCTCTCCATAAACAGCCTCAAGTTCAACGGCCTTCATCTCACTTGTACTGAAAATATAAATTTTCCCCTCACCTGCAGCAGCCTGTGCCAGCAGCCGCGCGCCATCCTCAATTGAAAACTCTTCTTTTTCCATCAGCCGATTGAATAATCCGGCCAATTGTGTCGAAAACATTTTTAACATTCCAGCACCTCCGTCTTTGCCAATACTGATTATAAAGTACTACAATGAAAATAAAAAAGCATCTGTCGAAAATAAGTTTCAGAATATGGCAGGAATTTCAAGTCTTTTAACGAATTGTGTAATGGGGAAAGAACGAAATCGATTTCAGGAAAAGATCATTCATTCATTTATAACTTTTATTAGGGGGAAAAGGCGGCATGAAAGAAAAAATACTCATTGTTGACGACCAGTTTGGCATCAGAATTCTACTTAATGAAGTGCTGCAAAAAGAAGGTTATCAAACGTACCAGGCTGCAAATGGCGTCCAGGCTCTGGAACTGGTTAAGAAGCACCCACCTGATCTCGTTCTTCTGGACATGAAAATCCCGGGTATGGATGGAATTGAAATTTTAAAAAGAATGAAAGTGATCGACCCGGATATCCGCGTCATCATCATGACCGCCTATGGCGAACTGGATATGATCCAGGAAGCGATGGACCTTGGGGCACTGACCCACTTTGCCAAGCCATTCGACATCGATGATATCCGTGCAGCCGTTAAGAAATATTCACAAACCGTTTCAAAAGATTAAGATACATAAATCGCCCTCAGGATGCTCCGGGGGGTTTTTTCTTGCCGGAAAAAGTGAGTTTACAGACAAGTGAAACTATTGATAGCGCTTGCTTTATAGCATTTTTATGACACTTTCAAAAACAAGGCTTGAACAATGGCAATTCTTATTTTCTTTTGGTATGATTACATATGAATTCCACAGGATCAATTCGTTTTGATGAATGCTTTCTCGGGTACATAATCAAATGCAGAGAAGGAAAACCTTTAAAATGGTAGCATAGTCAAAAAGACGATTGATCATAACGAAGGAGGAAAAATAATGCCTTTAGTTTCAATGACAGAAATGCTTAAAAAAGCGAATGCGGAAGGCTACGCTGTTGGGCAATTTAACTTAAATAACCTTGAGTTCACTCAAGCGATCCTTCAGGCTGCTGAAGCTGAGAAGTCACCAGTTATCCTTGGTGTTTCTGAAGGTGCTGCACGCTACATGGGCGGCTTCAAGACTGTTGTCAAAATGGTAGAAGGTTTGATGGAGGACTATAATACAACAGTTCCTGTCGCTATCCACCTTGACCACGGTTCTAGCTTTGATAAATGTAAAGAAGCAATCGATGCAGGTTTCACATCTGTAATGATTGATGCTTCACACGGTCCTTTCGAAGAGAATATTGAAATCACTTCAAAAGTGGTAGAATACGCTCACTCAAAAGGTGTTTCTGTTGAAGCTGAATTAGGAGTAGTTGGCGGACAGGAAGATGATGTCGTGGCAGCTGGTGTTATCTATGCTGACCCTAAAGAGTGTGAAGAACTTGTTCAGCGCACTGGAATTGATTGCCTTGCTCCTGCACTTGGATCTGTTCACGGCCCTTACAAAGGCGAACCGAACCTAGGTTTCAAGGAAATGGAAGAAATCAACAAGACTGCTGGCGTACCATTAGTATTGCACGGCGGAACTGGAATCCCTACAAAAGATATCCAGAAGTCCATTTCTTTCGGTACGGCTAAAATCAACGTTAACACTGAAAACCAAATTGCTTCTGCTAAAGCAGTTCGTGAGACTCTTGCTGCAAAGCCAGAAGAGTATGATCCACGTAAATATCTTGGACCAGCTCGCGACGCAATCAAGGAAACTGTAATCGGCAAAATGCGCGAATTCGGTTCTTCCAACAAAGCGTAATAGCAACAAAAATTTGTTATAATAAAACCGCCTTATATGAGGCGGTTTTTATCCATTTATATAATTTAGAATATTTTAAATTAATTCGAGAATTGTCCAGCTTCAGTGCCTACCCCCTCGAGACGCTTCGGTCCGCCCGATGAGGTCAAAGAACGACTTCACCGGTCGGCCCTCCAGCGCTTGTCGAGGGTGACCAAGGCGCTTGCGCTTTTCTCGTATGTTTGAAAATTTTGTCGACTGGAGGCGTTTACAAATGAAGTTTTTTATCGATACTGCGAATATGGAAGAAATCCGCGAGGCCTATACTCTGGGAATTTTATCAGGTGTCACAACAAACCCGTCACTTGTGGCAAAAGAAAAGAATGTTAAGTTTGAAGACCGCCTGAAGGAAATCACCGAATTGGTCCCTGGCTCTGTCAGTGCCGAAGTCATCGCGCTTGATGCAGAAGGCATGATCAAAGAAGGGAAAGAGCTTGCAGAGATTGCCCCGAACATTACGGTCAAAGTGCCAATGACCCCAGAAGGATTGAAGGCTGTTTCGGTATTCTCAAAAGAGGGAATCAAGACGAACGTAACACTGGTCTTCAGTGCGAACCAGGCATTGCTGGCAGCAAGAGCGGGAGCTACATACGTATCACCATTCCTTGGCCGCCTCGATGACATCGGCCATAACGGACTCGACCTGATTTCAACGATTGCCGAAATCTTCACCATCCACGGCATCGACACAGAAATCATCGCCGCATCCATCCGCCACCCGCAGCACGTAACAGACGCAGCACTTAGAGGCGCACACATCGCCACCGTACCATACAAAGTCATCCAGCAAATGTTCAACCACCCGCTGACCGACAAAGGAATCGAAGCATTCTTGAAAGACTGGGAATCTCGCGGGAAGTAATTTTTTTCTTGATTTTGAAAAGTAATCAGGGTATCACGCCCTGTTGATTGAAGTGGAAGGCGCGAAGACTCCTCCGAAAATGCTAACGCATTTCCATCGTGCGTGGGCGAACTCTAAGAAGCTTATTCAAAGTCCTGCGGGAGCATGGGTCAAGGGAGACCCCGCAGGAGTGAAACGACGAGGAGGCTCCCCGGGCCACCCGCGGAAAGCGAAGCGGCTGGAACGAAGGTCAACAGCCTTGATTAACAGAGCCATAAAATTTAGCATATGGGCAATAGAAACATAGTCTGCCTGATAGAGGCTAAGCCAAGTTAGGAAGTTTTACCCAATTCAATCTTTTTTGCATTTTATTACATGAAATTGGGAATATCGTGTAAACTAAGGAATAGAAAACTCCCGGAATCTGAATATTTTTAATGGAAAAATATACCTAATTGATTTCGGTCATTTTAATCTAGTAGAGCCTATATCGGTCTTAGCTGTACATTGTTTGCATCTCCAGCTTGACCTTACATCACGGCTTAGAAGGGAGTCAAAAATGGAAAAGCTTAAGATTGCCGGCGGTTATCCTTTAAAAGGGACTGTTCGGGTCAGCGGTGCGAAAAACAGCGCGGTCGCTTTGATCCCCGCAACCATTTTAGCTGAATCGCCTGTAACCATAGAAGGTTTGCCGGATATTTCCGATGTTCATATGCTCAAGGACTTGATGGAGGAAATCGGCGGTTCTGTTGAATTCTCCAACAATGAAATGACGGTGGATCCGTCTTCCATGATTTCCATGCCTTTGCCGAATGGAAAAGTGAAAAAGCTGCGAGCTTCTTACTATTTGATGGGAGCTATGCTTGGCCGTTTCAAAAAGGCTGTCATCGGACTCCCAGGCGGCTGCCATTTGGGCCCAAGGCCGATCGACCAGCATATAAAAGGATTCGAAGCGCTGGGAGCCAGCGTGACAAATGAACAGGGTGCCATCTATCTTCGTGCAGATGAGCTGCGCGGGGCAAGAATATATCTTGACGTCGTAAGCGTTGGGGCAACGATCAATATCATGCTTGCAGCTGTACGGGCAAAAGGACGCACTGTCATTGAAAATGCGGCGAAAGAGCCGGAAATCATTGACGTAGCAACATTGCTCACCAATATGGGAGCGAAAATCAAAGGTGCCGGTACCGATGTAATCCGCATTGATGGTGTGGACGAGCTTCACGGTTGCCGCCACACGATCATTCCGGACAGGATCGAGGCAGGAACCTATTTAATTCTTGGAGCTGCGATTGGTGATGGTGTCACGATCGATAATGTCATCCCGCAGCATATTGAGTCACTTGTGGCCAAGCTGAAGGAAATGGGTGTGAAAATCGAGGCGAGTGATGAGCAAATCTATGTTGCTCCTGCTGAGAAGTACAAAGCAGTCGACATTAAAACGCTCGTTTACCCAGGATTCCCAACGGACCTGCAGCAGCCATTCACCGCGCTGCTTACAAGGGCGGAAGGCTCCAGTGTCGTTACGGATACCATCTATGGCGCACGCTTCAAGCATATCGATGAGCTGAGAAGAATGAATGCAAATATCAAGGTGGAAGGCAGGTCGGCGATCATCAGCGGACCGGTCAAGCTGCAGGGAGCCAAGGTCAAGGCAAGCGATCTCCGTGCCGGAGCTGCTCTTGTCATCGCCGGACTTATGGCTGAAGGTGTCACTGAGGTAACGGGTGTAGACCATATCGATCGCGGTTACAGCCACATCGTAGAAAAGCTAAATGGACTTGGCGCCACAATTTGGCGTGAAGATATGACCTCTGAAGAGCAAGAAGAGGTAAAAAAATCATAAAAAGTATAGTACAATGGAGTTGTACAATACAAATAGTGGTGCTAATGCTTAACTGAAATGCATAATAGTATAACCTATTTGATGAGGTATACCATTTCGGTGGGCATTAGCCCCTTTCATGATTAGGGGATGATCATATGGAACGAAGCTTAACGATGGAGCTTGTCCGCGTGACAGAGGCGGCGGCGCTTGCTTCAGCCCGCTGGATGGGACGCGGTAAAAAAGACGAAGCTGACGATGCGGCAACGTCGGCAATGAGAGATGTGTTTGACACCATCCCGATGAAAGGTACTGTCGTAATCGGTGAAGGAGAAATGGACGAAGCACCGATGCTTTATATCGGTGAAAAGCTTGGGACAGGTTATGGCCCGCGTTTGGACGTTGCGGTCGATCCGTTGGAAGGAACGAATATCGTAGCATCCGGCGGCTGGAATGCCCTTGCAGTCCTTGCAGTGGCAGATAACGGCAACCTGCTTCACGCACCGGACATGTACATGGACAAGCTTGCGGTAGGACCTGAAGCAGTAGGAATGGTCGATATCAATGCGTCCGTCCTTGATAACCTGAAGGCAGTCGCAAAAGCGAAGAATAAGGATATTGAAGATGTTGTCGCGACGGTATTGAACCGTCCGCGCCACGAACATATCATTGCCCAGCTTCGCGATGCAGGAGCAAGGATCAAATTGATCAATGACGGCGATGTAGCCGGCGCCATCAACACGGCGTTTGATACTACCGGCGTCGATATCCTGTTCGGTTCAGGCGGAGCCCCTGAGGGTGTAATCGCTGCGGTAGCGCTGAAAAGCCTCGGAGGCGAAATCCAGGGTAGATTGCTTCCGCAAAATGACGCAGAACTAGAGCGCTGCAAAAAAATGGGCATCGATGTCAACAAGGTCCTCCTTATGGAAGATTTCGTCCGCGGCGACGATGCGATTTTCGCAGCCACAGGCGTAACCGACGGCGAACTGCTTAAAGGAGTCCAGTTCAAAGGCTCTTACGGCTCAACCCACTCAGTCGTCATGCGCGCCAAATCAGGCACAGTCCGGTTCATCGAAGGCCAGCACAGCCTGAAGAAAAAACCTCACTTAGTCATGAAATAATAAAATTTTTTACTACAACTGCAAACCCTTACAGGTCCGCTGCCTTTACCACCTAAAGGCAGCGGATAAATAAAAAGATTGATTATTTTTCCTATTTAAGGGTAAAATGAAAATTGTTTTGAAAATAAAGCATAGATCAAAAAATGTTTTACCTTCATTAATTCCTTCTTACAACCTTCAAAGGAACTCATTTCTTCTTTTTCCATCCATACGCTGATATTCTTATACTTTTCTTTATGGGGGAAATCGAAATATTTTAAGGCGTGGTGACATTCATTATGGAAGTAAATATTTCAAGCTTAGAAAATATGAAATTGAAAGAGCTTTATGAACTCGCAAAAGAGTATAAAGTCTCTTACTACAGCAAGTTGTCGAAAAAAGAACTTATTTTTGCTATTTTAAAAGCGCGTGCAGAGCAGCAGGGTTACTTTTTCATGGAAGGTGTACTGGAAATCATCCAGTCTGAAGGCTTTGGATTCCTGCGCCCGATCAATTACTCCCCAAGCTCAGAGGACATCTATATTTCGGCATCACAGATCCGCCGTTTTGATTTGAGGAACGGGGATAAGGTATCGGGGAAAGTGCGTCCTCCTAAAGAGAACGAACGTTATTTCGGCTTGCTCCAGGTCGAGGCTGTCAACGGTGATGACCCGGAATCGGCAAAAGAAAGGGTTCACTTCCCTGGATTGACGCCATTGTATCCGGACCGTCAGATGAAACTCGAAACGACTCATAATAAAGTATCAACTAGAATCATGGATGTCCTCGCCCCTGTCGGCTTTGGACAGCGCGGATTGATCGTCGCGCCGCCTAAGGCTGGTAAAACGATGCTGATCAAAGAAATCGCCAACAGCATCACAACGAATCATCCAGAAGCAGAACTGATTGTGCTGTTGATCGATGAGCGTCCGGAAGAGGTAACCGATATCGAACGTTCCGTAGCCGGCGATGTTGTCAGCTCTACGTTTGATGAAGTGCCTGAAAACCATATTAAGGTTGCTGAGCTTGTGCTTGAGCGTGCGATGCGCCTTGTTGAGCATAAGCGTGATGTCATCATCCTGATGGACAGCATCACTCGTCTTGCCCGTGCCTATAACCTTGTCATCCCGCCAAGCGGACGTACATTGTCCGGCGGTATCGACCCTGCGGCATTCCACCGTCCGAAGCGCTTCTTCGGTGCTGCCCGTAATATCGAGGAAGGCGGCAGCTTGACAATCCTTGCTACTGCGCTTGTGGATACAGGTTCACGCATGGATGATGTCATCTATGAAGAGTTCAAAGGAACAGGCAATATGGAGCTTCACCTTGACCGATCACTTGCCGAAAGAAGGATCTTCCCAGCAATCGACATCCGCCGATCCGGAACGCGAAAAGAAGAATTGCTTATTCCAAAGGACCATCTGGACAAACTGTGGGCGATACGCAAATCGATGTCCGATTCACCGGATTTCTCAGAAAAATTCCTGCGTAAGCTAAGACAGTCCAAGTCGAATGAAGATTTCTTCGCGGTACTGGGCGAAGAAATGAAAGGCAGTAATAAACGTTCATAGTTCCATATTATGGATGTGAAAAGGAACTTGAAAAATAGAATTGGACTTGTTATAATGAGGTCAGTGTGTTTTTCCAATAACGGTTTATCCGTTGATTATAACTCTGTTTCGGATATGATTCAGGGCGGAAGGAGATGAAAAGAATGAAATCAGGAATTCATCCAAACTACAAAACAGTTAAGGTGACTTGCGCATGCGGTAACGAATTCGAAACTGGTTCTGTTAAGAACGAGATTCGCGTTGAAACTTGCTCTGAGTGCCACCCATTCTATACTGGACGTCAGAAGTTTGCTGAAGCTGGCGGACGTGTTGACCGCTTCAACAAGAAATACGGTCTTAAAAACAACCAGTAATAGTAATATAAGAAACCAAACAGGCAAGAAGCTTTGCGACTTGCCTGTTTTTTATTTTGCTTTTTTTGAAGAAACTTGGTACATAAATTTATTTTTGTTAACTTTATTAATGTGTCTGGATTCAGCACTGATTTTTGTTATAATGGAAAAAGCTGAAAAAAGTGTCGAACTTTTAATCAGGCTTTTTTCGTACCTTTATGGCATGAAAAAGCCGTAATTCTACGAAAGCAGCTTTTTGTATAAAGCCCGCTCCAGCGTCGAAAGCGCATGAGCGATTCATTTTTTCCACTGAGGAAGGAGAGGCCGACCATGTACGTTATGAAACAAAGCGGCTGGATCGAATTGATCTGCGGCAGCATGTTTTCCGGTAAATCCGAAGAACTGATCCGCCGCGTGCGCAGGACGCAATTTGCTAAGCAAAAGATTGCTGTTTTCAAGCCTGCGATCGATAACCGCTACAGCGAAGAATCGGTTGTATCACACAACGGAACTGCAGTTACTGCCAAGCCTATTGCCAACTCTACTGATATTTTCAAGCATATCAACCCTGATATCGATGTCATTGCGATTGATGAAGTGCAATTTTTCGATAATGAAATCCTTCCGGTCGTCCAGCACCTTGCAGACAGCGGATACCGCGTAATCGTTGCCGGCCTTGACCAGGATTTTCGCGGCGAGCCATTCGGGTTGATGCCTGCGTTGATGGCTGTTGCAGAAAATGTGACCAAGCTTCAAGCTGTGTGTGCAGTCTGCGGATCGCCATCAAGTCGTACTCAGCGTTTGATAAACGGCAAGCCAGCCTCATATGATGATCCAATTATTCTCGTTGGAGCGTCCGAATCATACGAACCACGCTGCAGACACCACCATGAAGTGCCGAAATCACCGAATGAGCTGAAAATCGAAAAAACGACGGAAAGCTTAACATAAAATTGTCTGATCCTCCCGTCTAGCGGGGGGATTTTTTTTGCAGGTAAGAATTCCCTTATATTGGTTAATTGTGCAATTATGTAACTTTACCGTGCAATTATCGCACTTTAATATGCAATTATTGCTTCTTTCCGTGCAATTATGGTTCACTATTACGCAATTATAGTCGCTGAGTGAGAGAATAATTTTTCCAGCCGGGCATTTCTCCCGAAAAAAGCCGCGCTCCTTGCATGGTTGATCCCTACGAGGGGCAAGATAACGGCGGGAGGTGCCATAATTTGAAAAAATTACTCATATTGCTCATGTTCGCGGTGGTTTTGGTTTCAGGATGTGGCCAGGATAATACGGAATCTGTCTATGACAAGGATGAAGACCAGGCTGGTGTCGATTTGAATAGGGAGCATGACGGAGTCCGCCACGGGGATGGTCCTAATTTTACAAAGGACCAGGACAATGGCATGACGATGACCGATCAGAACCCGAATTTGCTGAATACCGACAATGAGAACCACCACAGTTTTTCCCAGGATGTCCAAAAAGCGAAGGATGTCATCTCTGACGCAGGTTATGAACCAGGTTCGATCTGGATCAACGGCGGGGAGATGAATGTGACGGCTAAGCTTCAAGGACGGGTAACCCGGCAAGATCGTGAAGATGCCCGGAAAACCTTGCACAACAGCCTGGTAAAAGCTTTGCCGCGCTATGACATCAAAGTCAATATTGATTAACAATCACATCGGGACAGCATGCTCAGCATCGGGCATGCTTTTTCGCTTTTAATCGGGCTGAGTGGCTCTGTTGTTTATAATGATTTTGACTGAAAGTGGCACCTATACTATAATTAGAATGTTATGCTATGAAATTTTACGATTATGTTTGAATCCATATGTAGGATTATGAAAATAGAGGTGAATGTCCGTGTTTGATCGTCTTCAAGCAGTTGAGGATCGTTATGAAAGATTGAATGAACTATTGAGTGACCCGGAAGTAGTCAATGACTCCAAGAAGCTCCGCGAGTATTCCAAGGAGCAGTCTGACATCCAGGAAACGGTCATGGCTTACCGTGAATACAAAGAAGTGAAAGAGCAATTGGCCGACGCAAAGGCGATGCTCGAGGATAAGCTTGATGCTGATATGCGTGATATGGTCAAGGAGGAGATCTCCGAGCTTGAGCCGCGCATTGAAGAACTGGAAGCACGAATCAAGATTCTTCTTGTTCCGAAGGATCCTAATGATGACAAAAACGTTATCATGGAAATCCGCGGCGCTGCAGGCGGTGACGAAGCTGCCCTGTTTGCCGGCGACCTTTACCGCATGTACAGCCGTTATGCTGAATCACAGGGCTGGAAAACGGAGGTCATCGATGCCAGCACGACTGGTGTAGGCGGTTTTAAAGAGATCATCTTCATGATCAACGGAAATGGCGCTTATTCTAAAATGAAGTTCGAAAACGGCGCGCACCGTGTACAGCGTGTTCCGGAAACGGAATCAGGCGGCCGCATCCATACTTCAACAGCTACTGTTGCTTGTCTCCCTGAAGCTGAGGAAGTAGAAATCGAGCTGCATGATAAAGACATCCGCTTTGATGCATTTGCATCCAGTGGTGCCGGCGGACAATCCGTTAACACGACAATGTCAGCTGTACGTCTAACGCATATTCCAACAGGAATCGTTGTATCTTGCCAGGATGAAAAATCACAACACAAGAACAAAGACAAGGCGATGAAGGTACTTCGCGCCCGCGTCTATGACAAGTTCCAGCAGGAAGCACAGGCGGAGTATGACCAGGTTCGTAAATCTGCTGTAGGTACAGGGGACCGATCCGAGCGAATCCGTACGTACAACTTCCCGCAAAACCGCGTGACCGACCACCGCATCGGCCTGACAATCCAGAAGCTCGACCAGATCCTTCAGGGCAAAATGGATGAAATCATCGAAGCGCTAATTATGGAAGACCAATCTCAAAGACTTGAGAGTGCGAACAATGACTAATCTCAAACTGTATGAAGCCCTCAATTGGGCTTCTTCTTTTTTAAAAGAACATGATCGCGAGGAGTTTGCCGGTGAGCTTTTACTAAGGCACTATTCGGGGCTGTCCCGCACCTCGATGCTGATGAAGATGCGCGATGAACTAGATGGGGAAGTGTGGACGGAGTTCCAGGCCGCTGTAAAAAGGCATGCAGAAGGTGAACCGATCCAGTATATCATCGGCTCAGAGGAGTTTTACGGCCGCCGCTTTGAAGTGAACGAGCATGTGCTCATTCCCCGTCCGGAGACCGAGGAGCTTGTTCATGGCACGCTTCAGCGGCTGGAAAAGCTTTTTCCGGAAAGCGGCCCAATTGATCTCGTTGATGTCGGGACCGGAAGCGGAGCGATTTCAGTCAGCCTGAAGCTGGAGAAACTGGAATTGAAGGTGTCAGCTGTCGACCTGTCAGAAGACGCCCTCGATGTTGCGCGAAAAAATGCCAGCCAGCTGGGTGCGGACATCGAATTCTTCCATGGCGACCTGTTGCAGCCGCTTATTTTACAAGGAAAAAAAGTTGATGCTGTCATCTCGAACCCGCCTTATATCCCCGTTTCGGACCAGGAATGGTTGTCAGACATCGTGACCAAGCATGAGCCGCATATGGCGCTGTTTGCCGGGAAAGATGGATTGGACCTGTATCGCCGCTTCATGGACGAGCTGCCGCTTGTGTTGAAGGAAAAGGCACTCGTCGGCTTTGAAATCGGTGCCGGACAGGGAGAAGCCGTTCGAGAGCTTCTGGAAAAAACCTTCCCGCACGCCAGAGTTGAGGTTGTGTTTGATATCAATGGCAAGGACCGGATGGTATTTGCCGAAATGGATTCCTGATCAAAGGGAGTCCATTTTTTTACAAAAATTACTAGTTTAAGAATCTATCAAACTGTCCACACTGTGACTAGTGAAGGGATGGTGCGAGAGATGATGATGATGATGAAAAAATCAGGGGCTTATATTTACATACTCCTATTATGTGCAGGTACGATGTTAAGTTTATATACACCGAAAACGGAAGTGGCAGCCCAGGAAGCGACTGTCATACCAAACGAAGCGATCCGGCTGAGGATCCTGGCGGAAAGTGACCTGGAAAAAGATCAGGAAATCAAGCGGCTTGTCCGCGATGAAGTCAACAAGGAGATCACCAAATGGGTCCAGGACCTGACATCGATTGAAGCGGCAAGGGAAGTGATCAAATCCAAGCTTCCAGAAATCCAGAAGATCGCCGAAAAAGTCGTCGCAGAACAAGGTTCGACACAGAAGGTAAAAACAGAGTTCGATAAAGTCCAGTTTCCTACTAAACTATACGGCCAGTTCCTCTATCCGGCAGGTGAATACGAGGCCATCCTCATCACCCTGGGCGAAGGCGAAGGAGCAAACTGGTGGTGCGTCCTGTATCCGCCGCTATGCTTCCTTGATTTCTCAAACGGCGAAGCAACAAGCGAAGGCTTCGACGAGAATACAGGCAAAGGTGACGTGAAAGTGGCTGCTGAAGACAAAAACGCAGACGCAGATCAGGAAAAAGAAGCGGAAAAGGATGAGAAATCGTCAAAAAAGGACAAAAAATCATCAGAAAAGGATGAAAAACCAGTCTACGAAGGCAGCGAGGAAGAAGAAGTAGAGGTTGCATTCTTCCTGGTCGAGATCTGGAACAGGATTTTTGGATAAAAAATGGCCCCTGCAAAGGTTGCAGGGGCTATTTTTAAGCAAGATTAATCTTAGGAAACTCTCAATTTAAAATAATTCGACCACATTTTAAATTAATTTGGCGGATTTCAAGATATATCGACCACATTTTGAATTAATTTGGCGGATTTCAAGATATATCGACCACATTTTAGAATATATCGACCAAATCCGTTATTTTATCAACCAACTAGCATATCTTAAATGTTTCGCGCAAATCTCTCATCCGGGATCTTGTTGAGCATCACATATAAAGTGACAGGATCGGAACCGGTATTTTTATAAGATAGTTCTTCGCTGCCGCTCAAATGAACGGTTTCGTTTGCAGCTGCGGTTACTTCCTCTCCGTCAACCGTAAACGTTCCTTCACCCTGCATCGTTAAAATGAACACTTCTGTGCCTGGATGCGTGTGCTTCGGCAGCTCCTGGCCTGGCATGAAATTCAGCAGGAACACGGTGCTGTCCCCTTTTTTAAAGACAACCCGTTTTGTAAACTGTTCTTCGCTGAATTCCTGGTATTGTTTCAATGTTTGTTTTTCCATGATTGGCCCTCCTTATTGGCTGTTGATCATTATTGGTGCGATCTGGCTCAAGCGCCCGAACAAGGCTTTGCCTCCCTCGGTTTCCAGTAATCCTGTTTCGGTCAATGTTTCATGCATCAGCTTCAGCCATGCTTGCGCGCGGACAGGGGTAATCTCAAAAAGCATATGCCTGGCCCTCATATTGGGAGGTCCGAATTCCTCGCTGTATAATGCGCCGCCGCCGGTCAGCTGAGTGAGGAACATCCACTGCTTCCTCTTGATCTCTGCCATATCTCCTTCAAACAACGGACTAAGCTCTTCGTTTTCATAAACCTTTGGATAAAATGTATCAACAATTTTGCGGATCGATTCGTCTCCGCCAATCTGTTCATATATTGTTTTAATTTCCATGCCGTGCCCCCTTTTTGAGAAAGGTTTTCATTTGTATGATTTTATTATAACCATACACAACGAGGGACATAGTGACCTAAATCACTCACTTATGAATTTTTCACTATGGGAAGCTAGGAAACATTAGCTAGCTTCTATTAAGAAATACATGGTAATGGAGGAAAAATGACTAGACAAATTTCCAAAAATATTACAGTCCTTGGACAAGCAGATTACATTCTCTTGAATCTAGTTTCAGCCTGGGAGAATCCGGATATTCAGAGTAGTGTAACATCAAAACTCAGATTTCAAGGAGGATGAGTAAAATGGCTAAAAACAATAACAATGATAAGATGTCACGTGAAGAACGAGGACGTATGGGCGGCGAAGCAACAAGCCAGAACCATGGCAGCGAATTCTATCAGGAAATCGGCCGTAAAGGCGGCGAATCAACTTCGAACAATCACGATCAAGATTTCTATCAGGAAATTGGCCGCAAAGGCGGAGAGGCGACTGCTGAGAGCCATGACAGCGAATTCTACCAGGAAATCGGGAAAAAAGGTGGCCAATCAACATCCGAGAGCCACGACAAAGACTTCTATCAGGAAATCGGCCGCAAAGGCGGAGAAGCGACTTCTGAGAACCATGACCGAAGCTTCTATGAAGAAATCGGTGAAAAAGGCGGCAATGCCCGTAACAACAACAACAATAACAACTAGACATCCAGCTTAGAAAGCTACATTTAAAAGAAACACGGCAGCGTTCACAGATGTGGAGCTGCCGTGTTTCTTTTTTTAAGTTCTACTTTTTTCAATCCTCTCATATTCATTTAGTAGAATTTAAAAGTTGGGGTGATAGATATGACATGGAAAATCAGAAGTGCAAATAAGGAAGATCTGCCGAAGCTCGAGGCCTTTTTAACAGAGGCAGGGGTAAGCCCGCAAGGTTTGGCAGAGTCGGTGGAAAACTTTTCTTTGATGGAGAATCAGGTAGGTCAACTCAAGGCATGCCTGGGAGTAGAGCCTGTGGACAAAGCGGGTTTGCTGCGTTCCTTCGTCGTTTCCCCGCAAATAGCGCAGCCTGATCTGATGCTGCTTTTTAAAAGAGCGTTCTTGACGGCGAAAAGCCAGGAACTCGAGGAACTCTACCTCGTCACCAACAAAATGAGCGCAATCTCTTTTTTCGGCAGTCTTGGATTTGAAATGTTGAATCAATCCGAAATTCCTGAATCCCTTCTTGAGAAAAATCATCTTAAACAAGTTTTAACTGTGGATAACTCCGCAATTATGAAAATAATTCTGTGAATTGTGGATTAATCCACAAAGTTATCCACGGTTTCTTTAAAGTTGTACACAATTTGTGGATAAAAACTTGTTTTCACGTGTTTCTTCTTTTATACTTTCATAGAAATAGACTAGTATAGCGAGAAGTAAAAGGTGGATGTAAATGCAAACTCTAATGTGGACAGTGGATAAGAATGTGGATAATTTAGAAACATATCCACAAATCAAAGAAGCTGCACAAAATCTGAAGCAAAATGAAGTCGTCGCGTTTCCGACAGAAACCGTTTATGGACTCGGCGGCAACGCAGAAAGCGATGAAGCCGTATTGAAAATTTTCGAGGCAAAAGGAAGGCCTGGGGATAACCCGTTGATCATCCATATTGCCAATACTGAACAGATTCATTCCTTTGTAAAAGGAATCCCTGAACAGGCATCGCGATTGATGGATGCTTTCTGGCCTGGTCCGCTGACGATCATCCTCGAAAAGAAGGAGGGGACTCTTTCTGAAAAAGCAACGGCCGGGTTATCCACAGTCGCAGTCAGGATGCCTGACCACCCTGTTGCCCTGGCACTCATCGAGGAATCGGGCCTTCCGCTTGCGGCACCGAGCGCGAATCTGTCAGGTAAGCCAAGTCCGACGACGGCTGCGCATGTTGCCGATGATCTGACCGGCAGGATTTCTGGGATTGTCGACGGCGGCGCGACTGGGGTTGGCCTGGAATCAACAGTGGTCGATTGCACCGGTGGAATCCCCGTGATTTTAAGGCCTGGCGGCGTAACGAAGGAGCAGCTGGAAGAAGTAGTTGGAGAAGTTTCGGCAGACCCGGCGTTGACGGATGAAGGCCAGGCACCGAAAGCACCTGGGATGAAATACCGCCACTACGCGCCAAACTCGCCTTTTTATCTGGTTGATGGATCAAAAGAAGAAATCCAGCAGCTTGTGAATGAAAAGCGGAATGAGGGCCAGAGAGTCGGCGTGATGACCACAAAGGAAAACAAGGATTTTTATGACGCGAATGTCGTCAAAACCTGCGGCGAAAGAGCACGCCTCGAAACCGTCGCGGAAGCACTTTATGATACACTCCGGGCCTTCAACAAGGAAGACCTTGATATCATTTTCGGCGAAATCTTCCCCGAACAGGGCGTCGGACAGGCGATCATGAATCGATTATCAAAGGCATCTGGTCTGCCGATTATTATCAAATAGAAGAAAGGCGCTTCAGTCTTGGAGCGCTTTTTTGCTGTTGCGGCCGGCATGAGTCATAAACTTCCAATTCCATGCTTCTAAATCTTTTTGGACGTGCATATGCTGAATTAGCAAGTCCGAGGGGGCGAAGACATGGCAGCAATAGCCGGCGAATTATTCACACTGATGTTGATGGCATTCGCATTGGGAATGGATGCATTTTCCGTGGGTCTCGGAATGGGCATGTTCAGGCTGACGAAAAGGCATATTTTTAAAATTGGCGTCACGATTGGGTTGTTCCATGTGTGGATGCCGCTGCTTGGGATGGTGGCAGGCCGATTTTTGTCCGAGCAGTTCGGGGCAATCGCAGGCTATATTGGCGGCCTGCTTCTAATTGTGCTCGGTGTCCAGATGATCTGGGCAAGCTTCAAGGAAGAGGAGACAAGCTTGATCACTCCGGTTGGCAAGGGGTTATTGATTTTTGCCCTGAGCGTCAGCCTTGATAGTTTTTCCGTCGGCCTCACACTGGGAATCTATGGCGCGAGGACGCTGCTCGTACTGATTTGCTTTGGAGTCGCAGCGATGGTCCTGACATGGGCTGGCCTGCTGGTCGGAAAAAGAGTACAAGGGTGGCTTGGTACATACAGCGAGGCATTGGGAGGAAGCATTTTGCTCGCGTTCGGGCTGAAGCTGCTTCTGCCACTATAAAATTTTTTGTGCACCTGCAATGCGGGTGTCTTTTTTTGCGTACGTTTCCAATTGGCAAAAATGAAAATGCTTCAAGTTTGTCTTATAATGGAGAAAACTTCAACACAGGAGGGAAACGCATGGCACGCATTTTATTTGTCTGTACCGGAAATACATGCCGAAGCCCGATGGCGGAAGCGATCTTAAAAAGCAAGCAGCTGTCCGGCGTCGAAGTGAAGTCGGCGGGAGTGTATGCTCCGAACGGCGCAGATGCTTCAGTCAACGCGAAAATCGTCCTTGAGGAAAATGACATCAGCCATGATCATCGCTCCTCGACATTGACGAAGGAAGCGATCGATTGGGCGACAGTGGTTTTGACGATGACCGGGAGCCATAAAGGGCTGATTCTGAGCCAGTATCCAGATGGTGCTGAGAAAACTTTTACATTGAAAGAATTTGCCGAAGAGAGCGGAAGCCTTGATGTTGCAGACCCGTTTGGCGGAAATACGCAAATTTATCGAGAAGCTTTTCAAGAAATTCAAAAAAGTATCGAAAGAATCATCGATAAAATCCGATAATACCCTTGAGAAAACTTTTCGCAGTGATTCGAAAAGTGGAGCGATGTAAAATCAACTTTTTTCAGGGGGATTGTCAGTGGATTCAAAACGAAGCTACAAAATGGGATTGCGAAAGAAAGTGGTCATGCTGACGACCGTGTTGGCGATTATCACGTATTCAACAAGTGCATTCTTTATCTATTTCCTTTATCCTTATGTCCAAAAGTTTATTGGAATCAATTCGGTTGTTTTTACAGCATCGGTCCTTGGGATGGGGATCTTCTGGTCCGGGCTGCTTGCGTATATGGCGGCCGGCCTGATCATCAAGCCATTGCAAAAGCTTGAGCAGTCTGCTTTGAACGCAGCACAGGGCGAGATTGGCGAGGATGTTGAAGTCTCGAAATCGGATGACGAAATCCGTTCCCTGGGACTGGCCTTCAATAACATGCTGTCAAACCTGCGCGAGATGGTCAGCCAGATTGACGAGAATTTCAATGAAACGAATGAAAAAGTAATCCGTATTTCAGGGCAATCCGCAGCAGCCTCCGAACAGGCGACGATCATTTCGACGACGATCAAGGAAATCGCTGCCGGTGCTGATTCCTCGGCATTGTCGACGCAGACGACGGCGGAATCAGTTGATGAAGTCATCCGGATCGCAGAGGATGTCCAGGAAAAAGCGCGCACATCTGAATCAATCTCTGTGGAAATGGTCAAAGACCTGCAGGAATCAAAGGATGCGATTCATTCGCTGATTTCGGGAATTGAAAGACTTGCGAATGATAACCGCGAATCGCTTGGCACGGTCAAACGCTTGGAAGAAAACGCGACAAAAGTGGAGCAGATCATCCAGCTCGTTGGCGATATCGCCGCACAGACAAACCTGCTTGCATTGAATGCATCGATAGAAGCAGCGCGTGCCGGTGAGCATGGCAAAGGCTTCGCGGTTGTCGCCGAAGAAGTGAGGAAGCTTGCCGATCAGAGCGCGGATGCCGTCCAGGGAATTTCAGGCTTGATCCAAAACATCCAGTCTGAGGTCCAGAATGTCGTCGGCCAAATCAGCAGACAGGTCGATACCGCAAACGGAGAAGCGAAGAAAGGCGAGAAGACAAACCAGGTGATCGAAGAAATGACCGGAACCATCCACGAGATGGCAGAAGTGATCCATGCGATTACCGCACTTGTCGAAACGCAAATGGAGACCATCCAGCATACATCCACCCAATCGCAGGAAATGGCTGCGATCGCGGAAGAAACCTCAGCCGGAGCATTGAGCGTAGCATCAGCAGCCGAGCAGCAGGCAGAAGTCATTGCCGATGTAGAAGAGTTGGCGGTCGAACTGCAAAACCAGGCCGGAAAGCTAAAAAGCACGATTACAAAGTTTTCGTTATAAATATTTGTTTTGGCCACAGCTATGATGATGCTGTGGTTTTCTTTTTTTAATTGGAAAAAATGACGCGGAATTTCCAATTCGCTATAAAAATGAAAAAGTCGCTATAAAAGATGGAAACTCGCTATAAAAAGCAAAAAGTCGCTATAAAAAAGTGAAACTCGCTATAAAAAACAAAAAGTCGCTATATAAAAAGTGAAACTCGCTATAATATCTTTTCCTGATCAGATTTTATCAATGAAATAAACCGTTTTCTTTATAATCCGGTGAGAATATGAGAAAATAACGGTAGAATGAATCGCCCCGCAAGCGGGAATACATAGGAGGATTTTACAATGAAGGTTGCAATTGCTTCAGACCATGGCGGAGTCAATATCCGCGAGGAAATTAAGAATTTGATGGATGAAATGAATATCCAGTATGAAGATTTCGGCTGTGAGTGCGGAACTGTTGACTATCCTGACTATGCGCTTCCGGTTGCGGAAAAAGTGGCGAACGGAGAGTTTGACAAGGGAATTTTGATTTGCGGAACAGGCATCGGCATGAGCATCGCCGCGAACAAGGTGAAAGGCATTCGCTGTGCGCTGGTGCATGATGTTTTCAGCGCGAAGGCAACGCGCCAGCACAATGACACCAACATGCTGGCGATGGGCGAGCGCGTCATTGGACCAGGGCTTGCGCGTGAGATTGCTGCTGTATGGCTGACAGAGGAATATGAAGGCGGCCGCCACGAAAACCGTGTAGGCAAAATCAAGGAATACGAAAATAAGCAGTAAGATTGTAAAAAGGAGGCGCTGACACTGTCTATTCAACAATGGGAAGCAGAATTGAACTCCATCCTTACCAATTTTAACGAACAGGTACAGCTGAAAAAAGGCCAGGTGCTGGTTGTCGGCTGCAGTACGAGTGAAATCATCGGGCAGCGGATTGGCACAGCCGGTACGGATGAGGTCGCGGCAATGGTCTTCAGGCAGTTTCGCGATCTTCAGAATCAAACAGGTGTCCAGCTGGCGTTCCAGTGCTGTGAGCATTTGAACAGGGCACTCGTTGTCGAGCGGGATACGGCAGAGCAGAAGCAGCTGGACGAAGTCACGGTGATTCCCGTGAGGAATGCAGGCGGGGCAATGGCTGCACATGCCTACCAACACCTCGATAAACCTGTTGTCGTCGAATTCATCAAGGGAGACGCCGGCATTGATATCGGAGACACCTTGATTGGCATGCAACTGAAGCATGTTGCCGTACCTGTCAGGGTGCAGCAGAAAAGTGTCGGCCATGCCCATGTGACACTGGCGAAAACAAGGCCGAAGCTGATCGGCGGCGTTCGTGCCGTTTACGAACATACAAAAGAAAATGAATCATGCTAATAGCCGACCGCAGCAGAACCAGATCAATGGTTCTGCTTTTTCCGGCGTCATCCTTTTCTTTCATCATAATATCGGCTAAAATAAGAATGAATTTTCTAATAACGGAACCAGGCAATACATATTAAGAGGGGGAACTTACGTGAAGCACTTGTCACAGCAGGATAGCCAATTATACGCAGCAATGCAGGATGAATTGAAGCGCCAGCGTACGAAAATCGAATTGATTGCATCGGAGAACTTTGTCAGCGAGGCAGTCATGGAAGCGCAGGGATCTGTACTTACGAATAAATATGCGGAAGGTTATCCAGGCCGCCGCTATTATGGCGGATGCGAGCATGTCGATGTTGTCGAAAATATTGCCCGTGACCGCGCGAAGGAAATCTTCGGTGCAGAGCACGCAAACGTCCAGCCGCACTCAGGTGCTCAGGCAAATATGGCGGTTTATTTTACTGTCCTTGAACAGGGCGATACCGTCCTCGGGATGAATCTGTCGCACGGCGGTCATCTGACGCACGGCAGCCCGGTCAACTTCAGCGGCGTCCAGTATAATTTCGTCGAGTACGGTGTCGATGAGGAAACTCAAGTCATCGATTACAATGTGGTTCTTGAAAAGGCACGCGAGCATAAGCCGAAGATGATCGTTGCCGGTGCGAGTGCTTACCCAAGAGCGATCGATTTCAAGCGTTTCCGTGAAATCGCGGATGAAGTTGGCGCATATTTGATGGTCGATATGGCGCATATCGCCGGTTTGGTTGCAGCGGGCTTGCACCAGAATCCGGTTCCATATGCTGATTTTGTCACGACGACTACCCATAAAACGCTTCGCGGTCCGCGCGGCGGGATGATCCTTTGCAAAGAGGAATTCGCGAAGAAAATCGACAAGTCCATTTTCCCGGGAATCCAGGGCGGCCCGCTGATGCATGTCATCGCTGCGAAAGCAGTGGCATTCGGCGAAGCGCAGGAGGATTCTTTCAAAGAATACGCCCAGAATATCATTTCAAATGCCAATCGCCTGGCAGAAGGCTTGAACAAGGAAGGAATCGACCTTGTATCGGGCGGTACAGACAACCATTTGCTGTTGGTTGATCTGCGTTCGCTTGGCCTGACTGGCAAGGTAGCGGAAAAGGTGCTGGATGAAATCGGAATTACCGTCAACAAAAATACGATTCCTTTCGATCCGGAAAGCCCGTTCGTCACAAGCGGAATCCGTATCGGTACAGCTGCCGTCACAAGCCGCGGCTTCGGGCATGAAGAGATGGACGAGATCGCTTCATTGATCGCGTTCACCCTGAAAAACCATGAAGATGAAGCAAAACTGGAAGAAGCGCGCCAACGCGTTGAAGACCTGACAAGCAAGTTCGAACTATACCCTGAGAGATAAAATCACACCTGGCGGCCCTTCATGAATGAGGGCCGCTTTTTCAGGGGAAAATCATTAGGCTGAAGCGGTTGCTTGTGCAGAGGTTTTTCTGTAAAATTAAACGAAGTGTGATTCAGCAGATCTTACATATAACAGACGGTGTTCACAACTCATTTACCTTTAAAAGGAGCGATAATCATGGCAAAAGTATACGTATTTGACCATCCATTGATTCAGCATAAACTTACTTATATCCGCGAAAAAAGCACAGGCACAAAGGAATTCCGCGAGCTTGTAGACGAAGTCGCAACGCTGATGGCGTTCGAAATCACGCGTGACATGCCGCTTGAGGAAATTGAAATTGAAACACCAGTCGAAAAGACAAAATCAAAAGTACTTTCAGGAAAGAAGCTTGGCATCATCCCAATCCTGCGTGCAGGAATCGGAATGGTTGACGGCATCCTGAAATTGATTCCGGCTGCAAAAGTCGGACATATCGGTCTTTACCGCGATCCGAAAACATTGATGCCAGTTGAATATTATGTGAAGCTTCCAAGCGACGTTGAAGAGCGCGATTTCATCGTCGTTGACCCAATGCTTGCAACAGGCGGTTCCGCGGTCGAAGCGATCAACTCATTGAAAAAACGCGGCGGAAAGCACATCAAATTCATGTGCCTGATCGCAGCTCCAGAAGGCGTAGAAACGGTAAAAGAAGCGCATCCTGACGTGGATATCTATATCGCGGCGCTCGACGAAAAGCTGAACGACCATGGATACATCGTACCTGGCCTTGGAGATGCAGGAGACCGTTTATTCGGAACGAAGTAAGGAGTGTTTGATTTGAGTCAGCCTATT
Organism: Mesobacillus thioparans; assembly: GCF_965138835.1. Classification (NCBI taxonomy): domain Bacteria; kingdom Bacillati; phylum Bacillota; class Bacilli; order Caryophanales; family Bacillaceae; genus Mesobacillus; species Mesobacillus thioparans. The sequence goes on along the minus strand of NZ_CBCSFH010000003.1, from coordinate 132,723 downwards.
AAAGTCATGACTATTTTTGGGACACGCCCGGAAGCGATCAAAATGGCTCCGCTTGTCCTTGAATTGCAGAAGCACCCTGAACACTTTGAATCGATTGTGACGGTCACTGCCCAGCACCGCCAAATGCTGGACCAGGTATTGAACATTTTCGATATCACGCCGGACCATGACCTCAATATCATGAAGGACCGCCAGACTTTGATCGATGTAACGACTAGAGGTCTGGAAGGTCTGGATAAAGTGATGAAGGAAGTGAAGCCGGATATCGTACTGGTGCATGGCGATACAACGACTACTTTCGTGGCGAGTCTTGCGGCTTACTATAACCAGATTGTCGTTGGCCATGTTGAGGCCGGACTGAGAACGTGGAATAAATATTCCCCGTTCCCTGAGGAGATGAACCGCCAGCTGACAGGCGTCATGGCAGATTTGCATTTTGCCCCGACTTCAAAGTCAGCGGCCAACCTGCTGCAGGAAAACAAGCCGGAAGAGAACATCTTCGTAACTGGCAATACAGCGATTGATGCATTGAAAACGACGGTAAAAGATGCTTACCAGCATGAAGTGCTCGACAAGCTCGGCAATGACCGCCTGATCCTGATGACGGCGCACCGCCGCGAAAACCTCGGCGAGCCAATGCGCAATATGTTCCGTGCCATCAAAAGGATTGTCGATGAGCAGAAGGATGTACAAGTGGTGTATCCGGTCCACCTTAACCCGGTGGTCCGTGAGCTAGCCGATGAAGTGCTGGGCAACGATCCGCGCATCCATCTGATTGAGCCGCTTGACGTCATTGATTTCCATAACTTTGCATCACGCGCCTACCTGATTCTGACCGATTCTGGCGGTGTGCAGGAAGAAGCGCCTTCTCTTGGAGTGCCCGTTCTGGTTCTTCGCGATACGACCGAGCGTCCGGAAGGGATTGAAGCAGGTACATTGAAGCTTGCCGGGAATGAAGAGCAGCCAATCTATGATATGGCTACAGAATTGCTGACAGACCGCGAAGCTTATGAAAAAATGGCCAAAGCTTCAAATCCATACGGCGACGGCCGCGCATCAGAACGAATTTGCGAAGCGATCCGTTTTTATTTTAATAGAACAGAAAATCGTCCTGAGCAATACAAATAAGAAATCGATTAGACACCTCTTTTTTAGGAAAAGGGGTGTTTTTTTTGTTTAGGTTGCTGCTGACTGGTAAAAATCAGCAAAAAATATCATTTGAATTAGGAATTGCAGCGGAAACTGGGATAATTGCACGGTTGAGTCCGAGAATTGAACACTCATATCAAATAATGGCGTGAGGAACCACCGTATTTCACGGTAATGTAAAATAATTGCGTGAGAAATCACCGTATTGCATGGTAATGTCTATTAATTGCGTGAGAAATCACCGTAATTGCACGAAAAAGTCAAATAATTGCGCGATAAATCACTGTAATTGCGCAGTAAATCACTATAATTGCACGAAAGTTATTTATAATTGCAGTTTCATCCTATTTTTGGAAAAACACCCTCTGCATAATAGCGGCCGCTAAATGAAACGCTAAACGGAAAAAGGGGGATCTGTCTTGATAAAGCGTTCATACCTGATTTTTATTCCGATCCTGCTGATCCTCACTGCTTTCCAACACCAAAAACTGCAGCATCCGCCGATTCCGCGTGAAGATCCCCATGCTGAAAAAATCGCCATTGTCATGACGGATGAGCCGGTGGAAGAACAGCAGATCAAAAATACACTGAAAAATTTCAAAAATACGAAGCTTCGCCGTGTGTTCACGCATGCGATCAATGGGTATTCTGTGCAAGGGCCAGCTTCTGAACTGAAGCAGCTCGAAGGGACAGAAGATGTAAAACTTGTTTCTGAAGTCAATACATACAAAGTGGAGAACTCGGCACTTCACCAGCCGCAGCGCTATCAATCCAGCTCAAGCTTCACTGATAACTTTGAATTGATAGGAACGGAGGAAGTCCATGGGCTGCTTGATGAAAAGGGGAAGCGCCTGACGGGGAAGGGGATTACCATCGGGGTGATCGACACAGGAATCGATTACGAGCATCCTGACTTGAGGAGAAGTTTCGCCGGCGGCCATGACCTCGTTGATGGCGACGATGATCCGATGGAAACGAAGGGAATGGGATTTAAAAGCACGCTTCACGGCACGCATGTGGCTGGTGTCATTGCGGCAAACGGAAGAATGAGAGGCATGGCCCCCGAAGCGAAAATCGTTGCCTACAGGGCGCTTGGTCCGGGCGGAAGCGGAACGACCGAGCAGGTGATCGCGGCGATTGATGAAGCGATAAAGGATAAGGTGGACATCCTGAATCTTTCGCTCGGCAATGATGTGAATGGTCCCGACCTGCCGATCAGCCTCGCGCTTAACAAAGCGGTTGATGCAGGGATTGTCGCCGTCACGTCATCGGGAAACTCCGGTCCGAACCGCTGGACGGTTGGATCGCCGGGGACTGCTTCAAAGGCGATATCGGTCGGCGCTTCCACACCCCCGATGCAAGTACCGTACATCACCGCAACGGGCAGCACGGAAGAAATCCGGCTCGAGCTATTACAAGGTTCGGACGATTGGAAGATCACCCAGAGTGAAAACCTGGTGTTTGCAGGAATGGGCAAAAAAGAAGACATGAAGGATGTCAGTGATAAGCTCGTCCTTGTCGAGCGGGGCACGTTGACTTTTACCGAAAAAGCGAGGAATGCCTTCGAAGCTGGCGCGATCGGGGTCATTATTTACAACAATACGGACGGGACGTTCTTTGGCAACCTCGAAGAAACCCTGCCGATTCCAGTTGCTGCTATCAGCAAAAAGGCTGGATTGGCTTTGAAAAAGCAGCTCAAAAACAACACGATGCTGATCCGCGTCCATTTAATAGAAGAAAAAGACATCCTTGCAGACTTCAGTTCCCGCGGCCCGGTGACTGTTACCTGGGAAATCAAGCCGGACATTGTCGCTCCAGGAGTCGCAATCAACAGCACGATTCCCGGAGGCTACCTGCCGCTTCAGGGCACGAGCATGGCAGCGCCGCATATTGCCGGTGCGGCTGCCCTCATCAAGCAAGCACACCCGGATTGGACTCCTGCTGAAATCAAGGCGGCAATCATGAACACCGCCAAGGAAATTCAGGACCGGAAAGGAAAACCATACCGGACATTCGAGCAGGGAGCAGGCCGAATCCAGACAGAAGCTGCCATCGAGACTGAAAGCCTGGTCATTCCCGGATCGCTGCAATTTGGGAAATTTCAGCTGGCAGATAATATGCACCGGCATGGCGCCCGATTGAAAGTGAGAAATACCGGCTCCGACACAAAGTCCTACTCCTTCTCGATTCCGAAAAAGCAGCAAGGGATTGCATGGGAGCTGCCTTTGAGCTTTACGCTCAAACCAGGTGAATGTAAGGATGTCGAAGTGGCGATGAAGGTTTCCCCGGAGATGCTTGCTGACAAAATCAATGACGGCAGCCTGGTGATAGAGGATGGGAAAAATAAGATCCGTATCCCCTATCTGTATGTCCTCGAAGAACCGGATTACCCACGGGTGATGGGCTTCGGCTTCGCTCCAGCCGACTCAGGAGCGGCTTTCCGCTATGAAGTGTATCTCCCTGGTGGAGCCGACGAGTTTGGAATTGCGCTTTTCGATCCGGACCAATTCCGGTTCATCGGTTTTCTCGATTGGGGGAGGAAGCTGAAAAAAGGGATGGTAGAAAAGGAAATACCGCTTGAAAATCTGCCGGAGGACGGGGTGTACCTGGCAAAGGTATTCGCGAAGAAAGCGGGGCGCGAAAGCATGATTGAAACGATGATCTATATCGACAAAGCATCTATGAATAACAGGGCCGGAAAAAGGTAAATCCTTTCTCCGGCCCTGCTTTTTTCTGTTATAATAATATAATACTGAAATAGGGTTGATGGTATATATTCACAGTGAAAACTTTGTGAATTTTTTCACCCCAATGGATTGACATTGACATTTGCCTATTGTATGCTTACAAAGGGCATAAAATGATAAGGTTTTCAATGTTGATATGCAAGCTTTTTTTATGTGAAAATATTGTTTTTTAAATAATATTTTTCACTCCCCTGATTGTCCATTCTCTATAGTGAGGATGCGTTTTTTATGCGCCGAAACAACCGCCACCCTTTACAAGCGATGGCACTCATGTCCGCTATACTATCTCAATTGGTAGGCTCCATTTTAATTGGCATATTTTCCGGAAGATGGCTGGACCGTACCCTTGGTACAGAGCCACTTTTCTTAATATTCGGATTGCTGATCGGATTGGCGGCAGGTGTGTATGCCATGCTCCGCCTCATCCAACACTTCTTTTCGGGAGACTAGCCATCTATGGAAATCAAGGACTTGTTTACTCGCCAGCGCAAATACATATTCACTCTGTTGTCACTATATGTACTCGGGTACGGCTTTACAAGCTATCAATCTGTTTTTGCCGGGTTGATCTTTGGTACAAGCCTGAGCCTTTTTAATTTATGGCTGCTAGCGAGGAAAATGAACAACTTTGGTGATTCGGTGGTGCAGGGGAAGAAGGTACGCTCGCTCGGTTCGATGTCGAGACTGGCAACTGGAGCGCTTGCCGTGATCGTCGCGATGAAATATCCGGATCGCATAAACCTTGTATTCACGATTTTGGGATTAATGACAGCTTATCTTGTCATTATGATAGATTTTTTTGTCCAGTCTTTTCAATCACGTAAATAGCGGGGAAGAGAGGTGAATTAACTAATGCATCATGAAGCTCCTTTAGTTCCATTTTTAGGACTTTATTTTAACCTGGCAAACATGCTGATGATCACAATAGCAAGTGCTATCGTCTTCATCATTGCAGTACTTTCCACTCGAAGGCTTGCGATGAAACCGACAGGGATCCAGAACTTCATGGAATGGATTATGGATTTCGTGAAAGGAATCATCAACAGTACGATGGACTGGAAGGACGGGGGAAGATTTCATGTACTTGGCATAACATTGCTGATGTATGTGTTTGTAGCCAATATGCTGGGTCTGCCGTTCTCTGTCGTTGTCGACAATCAATTATGGTGGAAATCACCGACAGCTGATCCGGTCATCACACTGACTCTTGCAGTCATGGTGGTAGGACTTTCCCATTATTATGGCGTCAAGCTTAAAGGGACTGCCGAATACGGTAAGGAATTTTTCAAGCCGTTTTGGTTCATGTTCCCGATCAAGATCATTGAAGAGTTCGCGAATACGCTCACTCTTGGTCTTCGTCTTTACGGTAACATTTACGCAGGTGAGATTCTTTTGGGTCTGCTTGCAGCCGGCCTCGCGACTGATACAATGACTACTTTGGCCGCAGCGGTTCCAATGCTTATATGGCAAGGATTCTCGGTATTCGTCGGGGCAATCCAGGCGTTTATCTTCACTATGTTAACGATGGTTTATCTCTCTCATAAAGTGAGCCATGACCATTAATATATACCCTGTTCATTTATTGGACAAAACTTTAAAAAACATTTTTTCATACATTAAAGGAGGAACTTTATAATGGGTTTATTAGCAGCAGCAATCGCAATTGGTTTAGCAGCACTAGGTGCAGGTATTGGTAACGGTTTGATCGTATCACGTACAGTAGAAGGTATCGCTCGTCAGCCAGAAGCTCGCGGTATGCTTCAAACTACAATGTTCATCGGGGTTGCATTGGTTGAAGCGATTCCTATCATCGCTGTAGTTATCGCGTTCATGGTTATTGGTGCAGAATAATTAATTAAATTCAAATGGCGAAGATCATTCCGCGCGAACCTTCGCCATTCTATTATGTCGGCTTCCTTACGGAAAGGCTTGCCATTCCGGCGGGAGCAGACCTGAATTTGAATGTAAGCAATCGTTTGAGATAAAATCGGGCAAGCCCGGGAATTGGTGCGGGCAGCCCCTTAGCGTTGGCCACTAGCCGCAGGCTTCCGGCCAGATGACGCATGTTGGACCTTTTTAATCATGGTACAACTCTTGAAGGGAGTGAATCGAGGGTGTTAACAATGAATTTTGTATTGGGAGCGGCTTCCGGCCTTAACACTGGTGATATCTTGTTCCAGCTTGTTATGTTCCTTATTCTGTTAGCATTGCTTAAAAAGTTCGCTTGGGGTCCATTGATGGGCATCATGAAGGAACGTGAAGAGCATATTGCTGGCGAAATCGGAGCGGCTGAAAAGAGCCGTGCTGAAGCACAGAAACTTTTGGAAGAACAGCGTGACATGCTTAAGCAGGCACGCACAGAAGCACAGGGCCTAATTGAAAATGCAAAGAAACAGGGCGACCTTCAGCGTGATGAAATCATTGCACTGGCACGCACTGAATCTGACAGAATCAAAGAATCTGCGAAGCTTGAAATCGAGCAGCAGAAGGAGCAGGCTGTTGCGGCAATCCGCGAGCAAGTTGCTTCACTTTCTGTCTTGATTGCTTCAAAAGTAATCGAGAAGGAAATCTCTGCAGCTGACCAGGAAAAGCTCATCAATGAATACATTCAAGAGGCGGGTAATGCCCGATGAGCAACTCGACAGTAGCAAAGCGCTATGCCCTGGCACTTTTTCAACTCGCTTCTGAAAAGCAGGCTCTCCCACAGGTTGAGGAAGAGCTTCGCGCTGTAAAAGAAGTTGTTGTGAACAATCCGGAATTGACTGCGTTTTTAAAGTCTCCGAAACTTCCTAATGAGAAGAAGAAAGAAGTTTTAAAAACAGCATTCGGATCTGTAAGCACGTATGTCCTTAATACTCTGATGATTTTGGTTGACCGCCACCGCGAAGACCAGATCGCAGACGTTGCTGACCAGTTCATCGCCCTTGCAAATGATGCAAAAGGCGTGGCTGAAGCAAAAGTCTATAGTGTCCAGCCGCTTTCGGCTGAGCAGGCTGAAGCTCTTTCAGCTTCGTTCGCGCCGCAGGTTGGCAAACAGTCACTTCAAATTGAAAACATTGTAGATTCCAATTTGCTTGGAGGCGTAAAGCTTCGCATTGGAAACCGCATTTTTGACGGCAGCTTGCGCGGCAAGCTCGACCGCTTAGAACGTAAATTGCTAGGCTAAGATTCGTAGATAGGGGTGAAACTCATGAGCATCAAAGCTGAAGAAATCAGTGCGCTGATAAAATCGCAAATCGAAAATTATCAGTCGGAAATTCAAGTGAGTGATGTGGGTACAGTTATCAGTGTTGGTGACGGTATCGCCCGTGCTCATGGCCTCGACAATGTCATGGCTGGAGAACTTGTTGAATTTTCAAACGGCGTTATGGGTATGGCACAAAACCTGGAAGAAAATAACGTCGGTATCATCATCCTTGGACCTTTCACGGACATCCGTGAAGGCGACGAGGTACGCCGTACGGGCCGCATCATGGAGGTTCCTGTAGGGGAGCAGCTAATCGGCCGCGTCGTAAATCCTCTTGGACAGCCAGTAGATGGCATGGGTCCAATCAACACAACAAAAACTCGTCCAATCGAGTACGCTGCACCAGGCGTTATGGACCGTAAATCCGTTCATGAGCCACTGCAGACTGGTATCAAAGCGATCGACGCTCTTGTGCCAATCGGCCGCGGACAGCGTGAATTGATCATCGGTGACCGCCAGACTGGTAAAACATCTGTAGCGATCGATACAATCCTTAACCAAAAAGGCCAGGACATGATCTGTATCTACGTTGCAATCGGACAGAAGGAATCAACTGTACGTAACGCAGTTGAAACTCTCCGTAAGCACGGCGCGTTAGATTACTCTATCGTTGTTACAGCATCTGCATCTCAGCCAGCACCACTTTTATACCTAGCTCCTTACGCTGGTGTAACAATGGGTGAAGAATTCATGTACAATGGCAAGCACGTTCTTGTTGTATATGATGACCTTTCAAAACAAGCGGCAGCATACCGTGAACTTTCCTTGCTGCTTCGCCGTCCTCCAGGCCGTGAAGCTTACCCAGGGGATGTATTCTACTTGCACTCACGCTTACTAGAGCGTGCTGCTAAGTTGAGCGACGCTAAAGGCGCAGGCTCAATCACAGCACTTCCGTTCATTGAAACGCAGGCAGGCGACGTTTCTGCTTACATTCCAACGAACGTTATCTCGATCACAGACGGACAGATCTTCTTGCAGTCCGACCTATTCTTCTCTGGCGTACGTCCAGCGATCAACGCAGGTCTTTCTGTATCCCGTGTAGGTGGATCCGCTCAGATCAAAGCGATGAAGAAGGTATCTGGTACACTTCGTCTTGACCTTGCTTCATACCGTGAATTGGAAGCATTCGCACAGTTCGGTTCTGACCTTGACAAAGCAACTCAGGCAAAACTTAACCGCGGTGCCCGTACGGTAGAAGTACTTAAACAAGATCTTAACAAGCCGCTTTCAGTTGAAAAGCAAGTTGCGATCCTATATGCACTGACTCGCGGCTTCCTAGACGATATTCCATTGCAGGATATCCGCCGCTTCGAAGGTGAATACCTTTCATGGTTAGACCACAACCATACAGAAGTGTTAGACCATATCCGTTCTACGAAGGAACTTCCTTCTGATGACGATATGGCTGCTGCACTAAACGCTTTCAAAAAGACGTTCGCAGTATCTGAGTAATCGTGATTAAGTAGCAGCGCCAGCACTCCTTATTAAAAAAAGGACCTGGCTCCTGCTTCTACTTGGACTAACAATCTATGTAAAAGGGTGGTGAGAACCGAAATGGCATCTTTACGCGATATAAAAAACCGTATTACTTCGACTAAAAAGACGAGCCAGATCACCAAAGCAATGGAGATGGTATCCGCAGCTAAATGGAACCGTGGGGTCATGAACGCGAAAGCATTCGTTCCTTACATGGAAAAAATCCAGGAAGTGACTGCCTCAATCGCAATGGGCAGCAAGGATTCCAACCACCCAATGCTGAACAGCCGTCCAGTCAAGAAGACGGGATATCTAGTGATTACATCTGACCGCGGACTTGCAGGGGCCTACAACAGTAACGTCCTTCGCCAGCTGTACCAGACAATCCAGCAACGCCATAAATCAAATGACGAGTTTGCGATCATCGCGATCGGGCGTGTCGGCCGTGACTTTTTCCAGAGCCGTGGCATGAACGTTGTCCTTGACATCGTTGGCATCGCTGACCAGCCGTCCTTCTCTGAAATCCAGGATATCGCCAGCAGCACAGTTGGCATGTTCTCGGACGGAACATTTGATGAATTATATATTTACTACAGTCATTACGTCAGCGCGATCGCTCAAGAAGTAACCGATAAGAAGCTTCTTCCGCTTACGGATATAGCTGGAGCTTCAACAAAGCTTACTTCCTATGAATTTGAGCCGAACGCTGAGGAGATCCTGGAAGTTCTCTTGCCGCAATACGCAGAAAGCTTGATTTATGGAGCACTGCTTGACAGCAAAGCAAGTGAACACGCTGCTCGTATGACAGCCATGAGAAACGCGACGGACAACGCGAAAGAGCTGATCAATTCACTCAGCTTGAGCTACAACCGCGCACGTCAGGCTGCGATTACACAGGAAATCACCGAGATCGTCGGTGGAGCTGCAGCGCTCGAATAGTATTTCAATGACAATCGGGGATGTGGCGTGAAGCCGCATCCCATCATGATGTATATATTTCAACTAGTACGATAGGAGGGAACAAGATGAACAAAGGACGCGTTCTCCAGGTTATGGGTCCGGTTGTTGACGTTAAGTTTGAAAGCGGCAATCTTCCAGAGATCTATAACGCTTTGAAAATTGTTACCAGCGATGCGGATGTGAACATCGAACTAACTCTTGAAGTAGCCCTTCACTTAGGCGATGACACTGTTCGTACAATCGCGATGTCTTCCACAGACGGCCTTAAGCGTGGCGTGGAAGTATTAGATACAGGTGCTCCAATCTCCGTTCCGGTTGGGGACGTAACACTAGGACGTGTATTCAACGTATTGGGTGAGTCAATCGACCTTGACGCTCCACTGCCAGCTGAAGCACGCCGCGATTCAATCCACAGGGAAGCTCCAACATTCGAACAGCTTTCAACTGAGGTAGAAATCCTTGAGACAGGTATCAAGGTAGTTGACCTTCTTGCTCCATATATCAAGGGTGGTAAGATCGGATTGTTCGGTGGTGCCGGTGTAGGTAAAACCGTTCTTATCCAGGAATTGATCAACAACATCGCTCAAGAGCACAGCGGTATTTCCGTATTCGCAGGTGTTGGTGAGCGTACACGTGAAGGTAACGACCTTTACCATGAAATGACTGACTCTGGCGTTATCAAGCAAACTGCGATGGTATTCGGACAGATGAACGAGCCGCCAGGAGCACGTATGCGTGTTGCCCTGACTGGTTTGACAATGGCTGAATATTTCCGTGATGAGCAAGGCCAGGACGTTCTATTCTTCATGGATAACATCTTCCGTTTCACGCAAGCAGGTTCTGAGGTTTCTGCCCTACTTGGCCGTATGCCATCAGCGGTAGGTTACCAGCCGACTCTTGCAACTGAAATGGGTAAATTGCAGGAACGTATCACATCTACTAACGTAGGTTCTGTTACTTCCATCCAGGCGATCTATGTACCAGCCGATGACTACACTGACCCGGCTCCGGCTACAACTTTCGCTCACTTGGATGCAACAACGAACCTTGAGCGTAAGCTTTCTGAAATGGGTATCTACCCAGCGGTGGATCCGCTTGCTTCGACTTCACGTGCATTGACACCTGAAATCGTTGGCGAAGAGCACTATTCAATTGCTCGCCGCGTACAGCAGACATTGCAGCGTTACAGAGAACTTCAGGATATCATCGCGATCCTCGGTATGGATGAGCTTTCTGACGAAGATAAGCTTACTGTACACCGCGCTCGCCGCATCCAGTTCTACCTGTCACAAAACTTCCACGTAGCTGAGCAGTTTACTGGTCAGAAAGGTTCTTACGTGCCAGTTAAAGAAACAGTTAAAGGATTCGCAGAAATCCTTGACGGCAAATATGACCACCTTCCAGAAGATGCATTCCGCCTAGTCGGCCGAATCGAAGAAGTTATCGAGAATGCAAAACGTATGGGTGTAGAGGTCTAATAACGGACCAGGAGGGTAAAAAATGAAGACGATTAAAGTCAGTGTTGTTACTCCCGATGGGCCGGTGTATGAATCAGATGTTGAAATGGTAAGCACAAAAGCGAGCACAGGCGAGCTTGGAATCTTGCCAGGCCACATTCCAATGGTTGCACCGCTACAAATTGGCGCTGTCCGTTTGAAAAATGGCAGCAATTACGAGTTCATCGCAGTCAGCGGCGGCTTCCTTGAGGTCCGTCCAGAGCAGGTAACCATCCTTGCTCAATCTGCAGAACAATCAGCTGAAATCGATCTTGAACGTGCATTAAGAGCAAAAGAACGCGCAGAACAGCGCCTGCATGAAAGAAAGCAGGAACACGTTGACTTCAAGCGTGCAGAACTTGCCCTTCAGCGTGCAATCAACCGTATTTCAGTTGCTGAACGCAGAATATAAGATACGCTTAACACCCTCCGGTGATGCTGGAGGGTGTTTTTTATGTGGTGATTGAGATAGGAGATGTGGTGCACTGTAAAAAGTCGTATCTCGCTGAAATCAGCTGCCAGTTGATTAGCAAATATGGTAGTGAATTCCGTTTCGCTATAAAAACTCAAAACTCGCTATATAATCGAAAAAGTCGCTATAAAAACTCAAAAGTCGCTATAAAATCCGCAAACTCGCTATAAAAACTCAAAACTTGCTATATAAATAATATTTTCGCTGTAAAAACAATTTGATATCAACAATGGGCAGGCTTTAATCAAGAAACCAAGCTGAAAAATTCGTTTGCAAAGAGTAATACCGACTTTTTCTACCGAAAAAACAGACGTTTAATGCACAATTCATCATTCAATTTCTAGATAATCATCCTCAAAAACTCCAGCCATTCAAAAAATCCACAATTCTGCCATAAAATCAACGCTGTAACAGAACCCACAAATGTTGACAAACGTCACTGACAATCAGCCCTGGATTGTTTTAAATAGAAAATGTAACCGAATGTCTTGTTTTGAACAAGGTTCTGTGAGGCTGCACCCTCAAGTACGCGACAGGTCAAACACAAGACAGCCTTATAAAAACAATGAGAATAATTTGCCTTCCGGACAACTAAGTATGGAAGGGGACGACTCATTCCTGCTGTCCGAAATTGTTCAGAAAAAGATACTATTTTTCTATCAAAATGTGCTTGGAAGAAGGTTGCCAGATTGTTCAAAGCCTTGTCGACACACTATTGCAACAATGGTATAATTGTTATCGGTTACAAGTTTAAAAAGTATGAAAATTTTACAACATTGGAGGGATGGGCATGGAACAGTTGAATCTATATCAAAATAACTATTTGATAGTCTTTGTGTTCCTATGTCTCGGGGTATTGCTTCCAATCGTCGCCTTGTTTGCCGCTAAGCTTCTGCGGCCGAAATACAAAGACGACGAGCGGAAATATACCACCTACGAGAGCGGGATGGAACCGTTCAGCGATGCTCGGGTCCAGTTTAATGTCCGTTATTATGTGTTTGCCCTTATGTTCGTTATTTTTGATGTAGAAACAGCGTTTTTGTATCCATGGGCTGTCGCCTACGAGAAGCTGGGGATCTTTGCATTGATTGAAATGCTGATCTTCGTTGTCATGCTTCTGATCGGACTCATCTACGCATGGAAAAAGAAGGTGCTAAAATGGATTTAAAATTGGATGATTTCTCACCTGAAGAAGTGGCAGAACTCCAAAGGAATGTATTCGTGACAACTCTTGAGCAGGTTAAAGGATGGGCCCGAAGCAACTCGATGTGGCCTATGACATTCGGTCTTGCCTGCTGTGCGATCGAAATGATGGCATCAAGCTCGGCTCACTATGACCTGGACCGTTTCGGGACGTTTTACCGGAACTCGCCGCGTCAGTCTGATGTCATGATTGTCTCAGGTACCGTTACGAAGAAAATGGCTCCGACTGTCCGCAGGCTGTATGACCAGCTGGCAGAACCAAAGTGGGTAATCGCGATGGGTTCTTGCGCGACAGCAGGCGGTCCCTATGTAAAATCATACTCAGTTGTAAAAGGTGTCGATCAGATTGTGCCGGTCGATGTTTACATACCGGGGTGCCCGCCGAATCCAGCAGCATTGATTTACGGGATTAATAAATTGAAAGAGAAAATCCGTTATGAGGCGAAAACCGGGAAGAAGGTGATCTAACCGATGAGCGGGGAAAAGGATTTAGAGCAGATAAAAAGAGAAGCAGCCCAAAAGGCGAAGGAGCTTGCAAAGCAGCGTCAGGCTGCCAAACAAGCAGGGGAAGGAAATGACCCGAAAGAGGTTGCCGACAAAGTCGCGGAACCTGAAGTGAAGGAAACCGAAGCGAAAGCGGAAGCACCTGCTGGTGACGACGCCGAGCTAGCGAAAAAGAAGGCCGCAGCCGCAGCGAAAGCCAAGGCAGCTGCACTTGCGAAAATGAAAGCGAAAGAGCAGTCCGGGGAAGCTCCGGAGGCAAAAGAAGAAGAGGTTTCGGCACCGGCCGAAGGACAGGACGCTGATCTTGCCAAGAAGAAAGCTGCTGCAGCCGCAAAGGCAAAAGCAGCCGCTCTCGCAAAGATGAAAGCGACTGGCCAGACAGAAGAAAACGCCGAAGCACCAGCAGTATCTGAAACTCCAGCATCAGCGGACGCTCCAGCCGGAGACGATGATGACCTGGCGAAAAAGAAAGCTGCAGCCGTAGCGAAAGCCAAGGCAGCAGCGGCAGCAAAAAGGAAAGCACAGGAGGCAGCCGGAGAAGCAGATGCTCCAGCCGGAGATGACGATGACCTGGCGAAAAAGAAAGCCGCAGCTGTAGCGAAGGCTAAGGCAGCAGCGGCAGCAAAAAGGAAAGCACAGGAGGCAGCTGGAGGAGCAGACGCTTCAGCAGGTGACGATGACCTGGCGAAAAAGAAAGCCGCAGCTGTAGCGAAGGCCAAGGCGGCCGCAGCAGCAAAAGCAAAAGCAGCAGGCGGCGGAGGTTCCGCGGACGACGAGAAAGCGAAAGCGATTGCCGCAGCCAAAGCAAAAGCCGCAGCAGCAGCGAAGGCGAAGTCAGCAGCTGGCACGAAAGCCGGAGCAGATGAGCCTGTCGAAGAGAAGAAGCCATCTCCAAACCAGCCTTACCTTGATAAATATGTAAAAGCAATCACCGACAATCTTGGCGATGACATTTTGGAAGATTCGTATATTAACCCTCTTTCAAAGGATGTGCCAACGCTTGTCGCAAAGAAAGAATCCTATTATCGCCTGGCTGAATTCCTGAAGTACAATGAACTACTTGGATTCGATTATCTGTCAGAGTTGCACGGAACGGATTTCCAGACACATATGGAAGTGTATGTTCACTTGTACTCATACAAGAACAGACAGTCAGTTGCGCTGAAAGTAAAGCTTGACCGTGACCAGCCGGCCGTCGAGTCATTGGCGAACCTGTGGGCAGGAGCGAACTGGCCAGAGTGTGAAACTTACGACCTGCTTGGCATCAAATTTGAGGGCCATCCTGACCTCCATCGCATCATGCTTGGTGAAGACTGGGTCGGCCACCCATTAAGAAAAGACTATGAACCGTATGATGTGGAGGTGTAGCCCGTGATACGCACAGAAGAAATGCTCTTGAACGTGGGCCCGCAGCACCCTAGTACACACGGTGTATTTCGCCTCGTTCTTAAAATTGACGGGGAAATCATTGTAGAAGCGAAGCCTGTAATCGGCTACCTGCACCGCGGCACTGAAAAGCTTGCGGAAGATCTGCAATATACCCAGATCATCCCGTACACAGACCGGATGGACTATGTATCGGCGATGACGAATAACTATGTCATCGTCCATGCTGTCGAAACGATGATGGGCGTCCAGATCCCTGAACGCGCCGAATACTTAAGGATACTAGCAATGGAGTTGAACAGGGTTGCCAGCCACCTGCTTTGGTGGGGAACATTCATCCTCGACTTCGGTGCGACAAGCCCATTGCTTTACGCATTCCGTGACCGGGAGATGATCCTGAATCTGCTGAATGAACTGTCCGGTGCTCGTCTGACGTTCAACTACATGCGTGTAGGCGGTGTCAAATGGGATGCTCCGGAAGGCTGGATCGAAAAGGTAGCGGAATTCGTGCCATACCTGAGGGAACAGCTGAAGGGTTATCACCAGCTTGTATCAGGGAATGAAATCTTCCTGAACCGTACGAAAAATATCGGTACATATACAAAGGAAGATGCAATCAATTATTCATTGAGCGGCCCGAACCTGCGTTCAACCGGCGTCAAGTGGGATTTGCGCAAGGATGAGCCGTATTCAATCTATGACCGTTTCGATTTCGATATTGTCACTCGTGACGAAGGCGATGCGCTTGCCCGTTACTATGTAAGGATGGGCGAAATCGAAGAATCACTGAAAATCATTGAACAGGCTGTGGAGCAATTCCCGAAAGAGGGAGAAATCATGGCCAAGGTTCCAAAGATCATCAAGGCTCCAAAAGGGGAAGCGTTTGTCCGGATCGAAGGCTCCCGGGGCGAAATCGGCTGCTATATTTCCAGCGATGGCAAAAAAGAGCCGTACCGCCTCAAGTTCAGAAGGCCTAGTTTCTATAATCTGCAAATCCTCCCTAAACTGCTCGAAGGTGAAAGCATTTCAAATCTGATTGCAATTTTAGGAGCGGTTGATATCGTTCTTGGGGAGGTAGACGGATAATGGTTCAGGAGCTACTCGAATCCAGTGCTGGCCTTATGAATTTCAGCATCTTCTTCGTCCTGGCTGTCGTCCTTTTGTTCGTAATCCTTGGATTCGTAACAATGGCGATTCTGGCAGAGAGGAAAGTGCTCGGTTTCATGCAGGGCCGTTATGGTCCAGCCCATGTCGGCGGTAAGTGGGGGCTGCTGCAATCCGTAGCCGACGTCGTAAAGCTTCTTGTAAAAGAAGACTTAATTCCAAAAGCAGCGGATAAGCCGCTGTTCATCATCGCACCGGTCATCGCGTTCGCGCCGTCCTTCATGGTCATGGCGACGATCCCGCTGACAGATAAATTGCAATTTGCCGACCTGAATGTCGGATTCCTGTATTATATCGCGATTTCAGGCCTGACGATCGTCGGGATGCTGATGGCAGGCTGGGCATCCAACAATAAATACTCATTGCTAGGCGGTATGCGTGCCGCGGCCCAGATGATTTCCTACGAAATCCCGCTGGTCATGAGCGTCTTGGGGATTGTCCTGTTATCAGGAAGCCTTAACCTGAATGACATCGTCGAAACACAGCAGAACAATGGCTGGTTCATCCTATGGCAGCCGATCGCATTCATCGTGTTCTTCATCGCGGCTACAGCCGAACTGAACAGGGTGCCATTCGACCTTGCCGAAGCGGAGAACGAGCTTGTTGCCGGGTTCCACACAGAGTATTCCGGATTCCGCTGGGCGATGTTCATGCTCGCTGAATATGTGTATATGTTCGCAATGTCTGCTTTGATCACTGTATTATTCCTTGGAGGCTGGCTGCCATTGCCATTCCTTGGGTTCATCCCTGGAGCTGTATGGTTCGCGCTGAAGTTCAGCCTTGTGGTTTACATCCTCATCTGGTTCCGTGCTACGTTCCCGCGTATCCGCGCAGACCAATTGATGGAGTTCGCCTGGAAAGTGCTTTTGCCGGTTGCGCTGGCAAACATCTTCCTGTCGGCATTGATCAAAGAATTTTTCTCTAACTTTTTCTAAAATAGGAATGGAAGCAGCATCGCTTCCTGCATTAAAGGGGTGAATTACGTGCTAGGATGGACTAAAGGATTAGCTTATACCCTTAAACAATTGACTCGCGAAAAGGTGACTTACGATTATCCGAACGAACCGATTCCGCTTCCTGACAGGTTCCGCGGGATCCAGAAGTTTTATCCTGAAAAATGCATCGTCTGCAACCAGTGTGCCAATATTTGCCCGACCGATTGCATTAACTTGACTGGTAAAAAGCATCCTGATCCTACGAAAAAAGGCAAGATCATTGATACGTATGATATCAACTTCGAACTTTGCATCCTCTGTGACTTGTGCACAGAAGTGTGCCCGACTGAAGCGATCATCATGACGAATAACTTTGAACTTGCTGAATACAGCCGGGATGACTTATTCAAGAACCTGGAATGGCTTGACGAAAATGATGAGAATATACGGAAGGTGAATAAAGCATGACGTTATCAGGCGAATTCTTTGCGTTTATGTCACTTGCTTTAGTGGCGGTAATCGGCGGCGTGCTTTTATTGAACCTCACCAAGATCATCCACATGGTCGTAGCGCTCGTCTTTACATTCGTCAGTATTGCAGGTATTTATGTGCTCTTATCCGCTGAATTCCTGGCGGTCATCCAAGTCATGATCTATTCCGGCGCCATCACCATCATGATGCTGTTCGGAATCATGCTTACCCGCCACCATGGCGACGAAGAGGAGCCAAAGGGCGGAAGATTGCGCAAGCTTGTGCTGCTGCTAGGTGTTCTTGGCTTTGGCGCAGCAGTCTATTTCGGAATCTACGACTTGAATTTCGAAGCTTTGCCAAATACGCTGCATGAAAATAACACAGAACAAATCGGGATATCTCTTTTCTCGCATTACATCATCCCGTTTGAACTGACATCCGTGATCCTGCTGGCTGCGCTTGTCGGCGCAATCGTACTCGCGCGCAAGGATGACGAAAAGGAGGGTGATCAGGAATGAGTTCTGTTCCGGTTTCAGCCTATCTGGCACTTGCACTAATTCTTTTCTGCATCGGACTGTACGGTGCCCTGACAAAAAAGAACACAGTCATTGTTTTGATTTCAATTGAACTGATGCTGAATGCGGTCAATATCAATCTCGTAACCTTCAGTAAATACGGAGCGGTTCCGTCGATCACCGGTCAGGTATTCGCGCTGTTCTCCATCGCGGTGGCAGCTGCTGAAGTAGCGGTTGGACTGGCGATCCTGATTTCGCTTTACCGCAACCGCAGAAGTGTCAATATCGATGAAATGAATCAGTTGAAAAATTAATGGAACTTTTCATAAGCGGCAACGGCCGTGTTAATCAGAAGATTTTTAGTAGCTGGACTGCCCCGCATGATGCGGGCCTCAATCTGACGGGCGTACAAATGAAAGATCACGCGCGCGTTCAAAAAAGGGGATTGTGATATTAATGGAGAATGCTTGGCTCATTCCGCTGTTCCCGCTTGTATCCTTTCTATTCCTTCTGCTGTTCGGAAAAAAGCTTAAAGAAGCGAGCGCATTCGTCGGAATCCTTACGACGCTAGCCTCACTTGTCTACTCCATCCTCGTGCTCCTTGAGCGCCTGGAGAGCCCGACACATAAAGCTGAAGCCGTTTGGCTCACTATTGGGAATCTGGAACTTACTGCGGGTTTTGAAGTAAATCAATTAAACGCATTGATGCTGGTAATCGTATCTCTTGTCAGCTTCCTTGTACATACCTACTCAAAAGGATATATGCATGGTGATGAGCGATTCCCGGTTTTCTATGCTTATCTTGGACTCTTTACTTTTGCAATGCTTGGTCTCGTCATCTCGCCGAACCTTTTGCAGACTTATATTTTCTGGGAATTGGTCGGTGTCGGTTCATTCCTGTTGATCGGATTTTACTTTTATAAGGAAAGCGCCAAAGCGGCTGCGAAGAAAGCCTTCATCATGACCCGTATCGGGGATGTCGGACTCTTGATCGGAATGATTCTTTTATTCTGGCAAACTGGCAGCTTTGAATATGATGAAATTTTTGCAGCAGTAGAAGAAGGCGCAATTTCCGGAACGATGATCACCTTGACTGCAATCCTGATTTTCATCGGGGCAGTTGGTAAATCAGGTCAGTTCCCGCTGCACACATGGCTTCCTGACGCGATGGAAGGCCCGACGCCGGTTTCTGCGTTGATCCACGCAGCGACAATGGTTGCGGCTGGTGTGTACTTGGTCGCTTCACTGTTCCCGCTGTTCAACGCGAGTGAGACAGCGATGCTGACGGTAGCGATCATCGGAGCGTTCACGGCGATTTTTGCGGCAACGATCGGCCTTGTCCAGACTGACATCAAACGAGTGCTTGCGTTCTCGACTGTCAGCCAGCTTGGCTACATGATGCTCGCATTGGGATCTGCCGGCTATGTGGCTGGAGTATTCCACTTGATGACCCACGCTTTCTTTAAAGCGTTGTTATTCCTTGCAGCAGGCAGTGTCATCCATGCTGTACATACTCAGGATATTGAAAAAATGGGCGGGCTATGGAAGAAGCTTACGTTCACGGGACCTTTGTTCTTGGTCGGAACGCTGGCCATCAGCGGTGTCCCATTGTTTTCAGGCTTTTTCAGTAAAGATGAAATTTTGATCGCTGCATGGGAACATGGCAATTATGGCCTGTTCTGGCTTGCGGTGATTGCGGCATTTTTCACAGCATTCTACATGTTCCGCCTGTTCTTCATGGTCTTCTCAGGTGAAGCGCGCAGTGACATGAAGAATGTCCATGAATCGCCATCTGTCATGACGATGCCAATGGTTGTCCTTGGAGTACTGGCAGTCGTTGCCGGTTATGTGAACACACCCTGGTTCGGCACATTCCTTGGTGACTGGCTTGTCGAAGGCAACGAAGCACTTGGACATGGCCATATCGAAGGACCTGGCTGGATCATGATTGTCGCGACAGCGGTCTCCTTGCTCGGCATCCTGCTTGCATGGATGATGTACAGCAAGAAGTCGATTTCACGCGACTGGCTGTCCAGCAGGGCGCCAATTGCCTATGGCATTGTGAAAAATAAATACTATATCGATGAATTTTATAATCAAAGCATCGTGTTCGGCGCAAAGGCAGTCAGCTTGTTCCTGCGTTTCATCGAGCTCTTCCTTGTTGAGGGACTCGTGAAGCTGACAACAGCAGCTGTCCAGGGCCTTGGTAAAGCCGGTGCGAAAATCCAGAACGGCCAGGTACAGACTTACGGCACAATCGCCTTCGTCGGCCTTGCAGTCCTGATTGTCATCTATGCGTTAACAGGGGGGTATTTATAATGGATTTCAACTATTTTCTTACCTTGCTGGTATTCTCCCCTTTACTAGGAATCCTGCTTTTGGTGTTCATGCCGAAAGCGAACGAATCAGGCATTAAAATGCTTGGCGTATTGGCAACATTGCCATCCTTGATCCTGGCTTTGATCGCATACTTTTCATATCGCGGCGGCCATGACCTTGCCAACTTTTCGGAAAAATTCCGCTGGATTCAATTCGGCGGGCAGGGTGCCGAGCAGCAGGGTATGTTCGCGGTGAACTACGAACTTGGCATCGATGGATTCGGTTTGATCATGGTGGTACTGACAGCAGTGATCGCAACACTTGCGGCAATCGCATCCTTCCATATCAAAAAAGAGTGGAAAGGCTATTACATGCTGTTCCTGCTTCTCGAAATTGGGATGCTCGGAGTATTCACATCGCAAAACCTGATCCTGTTCTTCCTGTTCTTTGAAATCACCTTGATCCCGATGTTCTTCCTGATTGGGAAATGGGGCTATTACGAAAAAGAAAAGGCTGCCTACAGCTTCTTGATTTATAACGGTCTTGGCTCAGCGATCCTGCTGATTGTCATCATGGTGCTGTTCTCAAGAACGGGCACATCCAATATCGAAATGCTGAAAGTGATGATGAACACAGACAATGCGCCGCTTTTCGCGCCGGTGTCAGATTCACTGAAAATGGGATTATTGATTGCCTTGCTTGTTGCTTTCGGTGTCAAGCTGCCAATCTTCCCGCTGCACAGCTGGATGCTGCGCGTGCACGTTGAAGCACCGCCATCAATCGTCATGATTCACTCAGGGATCCTGCTGAAGATCGGGGCATTCGGTTTGATCCGCTTCGGGATGGGCATCTTCCCTGAACAATTCGCGGAACTAGCCGGGCTGCTTGCAGTACTGGGTGTCATTAACCTGCTTTACGGAGCATTCCTTGCTTTTATCCAGACAGATTTCAAAATGGTCCTTGCTTACTCTTCTATTTCCCATATGGGGATCGTTTTAATCGGACTTGGAGCATTAAATGAGGCGGGAATTCAAGGTGCTATTTTCCAGGTCGTCTCACATGGCCTGATTTCGGCACTATTGTTCTTCCTTGTTGGTGTCCTGTATGAACGCACGCATACGACAACCCTCGCCAATCTTGGCGGCATGGCAAAAGGAATGCCGCTTGCTGCAGGCTTCCTGCTTGCTGGCGCGATGGCTTCACTTGGACTGCCTGGCATGTCCGGATTCGTCAGTGAATTCATGGCATTCCTCGGTTTGTTTAAAGAGATGCCAGTTCTGGCGGCAGTCGGTACGCTCGGCATCATCATGACAGCTGTTTATCTGCTGCGTGCAGTGCTGGCCATCACATATGGCAAAGCAGAGCGTGAATTTGTCGGCATCACAGACATCCGTTCATTCGAATGGGCACCGGTGTTGGTACTTGTCGGCTTGATCGTCCTGGTCGGTGTATATCCGGCCGTTCTCAGTGAACCGCTTCAGGCAACTTTAGAGACTATCTTGATGGGAATAGGGGGGTGATGAAGGATGGATCTAGATACACTTCTATCATTTGATTGGGGGACGATGACTCCGGAATTCATCATCCTTGGAATCATAGCACTTTTATCAGTCGCTGATTTATTCATGCCAAAGCATGTCGACCGCAAAATCCTTGGATGGGTCGGGTTTGCCGGTGTGGTGCTTGCGCTGATTTCACTTGTAACCCTGTTGGGTACGCAAACAACATCGATTTTATACGATACTTTCAGGCTTGATTCATTCGCAATCGCCTTCAAGCTGATCCTCCTTCTGGGAGCGGCGCTTGTCATGCTGTTGGCGATTGATTTCAGGGCGAATGATGGACTTGAGGAATACAAAGGCGAGTTCTACTACCTTTTCCTCACTGCCTTGCTTGGAACTATGTTCATGGCATCAAGCGGCGACTTGATCACTTTATTCGTCGGCCTGGAATTGCTGTCCATTCCGTCCTACATCCTCGCAGGTATGCGCAAACGCAACCTGAAATCGAACGAATCAGCGATGAAATACGTCCTGAACGGCGGCATTTCATCTGCCATCACTTTGTTCGGTATGAGCTATGTGTTCGGAATTGCCGGAACGACTAACTTAAAAGGAATCGCTCAGACCTTCAGCGGCTTGAATGATCCTCAGCATATTTACATTCTTGGACTGGCATTCTTGATGATTTTCGTCGGCCTGTCCTTCAAGCTGGCAACTGCTCCATTCCATATGTGGGCACCTGATGTGTACGAAGGAGCACCGACTCCAGTGACGGCGTTCCTGAGCGTCGTCTCCAAGACTGCCGGCTTTGTCATCATCCTGCGCATCCTGCTATCCATCTTCGGATACGTCCCGGTTGCCCAGGAAGACGGCCAGCCAATCCCGCTGCTGTTCGCGATGCAGGACTACATTGCATTCCTGGCAGGAGCAACGATGATCATCGGTAACGTTATTGCCTTAAGGCAGCGCAACATCAAGCGCATGTTCGCGTACTCAAGCGTCGCGCATGCCGGTTACATCCTTGTCGCGCTGACAGCAATGTCATTCGTGACCTTCGATGCCATCTGGTTCTATCTGCTGGCATACGTGTTGATGAACCTTGGAGCGTTCGCCGTGATCCAGGTGATCACAGCTAAAACTGGTTCAGAAGATATCAGCCATTTTGCCGGACTTTACCGCCGCTCGCCATTACTAGCAGTCGGAATGGGAATCTTCATCCTGTCACTCGCAGGAATCCCTGGTACAGCAGGCTTCATCGGTAAGCTGAACATCTTCATGGGCGCGTTGATGGTCGACCAAGCACATTACGTGCTTGTCTCGATCATGATCGCAACAACCGTCATCTCGTATTTCTACTACTTCGGAGTCATGACACAAATATTCTTCCGTCCGGCAGCAAGCGATGAAAAAATCAAGCTGCCAGCAGGAACAACCGTCGTCATCCTGGTAGCAGTAATCGGAACGATCCTGTTTGGAGTCATGCCAAACCTGGCCATCGACTTCATGCACAATAATTTCAACCAGTTCGTTGATTTTATGAGATAATCAGTAAGTATGAATGGTTTTGGGGAAAATTCATTCATGGAAACAAAGGGGTAAATTATGCTGGCCTGCGAAATTTGCGGGCCGGTTTTTTTGTGCGGATTATCCGCGTCAGCCTAATGAAAAATATTTGTTAGAAACAATGAAACTTTCTTTAAAGTAAAACGTCTATAAATAAGGGTAACCATCCCCGTTTATGGTAAAATGGCAAGTGAAGGGAGGAGAGTATATGCTAACAGGTTTTGGCGGCTTTGCGCTGACCAGCATTCTGACACATCTGGTTTTCATCGCTCTTTCATGGTGGGCACTCCAGGCACTCCAGTTTGATAAACTGCTGAGGGCGAATCATGTACTTCAAGCCCGCGTTTTATATATCATGCTTTCCATCGCACTAGGGTCCATAGTCAGTAATTTCTTCCTTGATTACCTCCAATGGTCGCAGCAGCTTCCGATGATTTTTCAATAGCTGTTAAGTCATATCCAAATTGGTAAAAAATTAGGTCTTCATACATGTTTCCAAAACGAAGAAAATGAAGTATTATTCTCTTTGTGTTTGTTTTTTTGCGCAAGCATGTTTGTTTTTTCACAATCGATGAACACCCGGCCAAGTTGGTACATAGAATGTTGTCAAAAAGTGACGAGAATTCCCAAGTATGTGATTTGCTCTCCTGGTAAGAATGGTAATAAGGGGAGAGTGAAACATATGAAGAAGATTCCATTTATTTTATCAATTTTTGGCATTATTGGTTTTATTGTGTTCCAAGCTGGGAATAAGACGACTGTAGCTGACGCAGATCATGAAATAAAAACACTGGCCTCGGTTTTACAGAACGAAGATATTTTAATCACTGGTTGGTCTTTATATGCAAGGGAAACATTGGAACAGGAAAATGTCGAAGCATTGGTGAAGGATCTAAAGGTCCAGCTTCCGGAGTGGACATGGTCAGGACACGATGGAGAGATAACAGCTGTTATGAAGTCTTCCGATATACTGGAAAAAATTAAAATTGTTTCTACCGACACAAAGGGCCCTTTACATACGTACGTGATGTATGAGGTCAGAGGTCAGTACTGGAATAAAAATACAGAAACCTTTTTAAACAAAAATTTACCAGGCAGAATATTTGACATTTTTCGAGGAAACGCAACAACTTTCTCTTGTGTAAAAGGCGAAATCAATGATAAGATAAAATCGGCTTTACCTGTTTACAAAAGTAAATTGCTGAAGGCCTTTAACGCTCGTGAAGTTGAAGGGCTGGCAGAAGAATCATTCATTTCCTCTTCCGCCGTTTCGCCTTTGTTCGACAAGACACTGAGCAACGAACATGACATGAACATGCAGCTTGGATTACGGAAAACTGAACGAATGGGCGCTAAGACTACCGTGGTAGTTGGCACACCCATCATAACGATTGAATATTAATATAGAGAAATTGGACGCGGAGGGGAATACACTTGGAAAAAATCATCGTCCGCGGCGGACAAAGG
This sequence comes from Mesobacillus thioparans, assembly GCF_965138835.1. NCBI lineage: Bacteria > Bacillati > Bacillota > Bacilli > Caryophanales > Bacillaceae > Mesobacillus > Mesobacillus thioparans. The sequence continues at coordinate 108,147 of NZ_CBCSFH010000003.1, read as the reverse complement.
CTAAGCGGTTCTGTAAAGGTTGAAGGAGCTAAGAATGCCGTCTTGCCTGTTATCGCTGCAACATTATTAGCAAGTGACGGAAAAAGCGTAATTCGTGATGTGCCAACTCTCTCCGATGTATATACCATCAACGAAGTATTACGTTCTTTAAACGCCGTAGTGGAGTTTGAAAATAACACGATTACAGTAGATGCATCCAGAGAGTTAAAAATTGAAGCACCGTTTGAGTATGTTCGTAAAATGCGTGCTTCTGTATTGGTTATGGGATCCCTGCTTGCCAGGAATGGCCGTGCTCGCGTAGCATTACCAGGCGGCTGTGCAATCGGTTCCCGTCCTATCGACCAGCACCTTAAAGGCTTTGAAGCAATGGGTGCTACAGTCAAGGTAGGCAACGGTTTTATCGAAGCCGAAGCAGTCAATGGTCTGCACGGAGCTAAAATATACCTTGATTTCCCTAGCGTTGGCGCTACGGAAAATATTATGATGGCTGCTGTCCTTGCAAAAGGTACAACAATCATTGAAAACGTCGCAAAAGAACCGGAAATCGTCGACCTTGCCAACTTCCTGAATAAAATGGGAGCAAAGGTAAAAGGCGCAGGCACTGGCACGATTAAGATCGAAGGTGTTGAAGTACTGTTCGGTGCTGACCACAACATCATTCCTGACCGAATTGAAGCAGGAACCTTCATGGTTGCGTCTGCCATCACTGGTGGAAACGTGCTTGTAAAAGGCGCAGTCCCAGAGCATCTTTCTTCATTAGTAGCGAAGATGGAAGAAATGGGCGTTACCATCATCGAGGAAGAGGATGGCCTTCGTGTCATCGGACCTGAAAAATTGAAAGCAGTTGACATCAAGACAATGCCGCACCCTGGTTTCCCGACAGATATGCAGTCACAAATGATGGCCTTGCTATTGCGCGCACAGGGAACAAGCATGATCACCGAAACTGTTTTCGAAAACCGCTTCATGCACGTGGAAGAATTCCGCCGCATGAATGCAAACATCAAAATCGATGGCCGCTCTGTCATCATGAACGGACCATCTGACCTTCAGGGAGCAGAAGTGGCAGCAACTGACCTGCGTGCCGCAGCATCACTGATCCTGACTGGTCTTGTGGCAGATGGAGTTACACGCGTAACGGAACTGTATCACCTGGACCGCGGCTATGTGGACTTCCATCATAAGCTCGCAGGACTGGGCGCAGACATCGAACGCGTCAGCGAAGTAGAAGAACAGCCAGTAACTGAAAAATTAGTCTCAGACATGAACGCATAAATAATACTGCTCATAAAACCGGAGAATTATGCTTTAACGTATAGTTCTGCGGTTTTTTGATTTTTTGACTGGATTTTTTCAGGGCTCTTTTCTCAAACTTGTTGCTATTGACTTATCTAAATTTCTTCACCAAATTAATGTATATTAAGAGAAAAGAGCTGGCCAACTTAGTACAGATCTGCAAAATGGCTTTTATCACGTTAAAATCGGCTTTAGGGTTTTGACAACCATCTTTACGAAGACAGCCTTTCAAAAATTTTTGTCCAATTTCGACCGACTTATTATGAACATTTTATAAGAAAATATGCAAAATGTGAGCTTTTTCAATTTCTGTCATAAAAGCTTGTCCGCCTCCATAAGAATGGAATGAGACGGTTAACGGCCGTAAAATTTCATAATGGAGGCTTTTCTATGTTAAAATTCAAACCAATCATCCTACTAGCTGCAATCCTTTTCGCTGTCACACTCTTGATTCCATCCTTGCTCGTCCTCCCTTTTATGGAAGAAAAGGCAGGCGGAAAGCTTGGAGAAGAGCTGCAAACTGAAGCAAAGGAGGCTGCCGCTATGCCTACAGCAGATTCAGCAATCGAGGTGGCTGTCTACCGGACAGCGTTATCCAAAACCGAGAAGCTTCCACTTGATGACTACTTGATTGGCGTCGTAGCCGCTGAAATGCCAGCTGAGTTCGAGCTTGAGGCATTGAAGGCACAGGCGCTGTCAGCGAGGACTTATTATGTAAAACAAATGCTGAGCCCAAATAAAGTTGGCGTTCCCGAGGGTGCACAGCTGAATGATACCGAAATCCATCAGGTTTTTAAAAATAAAGAAGAGTTGAAGAAACAGTGGGGTACCGACTACAAATGGAAGATGAAGAAAATCGCCGATGCTGTAAAAGCCACTGACGGCCAGGTGCTTACCTATGATGGTTCGCCAATCGACGCGACTTTCTTCTCAACATCGAACGGGTTCACAGAGAATTCGGAGGAATACTGGTCAAATTCACTGCCATACTTGCGCAGCGTAGAAAGTCCATGGGACCTGAAGTCGCCGAAGTTCCGCAGCCAGGAAGTGAAGACAGTGGCCGAGGTGGAATCTAAATTAGGCGTCAAGCTGCCGAACTCCGCGGAAATTGGCAAAGTCATCTCCAGGACATCCGGAAACCGCGTCGCCAAAATCGACATTGGCGGAAAAGTACTCACCGGCAAAGAAGTACGTGAAAAACTTGGCCTGCGCTCAAGCGACTTCAGCTGGGAACTCAAAGGCAACAACGTCATCATCACCACAGAAGGCTTCGGCCACGGCGTCGGCATGAGCCAATACGGCGCCAACGGCATGGCCACAGAAGGCAAGAACTATCAGGACATCGTCAAACACTACTACAAGGGTGTAGAGATCAGTGATGCGGATAGCATGCTGAATAAGGTGACTGCGAAGAAATAAAATAATAATAATTACAAGGCCAGGGCGAAGAGCAGCCCTGGCTTTTTAGCGCGGGTTTGTATGGTTGTTTGACTTATTGCTTATTCGCGAGCTTGAAGAAAGTCTCGATGTCTGGAGGCATGTGGTAGAAGCGGCCATGAGTATTGCCAGTGAAGGGGAGATTCAATGAAATTAAAAGATCACTGGCTGTTTTAGAAGAAATACCAATGCAAAAGTCTCTACACATCTGATTCTTGATTGTTGGACTAATAAGGAGGAAAAACTCTTTTACAGTTTTATGGTGAGCTGTTTTGGATTTATGTTCACACACAGGACAATGCCAGATCCACTTTTCGCGATTAATTCCATATGATAAACAAGACGGGCATTGAACACCCTTTTGAAGATCGTCTGGAGTGAGGGAATATTGTTTCAGAATGTCCGGGTGAGGTGGAGTATGATTCTTTACAAGTGACTTTGATAACTTTTTTACTTCTTTATCAGTAAAACTTGGATTTGGGGTGGTATCGTCGATCTGAAGAACGCGACTTAATAATACATCTCCTTTTACTATCAAGTTATTCAGGGAGCGGTCACTTACCTTGATAATAGTAGAAGCATTGCTGATTGCAACTAGTTGGTATATGGGCGGAACACTGAACTTATGATTCTTCAGCCATCTCTTCAAATGCCAGGCTTGCATACGAACTTGGTTAATGGGATTATCATATGATTTCTCTTGGTCATTCTTTGTTTGAATCATTTGTTCGGAATGTTTGTCAAAGAAAAGAGTGCCAGAATAGGCTTTTGTTTCAATTAGAAGGATATAGCGAAGAGTTAAAATGAGAGTATCAATCTGGAAATGCCATTTTTCATCTTGCAGGCGTAAATCCCGAAAGATATGGTAACCTTTTTCAGGTAAAAAACTTAAACGTTAATCCGTTTGCAGTTCACCTCTATATCCAGCACGCCAGGCTTTGTAATCTGACTCAATTAATGTGAATTTTGGGTGATTTGGTAAGATTCTTTCCATTAAAGCCTCATACATAAGAAGCCGAATGGGATATGTCCGTTCTTTTTCTATCAAATTATTCACTTCCCTATTAGTTTTTATACGGATTCTTTATTTTCACTCCGAATACCTGCGGAAATAACGATTTTATTATGAAAGTTTTATGTCCGAAGTAACTAATCATAATATAATTCTACGGTTGGGAGCGATAATTTAACGGTTGCAGCCATTAATCTAACGGTTATAGCCAATCATTTAACGGTTGGACTAATTGACTGTGCGAGTCACTACTAAAAAAACAAAAAGCCAGCCCCCATAACAAGGCCAGCCCCTTAAAAACCGTAATTAATAACCATCTTAAAAACAAATCCAGCTAAAACCCCCGAACTCTCTCCTCAATCCCACGCAAAACCCTCCCCAGCCGCGCAAACTTGCCGCTGAAGTAGGCGTGATGAATGAAGTGCGATGCCGCTAAAACCCCGATTACGTCTTTTATAAAATCAATCACGGTGGCGGATCGCGCCGGGACGAAGCTTTGATGGACCTCGTCGAGCAGGCCGTACAGGATGGCCACGCCCATGAAGGCGAAGCTCATCACCGGTGTGAAGCGCCCGGTCGTCAGCGCGGCCAGGACGAGCAGCACATACAGGATGCCGAACTCAACAAGATGGAGTGATTCTTTTAAAAAGCGGTCTACACCTCGGTCTGGCAGTTCGATGACTGCAGTATCGGGCAGGCTGGACATGATCCAGATTGCCGCCATATAAGCGAAAGGCAGAAGGCGCAGAATCCATAATAATAACTTTTTCATGATAAAACCTCACTTTATAGTAGTAACCCAAACGTAGCGGGAAGTGGGCACCAAAACGCTTTGATTAGCTGAGATTTAGTGCCAAAAAACTTTTTTGCATAAAATCCTAACTTTTGTCGAAAAATAAGCAGTAAAAAATTTTTCAACTCTATGTATATATTTTTTCGCTTCTGTTCAAACTGATTGCTGAGGTGATGAAAATGAGAGAGGAAGAAAAAAGATCTTCTCAAGACAAAAGCAAGAACAGCTTTTTCAAGAAGCGGTGGGTGTATCCAACAGTTTATATTGCTAGTGCCGCAATCATTCTAACTGGTGTCCTTTGGTATCAAAACAGCGCGACTGATTCTCTGGATCAGTCAGAGTACAAAGCGACTGACATGCCTGGCAAAAAGATTAATGACCAGCCTGCAGTTGAAGTGAACCGCGCTATGGAGAACTTCGTAATGCCAGTGGTGAGTGAAGATGATGCTGTCATCCAAATGGGATTCTACGATAATGACAGCGATTCGGCAGAGCAAGAAGCAGCTCTAGTGTTCTATGATAATACTTACCATCCGAACACTGGTCTGGACATTGCAGCAAAAGACGGCAAGGAATTTGATGTAATCGCGTCACTTAGCGGTACTGTCAAGAATGTCATGGAAGATGCTGTACTTGGAAATGTCATTGAAATCGAGCATGACAAAGGTATTGTAACACAATATCAGTCAGTGAAAGACTACAAAGTTAAGGTTGGCGACGAGGTTGAGCAAGGCCAAGTCATTGCGAAGTCCGGTACAAGCCTGATCAATGAGAAGGCTGGCAACCATGTACACTTTGAGATCCGCAAGGACAATGTACCTGTCAATCCGCATGAGTACTTCAATAAGCCGCTTAGCGCGTTTCAGGATGCTAATGTAACAGAAGAGAAGGCTTCATCTGATGCAGATGCAGGAAAGTCTGAAGACGCTGTCGAGGAAGATGCTGAAGGAACCACTCCATCTAAAAAAGATGTAGAGGGTACGACTCCAACAGAAGAGAAGCCTGCTGAAGATGGCTCTGATAAAAAAGACGCTGGACAAGATGAAGACAAGGATGCAGGTAAAGACAAAGATTCATCCACTGACTCCGATACTTCAAGCAACTCATAATAAATTCAAAAATTTTGGAACCTGCCTGGCTTTAAAGGCGGGTTTTTTTATTGGATTAATAAGGAATGCGCCAAGCTTAAATAATTGGAAGTTCTGTGGTAAAATCATACAGGAGGAGGGGTACATATGAAACGAGCTTTGTTCATAATAATGTCGGTGCTAATGGCCGCTATCATTTCAGGCTGCAGCAAGGAACCGACTCCCGAAGAACGGTTTTCCCAGTATGTGAAGCTATGGAATGACCAGAAATTTGACGAGATGTATGGATTTTTATCAGCTGAAGCGAAGGATTCGATTACAAAAGAGGAATTCGTCTCCCGCTATAATAAAATTTATCAGGATTTAGAGATAGACAAGCTGAAGGTCAGCTACAAGCAGCCTGAGGAAGAAAAGGAACACGAGGAGGATGCAGAGCTTCCTTTCTCGGCAAAAATGGAGAGTGCTGCTGGTCCGATCGAATTCGACCATAATGCCACTCTTGTAAAAGAAAAACGTGATGATGATACGAACTGGTATGTGGACTGGAACACAACTTATATTTTTCCTGAGCTTAAGGCAGGAGATAAACTAAGCTTCAAGAATGTCCAGGCAGAACGCGGCAGCATCCTTGACCGCGATGGGAACGGACTCGCGATCAACGGCACTGCTGTCCAGGTCGGAGTAGTCCCTGGCGAGCTTGGCGAGCAGAAAGACCAGACAATCGCCAAGGTGGCAGAACTGCTCGATATGTCCGAGGAGCAAATCAACAAGGCGATGAACGCTGGCTGGGTAAAAGATGACCTGTTTGTTCCATTGAAGAAGATTTCGAAGGAAGACAAAGGTCTGCATGAGAAATTATTTTCGATGAATGGAGTGAAAAGCCAGGAGGTGGGGGCCCGTGAATATCCATACGGAGCAGCATTGTCCCACTTAATCGGCTACGTCGGCCCAATCACAGCCGATGACCTTGAAAAATTGGAAGGAAAAGGGTATACAGCAACCGACCTCATTGGCCGCCGCGGCCTCGAACAGGTTCTTGAAGACCAATTAAAAGGAACGAACGGTGTCAGGATTTCGATTGTGAAGGAAGATGGCACAGTCAAGACACTCGCAGAACAACCGGTGGAAAACGGGAAAGACGTCAAGCTAACCATCGATGTTGTCGCCCAGCAGCAATTGTATGATCAGCTAAAAGGAAAGGCTGGTATGGCATCAGCCATCAATCCGGCGACAGGCGAAACGCTGGCCCTTGTCAGTGCACCAGGCTTCGACCCGAATGAAATGACGCTTGGAATCTCGCAAAACAAACGTAAAACGCTAGAAGAAGACCCGCTCCAGCCATTCTTGAACCGTTTCAGGCTGACCTATGTGCCAGGGTCAGTGATGAAGCCGATCACCACGGCAATCGGCCTTGAGAGCGGCAAGCTCCAGAAAGATACTGCGTTTGAAATCAACGAGAAACAATGGCAAAAAGACGCATCATGGGGCAAGTACAAGGTGACAAGATACTCTGATGTCAAAGGCAGCATCAACCTGGAAAAAGCCCTGGTCTATTCGGATAATATTTATTTCGCACAGGCAGCGCTTGGAATGGGACAGGATACTTTTACAGAAGGCCTGAAAAAATTCGGCTTTGAAGATCAGCCGGAATACCTCTACCCAATCGAGCCATCGCAAATAGGCAAGATTGACAGCGAAATCCGCCTGGCAGACTCTGCCTATGGCCAGGGGCAGATTGAAATGAATGTCCTGCACCTTGCGGCCACTTATTCGCCATTCGTGAACAATGGCAACCTAATCAAACCGATCCTGAATATGGAGGATGAACAGGGCCAGGTGTGGAAGGAAGGCCTGGTCAGTGATGAGCATGCCGCAACGATAAACAGCATGCTGACGAAGGTCATCACCGATCCAAAAGGAACCGCCCACAACGGCCTGATCGCCAATTATCCGCTCGCAGGTAAAACAGGCACCGCGGAAATCAAAGAGAAGCAAGGTGAAAAAGGCAAGGAACTCGGATGGTTCGTCGCCTACAACCCGAATGCAGCAGACATGATCGTCGCAATGATGATCGAGGACTCTGGGTCCAAGGATGTTGTTTCGCGGGTGAAGTCGTTTTATGAGTTAAGAATGCAATAGTTGACTGTGTTAAGTCCGGCCAAATCAGGCCGGACTTTTCTTTTTAGGTATTTCTATTTCGAATTTTCAATTATTTTGGTATAATATTTCGCAAGACGAAAAAATATTGGGGGAATCAGAATGTCTTTGCATACATATCCATATCCTTCCCAGCGAATGGCGGCGGTGGCGCGCAATGGGATGGTTGCTACATCACAGCCGCTTGCTGCGCAGGCTGGGCTAGATATTTTAAAAAAGGGCGGCAACGCGATTGATGCAGCGATTGCGACAGCAGCATGCCTGACGGTCGTTGAACCGACTTCGAATGGGATTGGTGGCGACGCGTTCGCGCTTGTCTGGGTGAAAGACAAGCTGTATGGCCTGAATGCGAGCGGTCCTGCGCCGCAATCGATTTCGATTGAAAAGGTGAAAGAGCTAGGCCATGAAAAAATGCCTTCGCATGGCTGGATTCCGGTCACGGTTCCGGGTGCGCCATCTGCCTGGGCGGAATTATCGAAAAAGTTCGGACGTCTGCCGCTTACGGAAGTTTTGCAGCCGGCCATCGACTATGCTCGCAATGGCTATCCGCTGACTCCGATTCTCGCAAAATATTGGAAGGGTGCTTTCAATGCATACAAGAGTCGTTTCCAGGGTGAGGAATACGATGAGTGGTTCCGCGTTTTCGCTCCTGAAGGCAGGGCACCTGAAGCCGGTGAGATGTGGAAATCGGAGGACCATGCGAATACCCTACAGGAAATCGCCGAAACGAATGGGGAGAGCTTTTACCGCGGCGCATTGGCGGATAAAATTGCTGAAGCCTCTGAGAAGGCGGGAGCATTCTTAAGTAAGTCTGATCTTGAAAACTATCATCCGGAATGGGTGGAGCCTATCTCTGTATCCTACCGTGGGCACGAGGTCTGGGAAATCCCGCCGAATGGCCAGGGAATCGTTGCATTGATGGCATTGAATATTTTAAAAGGGTACGAGTTTACACATCGAGATGAAGTCCAGGGCGTCCATCTGCAGCTTGAAGCGATGAAGCAGGCGTTCACGGATGGCAAGGAATATGTCACCGACCCTAAGACGATGCAGGCCAAGGTAGCGGACCTGTTATCAGAGCAGTATGGTGAGGAAGCTCGCGCTAAAATCTCCGCTGAAGCAAGAATGCCTGAACCGGGCACACTTCCTAAAGGCGGAACGGTCTATCTGTCTACTGCGGATGGCGAAGGCAATATGGTATCGTTCATCCAGAGCAACTATATGGGCTTCGGCTCTGGTGTAGTCGTTCCGGGAACAGGAATCGGCCTGCAAAACCGCGGACATGATTTCTCGCTTGATCCCAAACATGCGAACGCGCTTGCTCCGGGCAAGAAGACATACCATACGATCATTCCTGGTTTCATCACGAAGGATGGCAAGGCAGTCGGCCCGTTCGGGGTTATGGGCGGTTATATGCAGCCGCAGGGTCATGTCCAGGTTGCGATGAACATGATCGATTTCGGAATGAATCCGCAGGCAGCGCTTGATGCGCCTCGCTGGCAATGGACCAGCGGAAAGCAGATTGAAGTTGAACATCATTTTCCGAACCATATCGTTAAGGAACTTGCAGCACGCGGGCATCAAATGAAGGTGGCGTACGATGGCGGAGGCTTCGGCCGTGGCCAGGTCATTGTCCGTGACCCGAACACGGGCGTCCTGACCGGCGGAACCGAAATGAGAACCGACGGCGCCATTGCCTGCTGGTAACATTATATTCTAATGAAGGAACACTCCCTCACGAGTGTTCCTTTTGTTATTCTGTAAAATCATTACAAACAGCCCAATTCTATGGAAACAAGTGAAAAAATTTTTTTCGACAAACTCCTATGCCTCAGAATCCCTCCAACCCCTACAGTTACAGACGAATTTTCCACGGTCTTTAAAAAATCGACATAGAAAGCGATTACATTTTCTAAAAATAACGTATTGACCAGCCTGGACATTATATGGATAATTAAATTAAATTTTCTAAAGATTTAGTTAAATGACTAAATTTAAGAATTGGAGGTTTCAACTTGATTATTTTAATCGGCCTGCTGGTGATTACCGGCATCAGTTTGTTCCTGGGCTTACGGAAAAACAAGGTGATTTTTCTGGCAGTCCCGTTCCTGAGCATCTTTCTCTACTTCCTCATCCAGATCATCATGGTCCCAGCCCCATTCTTTGAAACGTTAAAATTCATCTTCAGTCTAAGCTAGAATTTTTCCAACTCGGTATCAACCTTGCCTGGCGCAGGGTTCATATAATTAAATTTTGAAAAAGGAGTGGGGGAAAGCTTTTACGATGTTAGGCTGTGTCCGTCAATCATGAAGGTTTATACAAAGGGGATTAGCAAAAAAAAGGGGTGTAAATGTGAAGAAAATTGATAAGTCAGTTGCTGACGCTTATTTCCGTGAAAAAACCCGTAACATGATCGTTTATTTCGTCATCTGGTTTCTCGTTTCATTTGGCGCAGTGATGATCGCCGAGCCATTGAGCGAGATTTCGATCGGCGGCTTCCCGTTCCACTACTTCATGGGAGCGCAGGGTGCGGTGGTCACGTTCATCATCCTGCTGTTTGTCAACGCCAAGCTTAGCGACAGCATCGACAAGAAGTATGGAATCGACGAAGAGAAGAACGTCAAGCTGAGCGAAGGAAAGAGCCTGGACCATTAAGCCTTTGGAAAAGACAAAAAGAGCGTTTGAATAAGGGGGAGAACTTTGGATACACAATTCTTGGTCTCATTATCTATTATTTTAGCTACATTCGGTTTGTATATCGGGATTGCGATCTACAATACAGCTAAGCAAACGTCTGACTTCTATGTTGCCAGCCGCGGCGTCCCGCCAATTTTCAACGGAATGGCCATCGGAGCTGACTGGATGAGTGCCGCTTCCTTCATCGGGATGGCCGGTACGATCATGCTGCTTGGCTATGACGGCCTGGCCTATATCATGGGCTGGACGGGCGGATATCTGCTATTGACCTTCCTGCTTGCACCACAGCTCAGGAAGTATGGGCGCTACACGGTTCCTGAATTCATCGGTGACCGCTACAACAGCCACACGGCACGCGTCATTGCGGCGATTTCAACGATCATCATCAGCTTTACGTATTCGATCGGCCAGCTTTCCGGTTCCGGCGTGGTTATCGGGCGACTGTTCGAAATCGATGCGAAGCTCGGCACGATGATCGGGGTGGTCCTGATCGCAACATACGCAGCATTCGGCGGAATGAAGGGGATTACCTGGACACAGGTTGCCCAGTATATCATATTGATCATTGCCTATTTGATCCCGGTAATTTTTATGTCCCTGCAAATCACGAGCAGCCCGCTCCCATGGCTTTCATATGGCGAGCTGGTCGGGAAAATGGGTGAGCTCGACCGTGAGCTTGGCATTTCTGAATACTTCGCGCCATTCACGAACGGCACGAAATGGCAGTTCCTTGCCCTTATGTTCACACTGATGGCCGGTACGGCGGGCCTACCGCACGTAATCGTCCGTTTCTATACGGTATCGACGATGAAGGCTGCTCGCTGGTCAGGAGCCTGGGCACTACTTTTCATCGGCTTGCTTTACCTGTCAGCACCTGCCTATGCGGCATTCTCCCGTTTCATCCTGATGACAAAGGTTGCCGGCAGCAAAATCAGTGAGCTTCCTGCCTGGACGAAAACGTGGGTGGATACCGGTAAGCTTCAGGTTGCCGATGGAAATGGCGATGGAATCCTTGAGTGGGGTGAATTGATCATCTCCAACGATATCGTCGTTATGGCGACACCTGAAATCGCCAACCTTGGCGTATTCGTCATCGGCCTTGTAGCGGCAGGCGCTATGGCCGCGGCCCTTTCTACAGCAGGTGGCTTGATGATTGCGATTTCATCGGCATTTGCGCACGATATTTACTACCGTGTCCTGAAACCAAGTGCTACAGAGAAAACACGTCTGAACGTAGCGCGTATTTCGATCGTTGTAGCGACACTGTTTGCAGGCCTGATTGCGCTTAACCCTCCTGGAGCGATTACGCAGATTGTTGCCTGGGCGTTTGCACTTGCCAGCGGTACATTCTTCCCGGCACTCATCCTCGGTGTCTGGTGGAAGCGTTCAAACGCACAGGGTGTCATCGCCGGCATGGTCGTCGGCCTGGCTGTGACATTGGGATATATTTTCGCAGCCAAATACGGCGGCTACACGATTCTCGGAATCATCGACACCGGTGCTGGCGTATTCGGTGCCTCTGCAGCGATTTTAGCTAACGTCATCGTATCGCTTGCGACTCCGGCTCCATCGCAAAAAATTCAGGAAGAAGTCCTCGACCTTCGTTATCCTGAACAGATGTCTTATAAGAATGGTGAAGTCTGGATGAATGACGATGGAAACAAAGCTTTATAAAGAAATCTGGAAGGCCGTGCAGTTCCACCCCCTGTTTGAGGGGCTGGATGAACGCACGGCCCTTTCCCTTGTCGAGGAATGTGAAGCATTTTCCTATGGGAAAAGGGATATGATGCTCCAGGCGGACACACCACGTCAGGGGCTTTTGTTGATTTTACAGGGAATTGCCGAGGTGTTCGTGAAAAATGCCGCCGGGCAGGAGGAAGTATTGGAGGTCATTCAAAAAGGGGAAATCGTCGGTTTTTCAAGCCTCGCGGAATTCCTTGGCTTTGCGAAGTCCGAAAAAACACAGGCCAATGTTGAGGTCAGGGCGGTTGATGATGTCCGGGCCCTGCTGATTCCTTTTTCCGTGCTGGCGAAAAGATGGGACGACCACGATGTCCATGACTATCTGCTGACACAGGTGTCCATCCGCCTGAAGGATGTGTATGGATCGCTTGCGGAGCAGGTGGAAAGGGCCAGGGGAATCGGCGAGGGCAAGACGATTTTAGCGAGGGTCCAGGATATGATGTCGGAAAGCATCGCCTCCGTTTCCCCGGATACTAGCATCAAGGATACTGCCCGCAAAATGTCCGAACAAAAAACGAGCTCCGTGCTTGTCCTGGAACAGCAAGAGCTGAAAGGAATCATTACCGAGCGGGATATCGTCGGCCGGGTGGTAGCGCAGGGACTGTCATTTGATGAACCGGCGAGGCACGTGATGACCGAGAATCCGGTGACGATTTCAAGGTTTGCTTATTATTATGATGCCTTTTCAGAAATGCTTTTAAAAGGAATCAAGCATTTACCGGTCGTTGACCATGGCCAGGTATCGGGGATCGTGACATTGACCGATCTGCTTCGGAAAAAGAATGACAGTGTGATGAGGACAATCAAGAAAATCGAGGGGGCAAATGAAGCGAGCCTGCCTGAAGTCAAAGCAGCAATCTATGAAATTACCGAAACGCTCCTGCGGGACTCTGTTCCTGCACTGGCGCTGCTGGATATCGTGACGAAGCTTTACGACAGATTAATAGCCAGAGCGGTGGAGCTGTCCGTTGCGGTACTGGGAGAGCCTCCGGTGCCTTTTGCGTTCTATCTGATGGGGTCGGCCGGCCGAGGTGAGCAGTTCATGCTGACAGACCAGGATCATTTTCTTGTTTATGGCGAAACGAAAGAGCATGCATACTTTGAAAAATTAGGTACTGAAATCACCAACAGGCTCGAGGCCGCAGGCTATGCCCGCTGCAAAGGACTGATGATGTCGAGTGAAGAACAATGGAGGGGGACGGTGCTGCAATGGCAGGACCGCGTCCGGAAGTGGATGCTGCAATCGACGAATGAAAACATCCTGCTGGCCCAGAATTTTTTCTCCTATCGATTTGCTGCAGGAAGCGAACCGTTGAATAAAGAATTCGAAGCGAAAATCGCCGAGTTGCTCGACCGCTCAAAAATCTTCCTGTATCGCATGGTCCAGGCAGAAAAGGAGCAGGAAATTCCGACGCTCGATGAACCAATCCGCGCCCTGTTCAGGCTCGGCCGGAAAAGCCTCGACATGAAAAAAGAAGTCTTGTTCCCATTTCATCACAGCCTGCAGATCCTCTCGCTTTATTACGGCGGAATCCCGGGAACGCCCCTTGAGAAAATCGCCGTCTTAAAAGAGAAAGGCGTCTTTATGGAAGGATTCACCGACGACCTGAAAGAAGCCATCAGCCATGTACTCGACCTGTATATCAGGCAAAGATGGACAAATAAAGAAGGCAGCACAATCCTATCATTCACAACCATGTCCACCAGACAAAAAGACGAACTCATCCTAAGCCTGCGCACACTCCGAGAACTGCAAGGAATGGTATATGCTAGATTCTCAGTCTGAGAAAACGACAAATTTCGGGCGGTGCCAGGCACCACGAAAGCCCGAACAAATTGTGGGAACCCTCATCGGCATTGAAACGACAAAATTCGGGCGGTGACAGGCACCACGAAAAACTCACCCGGGCGGAGGGAACCTTCATCTTAACTGAGTTCGACAAATTCCGGGTGGTGACAGGCACCGATGTTGTGAGTGGAAAGGAGGCTGGCATGTTTTTTCAAAAAAGGAGTATTTCCTGCCCGCTTTTGTATGAGAAGATTCCTTTATCGACTATAATCGATGATCTTTCTTTTATTGTTTTCGACACGGAGACGACTGGTTTTCAGGTGGCGACTACTGATCGGCTCATTGAAATTGGCGGTGTTCCGGTAAAAGGCGTGAAGGTGATGGAAAATGACCGGTTTCAGACATATGTGAACCCTGAGCGACAAATTTCTCGGGAAATAATTGAACTGACGTCGATAACCGATGAAAAGGTGGCTGGCGCTCCGAAGGCATCTGAAGCAATCTCTGACTTTTTTGATTACATCGAATCTCATGAAACAGTTTGCCTTGTCGGCCATTATGTCGGCTTCGATCATCTCGTGCTGAAAAGCGAGCTGAAACGGGAAAAGCTGGGGCTGAAAAAGCTGTTTACCATCGATACGCTCGACCTGATCGGCTTTATTGCTCCTTCCTACGATATGCGTGATCTGGAACGATACGCCATGGCATTCGGGACAAGGATTTATGACCGCCATAGCGCCATCGGTGACGCATTGACGACAGCGTATCTGTTCACTGAGCTCCTGCAGCAGTTTAAGGACAGAGGATACACGACCTGGGGCGAGCTGATCAAAGCGACCGACAGCCAGATGCGTTCGATGCAGTTTTGATAGCATTGCATTGCGTATCGGTCAGCGATATGGAGATTTTTAAGGATATAAAATAAAGACCCGTGGCATATCGCCACGGGTCCTTCGCTTTATTGCATGCTAATCAAGGCGCCATTTCTAAAAGTAACAAGAACTTGCTTTCCGGCCATTTCTTGATATTTCCTGGCTGTACCGTATGATACTTTCAAGGGAATCGCCTTGCCATCAGCTTCGAACTCGACAGTGAAGTTGTCGGCTGCTCCGTTAATACTGGCTACCATCCATTCTGATTCACTCGGAATTTCCAGCTTTTGCCCAATCAATACCATATCGTGTTTCAAACCATTTGCTGACTTCAATTCCTTCATCGATACATCAAAACGCTGTGAGATATTGAATAATGTGTCACCAGCGCTGACAACATACATTCCTTCATATTGATCATAAATATGTGCCGGTACGGATAAGGCCTGTCCAACATAGATGGAATCTGTGATCAATTTGTTTTCCTTTTTCAAAACTGTCACCGTGACTCCATACTTTTTCGCAAGCGAGAACAATGTATCTCCTTTTTTGACAACATAGACTCCTGCTCCAGTCTCTACAGGTACCTCAAGTTTTTGGCCGGCCTTTATGAAATCGGAAGATAATGAGTTCACTTCCTTTAGCATTTTAACCGATGTATCATATTGCTTCGCCAGGCTGTACAGGGTATCTCCTTTTTTTACAGTATAAAATGACCCGATCGCATCTGTCTTCTTTTGAGCGAAACCAAGCATCAAGCCTGCCGCAACCGATCCGGCTAACGCCGCACCAATCAATTTCCTGTTCCTTTTCAATGTTTTTCTGCGTTTTTCATTTCTGATTCTCTGTTTTCTAGTTTGTCTGTAGGTAATCAAGTCGGCTTCTCCCCCAATGAAAAATAACTCCTTTACAAAAATTCGTAAGAAAACAGGTTTTTATGTACATAAATATGGGTAAACAGGAAAGTTTTTCTGAGTAAAATAGTTGAATTTTTCAAAAAACTTTCCAAAACCTTGTCCCTATTGCTTTTTTCTTGCATATATCCTCAACCAAGCTAATAAACTGTTACAAACCTGACAAAGAGAGTGTTTGAGGTGAGGAATCGTTTGAACAATATGAGAATTCAGCCGGGGACATGATTAATCATAGTAATATCCAGAAGGAGCCTCCTTCTGCCGCGATGGGAAATCATTCGCGGAAAACAGTATTGGCAGATAAAAGCGAGTCTCATTTCACACTTCTCACATCCAATTTAGGGAGGGCGAGTGGTGTGCACGATTACATCAAAGAGAGAACAATCAAGATTGGAAAGTATATCGTGGAGACGAGAAAAACAGTTCGCGTCATAGCGAAGGAGTTTGGCGTATCCAAAAGTACAGTCCATAAAGACCTGACAGAAAGATTGCCTGAGATCAACCCTGACCTTGCCAACGAAGTAAAAGAGATCCTTGATTATCATAAATCCATCCGTCACCTTAGAGGCGGGGAAGCAACAAAAATGAAATACCGCAAAGAGGAAAGGGAAGAAGAACCTGTGAAGTGAAAAAAATTCGACTGAAGCAGATGGGAGGGACCGTAATTCAGCTTTATCATTATTGTCGGCAAATCCAAAAAAAATGCCCAGCTTAGATCCAGAGAAGCCGGGCATCGCCACAAAAGGCGTGTATGATTCTGCTTTGATACATAGCGGAGGCTGCCGCCTTTTTATTATGGGGAAAAAGGGACAGGCTGTGCCCCTGTGTTCGTCTTACCGCATGCCGGTATTCTTCAGCCTTGCTTCCCGTTCGGCAGCTGCGCGTTCAGCGGCTGCCTTTTCCGCTGCTTCCCGAGCCTCTTCTTCCTTTCTGATTTCACTCGCTGCTGCGACGATATCCGGTCCAATGGAGAAAAGAAGCGTCTGCAATTCGGATATTTCCCTGCTTATGCTGCTGATTGCGTTATTGATATACACCATTTCCTGGGCCTGCCAGCTGCTGTTAAGATTCCCCTTGAAGTCCTGCAGCCTGCTTTTGACCTCATTCAATTCCTGTGCGTATTCATTGATTCTATTTGCCTGTGCATACGCCTGGCTCACATTGATTTTCACCTGGATCACCTGCTCATATTTTTAGATTCTTTGATTATAGTATGTATTTGAAAAAAATCCCAATGATTTATAAAAATAAAATTGGATTTTTTTAGTTGAATTGGGGTTTAAATTACATTTTATCGGGGTAAAAAGGACTAGTTTTATCGCTGTGTTGAGCCAGTTGGCACTTTTCAGGTTCTTCACTACTTACATATGGTAAGTAAAAACAGGACTAATATCCCTATTTTTCCAATTAAGGGGGCAATTAGTTGAATATAATTCCTGATATTGTAAGATGTTTATATATTTAGAGATGCACCTAAGGTTTGATGTAAAATTACACTTTTTGAGATAAAATGGTAAAAAATATGAAATTACCACTATACATACTGTAGAAATATACATATTAAGGCTGGGGAGGTTTTGAGGTGATTTTAACACTTTTTGACCGGAATCGGGTATTCGATCTCGTGTTGCCTGAACGAGTCACAGGAAGATACATACTGAAAACGGAAGACCAGGAGCACAATCCGGTCGATATGCTGGCGGTGGAAGCGGAAGACGGCCAGTGGTACCTGAAGTCCAATAAGCATGCATTCATCAAGAATACCGCCAACGAAATACAATCCAAGGTCCTCATCGAACCATTCAAAACCTATAGTATTCACCGCAACGATGATCAATCCGCGTTAGTCTATGTCGAGCCGCAAACGGCGGACCGCAATGAATTCACTAAACATATCGCAACTACCAATGTCATTAAAATCGGACGTTCCCAGGACAGCCAGATTTGTTTTTCAAACAAATTGGTCTCCGGTTCGCACTGCGTCATCGAATACAGCAGCAACGGCGATGCTGTGATCAAGGACTTCAACAGTTCAAACGGCACATATGTCAATGGCGAAAGAATCAAGGAAAAGCCGCTGGCTGTTGGCGATGTCATTTTCATCATGGGCCTTAAAATCATCTTCAACGGCCGCCTGTTGTCGCTGAACAATCCACATAAATCAGTATTCCTTGACCGGAACGCGTTCAATTCCTTCATTGCTGAAAAGCCGGTAGTAGAAAAAGAAATCAACCTCGATGAAATACATATTGAAGAAGAAAATGATCAGTTGTTTTACCGTTCGCCGCGCTTCAAGCGTGATATAGAGGAAACGACCATTAAAATCGATCCGCCTCCATCACAGCAGAATCCTGATGAAACGCCGTTGATGCTCTTGCTGGGTCCGTCTATCACAATGGGGATGGCTTCCCTGTTTACCGGTCTCCTGGTCTTGCAAAACGTAATGAGTACTGATGGGGATATCATGCGGGCGATGCCGACGTTGGTGATGTCAATCAGCATGATGGTCGGGACCGTACTCTGGCCGATTTTAACAAAACGATACGAGAAAAAGCGCCGCATCAAGCTTGAAGGCATCCGCCAGGAAAAGTATCTGAATTACCTTGCAGAAATGAAGCAGGTGATTGCGGATGAGTGCAAGCACCAGAGCGAGATCCTGTTCGAAAACCATGTCACGCTGGAAAACTGCCTGACAAGGATCAAGCGCCGCCAGCGCAATCTGTGGGAGCGCGGAATCGGGCAAAATGACTTTTTAAAAGTGCGCCTTGGGATTGGCGATTTGCCGCTGAATGCAGAAATCAAATATCCGGAAAAACGCTTCATGCTTGAGGATGACAATCTTCAGGATGAGCTGTATCAGATTGTGGAGAAGCCGCAGATTTTAACAGACGTTCCGGTCACGGTCGACCTGACGGAAGAACGGATCAGCGGGATCATCGGCAGAAGGGAAGAAGTGAAAAGCTTCGTCCAGGGGCTGATTTTCCAGCTGACAGCATTACATAGCTATGACGAACTGAAACTGGTGTTCATTTACGATGAACATGAGCATGATACATGGAATTTCGTGAAGTGGCTGCCGCATGTCTGGGATGACGGCAAGACGATCCGTTTCGTCGCCACTGATTCGAATGAAATCAAGGAGCTTTCGGCTTACTTTGAAAAAGAAATCAGTGCGCGCCAGGCGCTTGATGAGGAAGATCTTGCGGAGCTCGACAAGCATTATATCGTGTTCTCGATGAGCAAGAGCCTCGCTTCAAAGGCCGAGATGATCAATCTTGTTTTACAAGAAAAGAAGAATATCAAAATCAGCCTGGTCACACTTTATGATGAACTGAAAAACCTGCCAAAGGAATGCACAAATGTCATCGAGCTCGACAAGAGTTTTTCGAAAATCTATGACAAGGACGATATTTCTGGGAAATATGTCGGTTTCAATGCTGACAGCTATCTGGAGGCGGATGCTGAAGAGCTGGCAGTAAAATTGGCCAATATCCAGCTGAATACCTCACAGAAGGCTTATACCCTCCCGGATATGCTGACATTCCTGGAAATGTTTGGCGTTGGCAAAATAGAGCACCTCAATGCGCTGACAAAATGGAAGGAAAACAATCCGGTCCATACGATTCAAACGCAAATCGGTGTCGATACACAGGGCGACCCGTTCATGATCGACCTGCATGAAAAATACCACGGACCGCACGGCCTGATTGCCGGGATGACCGGTTCCGGTAAAAGTGAATTCATCATGACGTTCATTTTATCGCTTGCGGTCAATTACCATCCTGATGAAGTCGCGTTCATCCTGATCGACTATAAGGGCGGCGGCATGGCGAACGCATTCGAGGACCTGCCTCACCTGGCAGGTACCATCACCAACCTTGATGGAGCTGCTGTCAACAGGTCACTCATTTCAATCCAGAGTGAACTGAAGCGCCGCCAGGCCATTTTTAGCGAAACGAGTCGGGTTGTTGACCAGAGCAATATCGATATCTATAAATATCAGAAACTATACCGCGAAGGCATGGTAACAGAGCCGCTGCAGCATTTGTTCATCATTTCCGATGAATTTGCCGAGCTGAAGGCCCAGCAGCCTGAATTCATGGAGCAGCTTGTCAGTGCGGCGCGCATCGGCCGAAGCCTTGGCGTCCACCTGATCCTTGCGACACAGAAGCCATCGGGTGTCGTCGATGACCAGATTTGGAGCAACAGTAGATTCCGTATCTCATTGAAGGTGCAGGAAAAAGCGGATAGTATGGAAGTCATCAAACGTCCAGACGCCGCGGAGCTGAAGCAGACCGGACGTTTCTACCTCCAGGTCGGCTTCAATGAATTGTTCGAGCTCGGGCAATCTGCATGGGCAGGTGCACCGTACTATCCGTCCGACAGAGTCGAAAAGCATAAGGATGACAGTGTCGTCGTCATCGATGACCTCGGCCGCGTCATCAAGAATGCCCGTATCGATAAGCGCAAGTCGACTGTGAAGAATCCGCCGAAGCAAATCGATGAGATTACCGAATACCTGGCGAAAATGGCGCAGCAGGAGAACATCAAAGTCCGCCAGCTGTGGCTAGAGCCGATTCCTGAACTCATTTACGTTGATAAGCTGAAGAAGAAATATGGTGTCGTCCAGCAAGGTTTCCATCTGAATCCGATCATCGGCGAATACGATGATCCGGCAAACCAGAGGCAGCTGGTCATGAAGATGCCGATCACGGAGGAAGGAAATGCCGTCATTTACGGAATCGCCGGCAGCGGCAAGACGACCTTCCTGACGACGATGCTCTACTCCTTGATGGAAGAGCATACGCCGAACGAAGTGAATTTTTACCTGCTTGACTTCGGTTCTGAGACACTGGTCTGGTTCCGCGAAGCACCGCATGTCGGCGATGTCATGCTGTCGCATGAAAGCGAGAAGATCTACAATCTGTTCAAGATGCTGACCGGCGAGATTGAACGGAGGAAAAAGCTGCTTTCGAATTACGGCGGCGATTTTACCACCTACAACGAGATGTCGGGTGAGAGTCTGCCATCGATTGTAGTGGCGATCCACAATTACGCAGCGTTCTCCGAGATGTTCGAGGAGCTCGAGGAAGGGATTTCGTTCCTGACGCGCGAGGGCCTGAAGTATGGCATTTACTTCATCGTCACCGCGATCAATACGGGGGCGATACGCTACAGGCTGCTGCAGAACTTCAAGCAGATGTATGTGCTCCAGCTGAATGACCAGAGTGAATACTCGGGCGTACTGGGCAATACAGACGGAGTCTACCCATCCAAAGCGAAGGGACGCGGGATTTTCAAGAGTGATTCAACCTATGAATTCCAGACGGCCCATATCACAAGCGATATAGACAATATGTACACCTTCATCACGGACTACTGCAAGGAACTGCGCGAAACCTGGACGCAGCCAGCCGCAAAGCGCGTCCCAATTTTGCCGGAAAAAGTGGATGTGAACTATCTGCGTGATGAAGCAAAAAATATGACCAGCAACAAAGTACCGGTAGGGATCGAGAAAAACTCGCTGAAGACAGCATACTTCGATTTCCTTGGCAATTATATAAATGTCGTCACTGCTTCGCAAAACGACCAGTGCTCAAACTTCATGCAGGGTGCCGCTGAAATTTTCACCGCTTCAGAAGGCAGGGAGCTGATCGTCATCGACCCTAACGAGCACTTTGCGGCGGGCCGCACGCAGGATTACAAGTATATCGCTGAGCCAGCTGAACTCGAAGACACGATCGTCTACCTGTTCAACACGCTCGTCCACCGCAACAATACGACGAAGGATGCGATCGAAGCAGGCGAACAGCCGCCGGTATTCGGCAACATCACCTGCATCATCGATTCCTTCAACGATCTGATGATGTATCTGTCGCCGGATGGCCAGGATAAGCTCAAGGTCTTCCTTGAAAAAGGCAATGGCCTGAATGTGAACCTGATCATCTCAGACAGTGCCGATAAACTGAGCTCGATTTCATTCGAAGCCTGGTTCAAACAGCATGTATCGCTAAGCGATTTCATCTGGGCAGGCAATGGCATCACCGACCAGTACATCATGAAGCTCGGCAAGGTGACAAACGATATGTACCAGGAAATCCCGCCAGGCTTCGGCTATGTCGTGACAAAAGGAAAAGCAACACTCGTGAAGCTGTTAACCTCAGTAGAAAGCATGCAAGAGGAGGTAGCTTACCATGGATAAGGTGCTCGTTGAGGTCTTCATCCCGGCTTCGGAAAAATCATACGACGTCTTCCTGCCGCCAGAGAGCAAACTGCACGAAGTCGTCTACCTGCTCGCCGGCACCATGACCGAACTATCACAAGGATACTTCTCAGCAACACACGACACCATCCTCTGCGACCGCAAGACCGGCACCATCCTGAACATCAACCAGACTGTCGAAGAACACGGGTTGATGAACGGGGCAAAGTTGATGCTGATTTAGGTGCGACAAAGGGACGGTTCTTGTGTCTCGGAAAGTGCGACGTCTGACAGAATGTGAACATATGACCTTGGGGGCGGTTTTCATAAACCGGACCTCCCTTTTTAAATGGAAGGTGTGGAGAACTTGAAGAAGTGGATCATGCTGACTGCGGTGATTTTATTCGCAGTAATGGGAGGTGCGGGGTGTATGAGTTCGGAGAGTAAGGTTATGGAGCATCTAGAAGAGAAATACAATGAAAAATTTGAGGTTGAAAGCACAAAAGAAGGCAGTGTTATCTTTCCTGAAATGTATGGAAAAGACAAAGTGATGGCTCATCCAAAAGGAAAGCCTGAGTTTGTTTTCCTTGCAGGTGAAAGTAGAAATGAAGATGGGGTATACTATGACACCTATATTTTATCAGTATGGTCAAACCAGCTTGACCAGCTTTATAAGGATAAGGTGAACCAGGCGTTCAATGAAGATGTTCAATTCAAGACAATGCTGTTTGTGGAAGAAGAGAAATACACTGCAGAAAAGAAAGATTCATCTGTCACTGATTTTTTACAAACAGAAGACAATGGTGCTTTGTTTACTTTAAATATTGCAGTGAAGACTGACGGAGAACCGGAAGTGGAGAAATATTTGGAGCCGGTATATCAATTGCTGAACGAGCTAAAAGAATCTAATGCGAAATATTACGGAGTGACTGTCGGCTTTGTAAATCGTTCTGAAAATGTATCTGACTATATGAGGACATCTAATGTGAACAATATTGACTGGTCAAATCTTGATGCTAAAGTGTACGGAACTATTATGGTTGATGATTCAATGGATATTAGCAGCCCTGAACAGATCAAAGAATATTATCAACCGCAAGAGGGGTGATGTTATGTCCCTTGATCAATTAACTGATGAAGAGAAATGCGACAAAGGGACGGTTCTCGTGTCTCGGAAAGTGCGACGTGGAGACGATGTACGGTCCACAGAATTTGAACATATGACCTTGGGGGCGGTTTTTCATAAACCTGACCGCTCCTGTTTTAAAAATGGAAGGTGTGGAGAACTTGAAGAAATGGATTATGCTGGCTGCGGCAATTCTATTCGTGATTATGGGAGGTGCGGGGTGTATGAGTTCGGAGAGTAAGGTAATTGAGCATTTAGAAGAGAAGTATGGTGAAAAGTTTGAAATTGAAAGTATAAAAGAAGGCAGTGTCATTTTTCCGGAAATGTACGGGAAAGACAAGGTTATAGCACATCCCGATGGGAAATCAGAATTAGTTTTTCTTGCCGGCGAGAGCAGGAGTAAAGACGATGTGTACTACGATACGTATCCTCTCTCCAAGTGGTCGGCTGAGCTTGATAAAAAGTATAAAGACAAAATTTTGGAGCAATTTGGAAAAGGAATCGAGTATAAGGCTATCGTCTCGGCTGAAAGAGACACATACGATTCAATCAACGAAAATATTTCTTTTGATGAGTTCATGAAAAATGGAATTGATAATGTTGATGTCACTATTGATATTGCTGTCAAAACAGCAGGTGAACCAAATGTTGAAGAATATTATGAACCCATATATAACGTATTGAACATGTTGAAAGAAGAAAACACAGAGTACTATGGTGTTGCGGTGGGATTTGTAGATGAGTCTGAAAACATTTCTGATTATATCAGGACGGCCAATGTAAACAACCTTCCATGGTCAAATCTTGATGCTAAAGTATATGGAGCAATTCTGGTAGATAATCTGCGAGAAATAAATTCGCCTCAAGACATAGCTGATTATTACGAAAATTTTGAGGAGTGATCAGGATTGTCTATCGACAAATTAACCGAAGAAGAAAAAAACATATTGTTGATGCTATCTTATTATGATTTGCCGCCAAAAAAACTTCCTGAAAATTTGACCATTAAGCAAGTATGGGACCTAGCTAAAAGAAATGCAGATCCAGATGAAGCAAGTTATATAGAAATCAATGCTTTTATAAATGGAAACAAATTAGACACCTCAAACTTAAACAATATTTCCTTGAAGGGTTATCAAAACTATAATCCTAATGAAGGTAATAATGTGAAAGGTGAATCAAACTCTGGCTTTGTAGGATATGCATTTGAAGATAATGAAGGCAATGCCACAGCAGTATTCAGGGGTAGTGAACCGATGGGGGATATGGGTCACTTAAGGACTGACTGGACATCCAACTTTGATGCTTCAATGGGAGTGGAAATCAAGCAACAGAAAGAAGCAGATGAATTTTATCAAAAATATCTTGGAGATGCATCGGGTGAAAGGCTGTTGCTTGGCCATTCCAAGGGTGGCAATTTGGCGGATTACGTTTTTATCAACAACCTTGATGATAACACCAAGGCATACGTAATAAATGCTGCTCCACTATATTGGTGGTCTCTATCCAAGAAGGAACAAGAGGCGTTGATGGGAGACCGGAATGAATTCATCGTCTATGCGTATGATCCTGTCTCGCAGCTTGGGAAGGTACCGTATGTCGATAAAACGATTGGTATTAAGGAAGATTATGATATTAAAAAACCATTCTATCCTCATTCATTGACGAGCAGTGCTGGATTCGATGAGAATGGCAATTTCAAAGTCTATGAGAATGGTCAATCTTTTGGCAGGTCTGTCCTAAACAATATGATCTTTGAAGACATCTTCCGTGAGCTTTCTAACTCCACTCCAATAAGAGCTTATAAGGCGGCTTACGTAGTCGCTAATGCTGCGGTAGCTGTTATGCATTACACAGCCAAGGCGATGACAGCAGCCGCCCATTTAATCCGGGAACAGACGGTGAAGCTTGTCGTCGGACTGGCAAAAGCCAAGAAGGAATTCGAGGAAAAGGTAAATTCTTTCTTTGCCGAGCTTATATCGAAGGCAGCCGTTAAGATCGGCAATTTTATAGACGGCCTTAACGGAAACAACTTCCCAATCGAACCCTATATAAAAGTAGACATCCCAAGGCTGTTCTACTACGCCAACCGTCTCCGTTCGGTCCAAAGGCGGATCGCGCAGCTCAATGACATGATTGATGATCTTTACTGGGAAGCGGGATTGGCCGGACTGGATAATGTCCTTGCTGCCGATATCAGCACGTCGTTCGACTTCAGGATTCCGGAAAGCATCAATTACTTAAACCGTACGGCAGAGCTTTTACAAAGGAATGAATCCTATCTCGCCGGAAAAGCCGGTTCGATCAGGGGGTAAACAATGGATGCAAAAGTGAGAAGCAAGATTAACAGGATTGCCAACGAAGCGAACGCGATTGCCAGGGAGCTTGATGAAATTGCAAATGGCGTAGGGCATGAATTCAAGGGAATCGGCTCGGTAAAAGCGGCCTCGGGCTTGCGCCGCTCCGCGGAAAAGTACCGCTACGTAAGCTACAAGTTAAGAAGAATATGACTCTATCAGACTTGAAAGGAGGTGAAAAATGATGGCAAGATCAATCACTGTTGAACCAGCGAGGCTTGAAACGACTGCTAACAAGATTGACCAGCAGGCAGCTGACTATGAAAGAAACTACAAAGCTCTTTTCAGTGAAGTTGAAGCGATGGCTGCAGCGTGGCAAGGTGCCGACAACCAGGCATACACTGCACAGATCAAAGGCTTCATGGACGACTTCCAAAAGATGACTCAGTTGATGAGACAATACTCTGAGTTCCTGAAGATGAGTGCGAAAACATACCGCGACACTCAATCTGAAGTCATTAACCAGGCTAAGAGATTGAGCAACTAATCCATAACATAACCCAGGAGGTGAAATACATTGGCAGGAGATGGAATCAAAATCTCGCTCGGCGAGGTTAGCAAAACGGCGGGCCAGATTCGCACGCTGAACCAGCAATTATCAACTAGGTTGGAAGAAATCAAGAAGGACATGAACGCACTTTCGTCATCATGGAACTCTGATGCGTCCAACACAATCCGCGGCAACTTCAACTCACTCGCACCACGATTTGAAGAATATCGCCAGGTCGTCGACAGCTACGCCAAATTCTTGGATAACACTGTCACAAACTACAACACCGCAGAAACAGCAATCAACAACAACGCCAGCTCTTTCAAGTAATCACTTATTACAGAGGGTAGGGGGCAAGCGGCATGTGCAGTTTGCCCTTCTGTAAAATGTACCCTTTCAGCGAGTGGATTTTTGCAACGGGGATTATCCGTCACTCAACGGGGATTATCCAGCATCCAACGGGGATTATTCACTTGCCGATGGATTATAAAAATACGCTGGTTACTGCTAACCCTAGATAAACTATGATCACCGGTAAAAAAAGCTATGTAACCGTTAAATAAGCTTCTCTAACCGTTAAATAAATTGCGCCAACCGTTAAATTAATTTCTCTAACCGTTAAATAGGCTGGATAAACGTTAAATTAGAGTGCGCTAAATGTAATTAATTTAGATAAATCCAGAAAACGAGCCCTTTTCGGAAAGAAAATCATACATAAATTCAAAATTGGAGTCGAAGTGCGATGATCAAACAGGTGGAATTTAAACTGGAAAGCTACGGAATCTCGAAATTCCTTTATTTTCATGCTGACAGCAAGGCGGATATTGATGGCGGCCAGGTGGAGCTGCTGAGAGCGAGCCGGGTTCCGGGGATCCTGCCGTGCCATGCGATTTTAGAGGGAGAGAACTGCTTTGTTCGCTATGACATGATTTCCGATAACACGCTTGAAATGCTGAAATCCGCGCCTGCGACGAAGGACCGGCTGTACAACAGCTTCCTCAACATTGCCGAAACACTGGTGGATGCTCAAGCAAGCGGCCTGGATATCGCGAATTTCGTGCTCAGCCAGCGTGACATCTTTATTGATAATTTTTCAAACAGATTAGTTTTTATCTACCTCCCAGTAAAAAATAATATTTTTGAAAAGGGATCACTTAAAGAGTTCCTGCAGGAATTACTGCTGTCGGCCCCTTATGACGAAAATGATGATGCCGTGTTTTTCATCAAACT
Source organism: Mesobacillus thioparans (assembly GCF_965138835.1). Classification (NCBI taxonomy): domain Bacteria; kingdom Bacillati; phylum Bacillota; class Bacilli; order Caryophanales; family Bacillaceae; genus Mesobacillus; species Mesobacillus thioparans. The sequence continues at coordinate 80,944 of NZ_CBCSFH010000003.1, read as the reverse complement.
CCATAATTTTTTGGTAGAGACAGAAGAAATCGCGCCGGAACTACTACTGGAAAAGATGAACGAGCTGGCCGGGGATGAAACGCTCGTCCGCCAACCGTACAAAATGCCGAAAAAACCGAAGCAGGAAGCGGCACCACAAGCAGCAACACAAGACCAAGAACCACTGCCGGAATCATCAGAGCTTGAAATCCCGGCCATAAATCCGAACTTCTACAGCCCGGGCAGTGAAGTTCATACGATGAAAACGAGCGTCGACAATGGCGTGCTCACCTCCGAATACACAAGCCAGAAAAAGGATGTAAAAACAGGGCGCAAGCTTGAAATCGAGGAAGAGGTCAATTACAAGCGCATCACGAGGGCTGAACTTGGTGACAACAATTCCTTGTTAAAAGAAGCTTCGGCACTCGGCGGCGGGACATCAATCAACATCCAGCCGGCGATTACCAGCAGTGAATCCGAAGACGCGGGCACGACAGTACTCGGTGTCATGGCAGATGAGGATGAGGGAACAACAACCCTTGGTCATACGACCCGCAGGCCATTTTTACTGGCGGTCTCAAAGAATGAAAAAATCACGATTGCCAAGGACTTTTTCAAAATCGGCCGCGATCCGATGAGGGCGGACTTTGCCTCTGAAAATAAAGTGATCGGCCGGGTGCATGCCCATGTGGTCGTATCGAACGGTGAATACTTTCTGGAAGACAATCACTCTACCAACGGCAGTTTTGTGAATGGCGTGAAGGTCTCGCCTAAGGAAAAAGTCAAAATCAAGCATGAAGACAAAATCAAGCTCGCGAACGAGGAATTCATCTTCAGGCTTTATTGATGGATAGGAGGAACCAGGATGGCATTTCAAGTGGCCTACCATACCGACATAGGAATCAAGAAGAAAACGAACCAGGATGGCCTGTTGCTGAAAACAGCGAAGACACCTGAAGGGGAGATCGGCATGTTCATCATCTGCGATGGCATGGGCGGATTATCCCACGGGGAGCTTGCAAGTGCGACGGTAATCAGGGGCATGTCCGACTGGTTCGACAACGATCTGCCAGAGCTGCTGGAGAATGGCATCGCTGAAAATGATCTTCCCGGCAAGCTTGAGGAACGGGTCCGCGAGTTGAACACCAAGATCCTTGAATATGGCGAGGCTTCGAACATCAAGCTCGGAACAACGATCACCGCGTTGCTCATCCTTCAAAAGCAGTATTACATTTTACAGATCGGGGACAGCAGGGCTTACAGCATCACCGATCACCTGGTAAAACTGACCGAGGACCAGACGCTCGTCGAACGCGAGCTGCAGCGCGGCAATATCACCGCGGAACAGGCAAGGATCGACCCGCGGCGGAATGTACTGCTCCAGTGCGTGGGCGCAACCAAGGATATCAACATCGTCATCACTTCAGGCGAAATAGAAAGCGGAAGCATGTTCATGCTCTGCACCGACGGATTTTACCATGAAATCTCAGATGAAGAAATGCTCACAAACCTGAACCCGCAGCATTTTACCAGTGAAAAAACAATGAAAGAAACGCTCGTTCAACTCGTCGAGCTCGCAAAAGAACGCCAGGAAGCGGACAATATCTCGATTCTTTTGGCAAAAAAGGAAGCATAGCGAGACAGGGGGACGGTTCTCACGTCGCAATAATAGGAATTTACTGGAACCACCCCCGTGTTTCTGGGAGGAATGACTTTGATACAAATTGGCACGATTATCGATGACAGATATGAAATATTGAAGGAAATCGGGCGCGGCGGGATGAGCGTCGTCTACCTGGCGATGGACAACCGGCTCAACAAGTCGCTCGTCGTCAAGGATATCCGCAAGCGCAGCAACAGCAATAACGAGCTGTTGATTAACAGTCTGGTCGTCGAAGCGAACATGCTGAAGAAGCTCGACCATGGTTCGCTGCCGAAAATCTATGACATCATCGAGTCCGAAGGCGACATTTATGTGGTGATGGACTATATCGAGGGCGAGTCGTTGAAGGAAAGGCTGACGCGTGACGGCAAAATTCCCGCAAAAGAGGTAATCGAGTGGGCGAAGCAGCTGAGCGATGTGCTCGGATACCTGCACACCCGCAAGCCTTATCCGATCATCTACCGTGACATGAAGCCGGACAATGTCATGCTCACGCCCGAGGGGAAAATCAAGCTGATTGACTTCGGGATTGCGCGGGAATTCAAAACCGAGAATCTCTCTGACACTACGAATCTCGGAACGAAGGGGTATGCGGCTCCTGAACAAATTTCCGGCAGGCAGACCGACGCGAAAACGGATATTTACAGCCTGGGAATCACACTCTACCATCTCGTCACCGGGAAAAACCTGAGCGAGCCGCCATTTGAAATCAGGCCGATTCGCGAGTGGGATCCGTCGCTTCCGGAAGGTCTCGAGCATATCATCAAAAAATGTACCCAGGCCGAGCCGGAGAAACGCTACCAGAACTGCGAGGAGCTGAGCTATGACCTCGAGCACATCAACAGGCTGACGAAGGGCTACAAAAACATGCTGATCAAGAAGCTGGCGATGTTCCTCGTCCCGGCCGTGCTGTTTCTCGGGTTCTCAACGACTTCCGCGCTAGGGTACAAAGGCATGAAAAATGAGCAGTTCCAGGATTATATGAATCTCGTCAATCAGGCGAGTATCGCGCTGATGGACGGGGAGCAGACCGAGGCGATCAAGCTGCTCGAGAGCGCAACCCGCGTCGACAAGGGGCGCCCGGAGGCTTACATCAATCTGCTTGATTTATATATTAATAGAAACCAGACAGACGAAGGACTCGCCAAGCTGGAATCATACATACAGGATGAATACGGGGGAGTCCACAAGAATAATGATGTCCTTTTCAAAATGGGCATGACCTATTTCGATGTGAAAAGGGATTACAATAATGCGCTGAAATACTTCCAGCAGGTTGATGAAAAAGAACGGCCGGATGTGAAATATTATAAATCTCTGGCAACGACCATGGGCAGCCTGAACGTCGACTATACGAAATTCGCCGGCGACCTTCAGGAGTTCCATGAGTACAATGACGGGCTGGCGAACGACAGCAAGAAAATTGATAACTACAATTCTCTTGCCAATATCTATATATCTTACAAAAGCCAGATTCCGGATGCGAATACCCAGGCGATCGAGATCGTCCAGAAGGCGAAGGAAATCCTGGCGAAGCTTGAAAACGAACAGCTCCAATTCAAATACGAAATGGAGTTTGAACAGAAGCTGGCCCAGGCGTACTACAGCCGCGGCGTCAATTCCGAGGACAAAGCGACTGCGCGCGGCGATTTTGAACAGGCGATCGAGCATTATAACAATCTGCTCGATATGAATGTTGCCGACCAGGAAGATGTCTATGTCAAAATTGGCGTCATTTATCAGGAGATGGGCGAATTCTCCCGGGCAGTCGAGCACTTCCGAAACACGGCACTGAAAAAATTCCCTGACAGCATCGACGCACATGTAAAATTCGGGAACCTGCTCCTCGACATTGAACAAAACAAAGAGGAAGGCAAGCGAAACTACGCCGAGGCGAAAAAAGTCTATGAAAAAGCAGGCAGCCTGCCAGGCGCCAAAGACGACGAAGGATACAAAAAACTCACCCGGCGCATGGAAAACTTGAATATTCTCTAGGGGAGTAATGGGATGGTCCCCAGTAAAAAGGGCTCTTCCCAAGAAAGGCAGTTGAAAGAGAATGGCATACCAGATCATGTTTTACGGCGGTATGGCAGGGGCGGCGATTGCGCTGGTGATTGCCATCACAGTCTATATAAAACTCAATATTGCCCAGGTGATTACGGACCTTACAGGCTGGAATTGGCCAGGTGCGGGGAGAAAAGCCCGGAAAACAACCAGCAAACAGACCGACACAACCACGAAGCCGACAACAAAGGAAATCCATGTCCGCAAGAATGTCGAGAAGGAAGTGGCAGCTGGTGAATATGTCGAGCCAACGGAGAAGATGGCGAGCGGGCAAATGAATTCGACCGCACTTTTGAGCCAAGAGAGTTTCAAACAGACTGCTCTTCTGAAGCAAGAGGAGCTTGACCCGACCGCGCTGCTTACGCCGGATGGACTCGAGCCGACGGCACTGCTCACGTCAGATGGACATGAAGCACCAGGACTTCTGGCCGCAACCCCCAAACGGGAACCAGTAGCAGCCACAGTATCAGCCGGAAGGGATCATTCAGATTCACCAACCGAGACGACCATTCTGTCCGATTGGAATGAAACCACCGTCCTGACAGCAGACCCGGACGAAACGACATTGCTGGATGAAACAACACTTTTAGACGACATCGATGAAACCACCTTGCTGACAGAGGAGGAACCACGTTTTCAGAAACAAGTGGATATCATGGTTGTCCACTCCAATACTATTATTTAAAGGAGAATGAGAAATGCTCGAACCAAGGAAAAAGAAAAGGCGGCCTAATAAGTGGGCAATTGTTATTCCCGTCGTCTTGGTGATGATATCCTCAATTTTAATTTTAAATGGAAAAGTTCTGTCAGAGCAGACTGATCCGAAAAGGTATATCTCTTTCGATGATCCTGATCTTCAATGGGAAATGGAATCCCAGCCATCTAAGGAAATATGGACTAACAAAGATAACATTTCCTTTGTTGTTAACTTGGAAGACGATTATGGAAGAATTGAGAATAAAGCTGAAGTAAATCCAGACGTTGATAAGCCCATTTCGGTTTCAGCAACACAAGGAGAAACCACGATTAATAACGTAACGGTTACCCCACAAGGAACAGGTGAAGCTTTTGAGGGAGTATACAATGTTTCCATACCAGTGGCAGCTGATGGCGCGGTTAAGATAGATGTTAATGTAGCGGCTTTGGAAAAATGGAGTAACCCGGCTTCTGCTGGATCCTTTATCGTTAATCGTGACACTACCAATCCAACAGCAGAGTTGAATAGCTCAAACGGCCTCGTTAACGATGATTTTTATACGAAAGATGTCACATTAACTGCAGTGGTCAACGAAGCAAACGTGGCACCTGACACAATAAAGATTTCCAAGAAAAAGAATGATGAAGCAGTGGAAATTTTCACGACAGAGGCTGCAAAGGATGGAAGGTATACAAAAAATCTTCTATTTAAAGAAAACGGCAATTATGAAGTAACCATCGAAGCAACAGACAAAGCAGGCAACAATGTTTCAGAAACCTTCCATTTGACTGTATCGAAACCGGGTAACGAACCGGTAGTATCGGTGTTCAACATGACTGATGGAGGAAATGCCATCAAGGATTATGCCATAGCGCAGCGAATTGGCGTCAAAGTTGACAGTGAAATTCTGATTGGTGAAGCAAGCCTTGTCATAGAGAAAAATGATGAAAAGGTTCTTGAGCAGCCAATGGTGCCGAAGAAAAGGACGACAGAAAGATTTGAATATGATCTCCCACTAAATGATAAAGGAAGTCTGGATGGTAACTATAAGATCAGCGTAACGGTAAAAGATCATCACAATAAGGGGATTCTCCATGACCCTGTCACATATTCATTCGTTGTCGACAATACAAAACCGAAATTCAATTACAATGTAGAGAATAATAAAGCTTATAGCTTGCAAAAGAATGAGAAGATGGATGTTGAGATCGAACTGGATGAAGCCAATATACAATCATCCAATATAGCGGTGACATTGCAGTATGCCAACGGAGATGAAAAGGACGTTTCGTCAAGTTCTAAAAATGGAAAAACCACTTTCGCAGCGTCAGAAGAAGGTGAATATACCATTCAGGCGACAGCCACCGACAAAGCTGGCAATGAAGTGAATGAAACCACCAAGTTTAAAATCGATAAAGAATCCGGCCCTGTCATTTTGATGAAAGCAGGAAGCCTTGAGAATGAACAACTTGATGGCAAGTATTTCAATAAGGATACTCAAATCGATTTTTACGTCACAGATTTAACTTTAACTGATAAGACCCTGATTATAAAAAAAGGGGAAGACACACTAGAGCATGATTCATTTAAACAATACTTGTTCACTGCACACACAAAACATATTTTCAAAGATGACGGCCAATACAGCGTTGAAGTGACAGCAAATGATTTTTTCAATAACCAGAACTCAAAAGGTCCATTCATTTTTACCATGGACCAAAAACCTCCAAGTCTTGAAATCCAGGGTTTAAATGAAAGTGAAGATTACGGAGGAAAGCAGGATTTCACCATCAAAGTGACGGATGAGAACTTTGACTTCGATCACACTAAGATAACACTCCTGCGTGATGGCCAAGAGCTAAAGAAAGAAGAAAAACCAGTAATTGAAAAAATAAAAGAAGAAAATGTTGAGGGTTTGCTTTATAAGTACAGTTTAGAAATTGACGGAAACTATGAAATCACATTCGATATCCTGGATAAAGCCGAAAACAGGCCGGTGAATGACTCACCCATTCAATTCACGGTAGACCAGGCCAATCCGAAGTTAATTGTGGAGGAAAGGCTAAAACAGAATGAGCATTATTATGAATTGAAGGATTTGACTTTCACAATTCAAGACTTGACCTTAGATCTGAAAAAATCCTTTATTAAAGTCACTAAAGAAGATGGATCAGTCATCATATTAAATGACTGGAAAAAAGGAAAGGACAAGAATTATTTCCAGGTAATGGATTTTGTGGAGGATGGAGACTATCAACTAGAATTTGAAGGCTATGATAAAAAGGGGAATAGTGAAACAATCGAACCATTACATTTTACGATAGATAGTGACGCTCCTGAAATCCATTTTACTGACGAAAGCATTGCAGAAGATGATACTGTAAAAGGCGGAAACATAATCAACGTAAAGATTGATGAACATAATCATGCTTTCATGAATGTAGATGTCTATTACACAGTGAATGGAGGAAAAGAAAAGAAACTTAAATGGACTGACAGCGGTGAAAGTTCCGTGAATTCCTACCCGTTCATTGGTGATGGTCATTATGTATTTACTGTGGTAGCTACAGACAAAGCAGATAACCGTTCAACTTTATCAAGGACTTTCACTATAGATGACACTCCACCGGAAATTGAAATTACGGATACTTCTCGGAAGTACTACAGTAACAAGGGTCGAGAGATCAAAATCAAAGTGGATGAACTTAACTTTGTGAAAAATAAAGTGAACATCGATTTAAAAGTGAATGAGAAACCAGTTGAATTCAAAGGTGATTGGAACAGAGAGGGAATTAGAAGTTTTATTGTAGATGAATTTGATGCTGATGGTGATTATGAAATCAAAGTTACAGCAGAAGACAAAGCCGGCAATCCAGCGAAAACAGAGACACATAAGTTCACAATTGACACGACAAAACCTCAAGTGGAATTAGAGACAGAAATCGAGAATGGTCTCAACTATAAGAAAAACATGCTGGTCAATATGAAAGTTGAAGACTGGAATATTGATTTATCAAACACCGATTTAGAGGTTAAGAAAGATGGTAAAATTTATAATGTAGGTAAATTGAAATTACTCGCTGATTCAAAAACAAAGGCTTTTAACAGCTACACATTCTTTGAAGAAGGTAAATATGTAATCAATCTGAAGTCGACAGATAAAGCTGGTAATACACAGAAAGAGGAACAGCTTTCATTCATCATCGACAAAACCAGCCCAGTCGTAAAAATCGATGGTGCAGAGAACAACTCATTCAATCCGGAAAACAAAAATGTCACGATCTCGATTGATGAACTGAATTTTGAAACGAACAATGTCAGCGTGAGCGCGACGATAGATGGAGCTGCATTCCCGATCGGTACTTGGAAGAACAGCGGGAAACTTTCGAAGCTGGGCTACAATTTTACCAGGGATGGCCTATACACGATCCTCGCTACTGCAGAGGATAAAGCCGGTAACGGTCCAATCACTGAAAAAAGGACCTTTACGATCGACAAGACAAAGCCTGAAATCGAGATTACAGGTGTGGAGAATAACGCCTATTACAATGTTGATAAACCTGTTAACGCTACAATCAAAGACGTAAACCTGGATATCAATAAAATCACTGTGACAAGAAATGGTGCGAGATATAATGCTGGCGGTTTCTCTGTAAATGGAAATCTTGCTTCCTTCCGACACAATTTCAGTGGAGAAGGTGACTACAACATCCTGGTTGAAGCAACCGACAAAGCGGGCAACAGCTTCAGCAAAACAATGACGTTCACGATCGACAAGACGAAGCCTGTCATCACCCCTAAATTCAAAGGGCAGAATCGTGTCATTAAGGATGGCGAGTATATCAATGAAGTGTTCACACCACAGTTTGCCCTGGATGAAGCGGAGGATATGATTGTTTCTGCGACTCTGAACAATGGTGCAAACCTTGGTAAAAACATTCCTGTTGCTGCAAGGGAAATGAAATACATTTACAAAGTTCTCGCTCGCGACAAAGCAGGCAATGAATCAACACTGGAAATCAGCTTCACGCTGGATACAACAAAGCCAGCGCTGAATATTTCTGGTGTACTCGATGGCTTTTTCAATAAAGACATCGCGCCGAAAGTGACATATTCAGATATCCATTTGGATAGTAGCAAGACATCCGTTACCTTGAACGGCAAGCCATTCGAAAACGGAACAAAGCTTGAATACGAACAGGATTATATTTTAAAAGCGGTTATAACAGACTTGGCGAAAAACGTTTCATCACGGACAATTGTCTTCACAATCGATAAAACAAAACCGGTCATCAAGTTCAAAGAGCCGATTTCCAACAAGTATTTCAATACTGACCTGCTGCCACAACTGTTGATCGAGGATATGAACTCCTATGACATCATCGCGATGATGCTTGACGGCAAGCCGTATGAAGCGGGAGACCCGATCAAGGAAGAAGGTAAGCACGTCATGTTCTTCGAGGTAAAGGATAAGGCAGGCAACATCCAGCAGCTGAGCGTCGAATTCATCATCGACAAAACCGCGCCAAAGGTAGTCTATGAAGGTGTGAAACATAAAGGGAAATACTATGAACCAGTGGACATCGCAATTCGCCTTGATAACCCGAATGACAAGATAAAATCAGTCATGATCAACGGTGAAATGTTCGACGGCGATGTAATTGAAGAAAATGGCTTCAAGGTCATCAAGACCAAATTGGGTGAAATCAAACCATACGCGATTAAAGTAACTGCGTCAGATGAGGCAGGCAACGAAAAAACTACGGTCATCTCATTCGAAATCGTCGAAAAAGGCGCGTTAGTGAAGTTTTATGAAAATAAACCTTTGCTAGGCGGGACGGTTGCAGGCTTGGTGGGATTAATCGGAGCAGCAGCGACTATGATGGTGAGAAGACGTAAGTTGAAAGTTGAAGAAGAATAAAGTAGAAAGAGAATCCAAAGGGCAGACTTCGCTCTTTGGATTCTGCTTTAATAATATGGCAAGGATGTGATTGGTTTGAAATCTGGATTCCAGGCCGAACGGAACGAAATCATCGCCGAATTAAATAGAATCACCAGGGAATTAGAATTGGCAGCGGAAGACCTGAGGAAATGTAAGGGGATTGGTGCAGAGCAATGCTCATCGAAACTGCATCAGCTGTCTGGAAAATATCAAAGAATCAAACACAAACTATATCAAGTTTAAATCTGGGAGTGGGACGATGAGAAAAATGCAAAAGGTGGTGCTTATATTCATGGGCATATTTTCAATGATTCTCGCATCAGCATGCGGTGATCAGGACAAAGAAGCAGTTGAAAAAATCGAGAAATCTCTAAAAGAGAAGTACGAAGAAGAGTTCACGGTAGAAAAAATAGGCGGCGGCTATGGGACCGTGACAACAAACACCCTCAAGGCCATTGTCTCACCTAAATCAGCGCCTGAGAAAGACTTCGATGTGGAGATTACGAAGGATTTGGATAAGGTTTGGGATCGATATATGAACGTTGTTATGTCCGAAAAGATGGATTTTAAAGCATCTGAAATGGCTAAATCGACTTTTGGCGAATCAGTTTGGGTGAAAACCAATATAAGCTCAGACGGATTGTCTTTCCCGAATGCTGAATTGAATAATCAAAAAATGGATGTAAAAGAGTATCTGAAATTGCAGTCGGATATTTCCGCCTTAATTGATGTTTTTGTGAAATCAGACGGGAAGATCGAAATGGAAAATGAAGCAAAAAAACTCGAACTATTTGCAGATGAACTTATTGCCTTTGGTACTAAGAGTGCCAACATAAGCGTTTATTATGTAGATGAAACAGTATTTGGAAATGTTGAAAGTGAATACGATGCACAGGAAGAGCGTGTTTTCAAACATTTCTCTGAAGAGGGGCGCAGCTATTACACCACATGGATGGAGATTGAAAACTCACAAAAGAATCAGTCTATTGATGAAATAGTAAAAAACTTTTCAGATAATCAAGTTGAATAAAGGCTGGTGGGCATATGACTTCGAATATGACAGAATCTGATCATAAGCTGCTTGCTGACATTGTATATTTGGATTTAACTCCTAAACTTCAAAAAAAATATGATCAAGGTAATTTAACCATTGGAGAAATGGCAGACCATTATCAAAAATCATTAGGAGACCTGGAGGACTATCGTGATATGTTTCGCTCTGGAGCGGAATTTGATCAATTTAAACAAACTATAACAAATCTTTCTGAGCCTTCATCAAAATATCATAGCTGGAAAATCAATCATATTGTAAATAACAATGATTCTACAGGATTTGTAGCCTACACCTTCGAACCAAAGGAAGGTGAAGCAGTAATCGCCTTCCGTGGCAGTGAAGCAATGGATGACCCACGGCATTTAAATACCGACTGGGATAATAATGGAACAACGCTCTATAAGGTTGAAACGGTTCAACAAGCTGAAGCCATCGAATACCTTAATACAGTCGGAGAAAAATACGACAATATTTCTGTTACAGGTCATTCATTGGGCGGCAATAACTCACTGGCCGGGTCTTTGTTAGCCAACGGAGAAATAAGAGATAAAATCTGGGCTGTACGGACCTTTAATGCTCCAGGCTTCAATAGAGAATTTTTAAATGCAAACAATCAGAGAATCGCGGAGATGAACCCGAGAATCTCCGAGTTTCAAAACGAAGACGATCTTGTAAGTTCTATTATGTTCAACCCTACAGACCCCATAATTATAGAGACCAACATGAAAACTTCTGATTGGAGGGGCAGGCTCCTGGATCCTTTATTAAAGCTGACAGACAGTCATTCACTACGCCATATGCCCGCCGATGAAAATGGCAGCTTAATCAGGAAGGAATACCAGCTGAAAAATCCTACTAATCTCTTTGTAGCCAATCTTACACAAGGTTTGCAGATGCTCCCGAATTCGCTTTTGGGTGGATTAGTGGATACAACTTTCGCCTTTTTAAATGGCCGTGTAAACCTGGACGGATTAATGAAGGGTGCACTATTACTAACTGCCATTTCGCCAGCAGCTACCCTAACTGTTGGTATTGTTACCATTAAAACAATCGTAACAGCAGCTGCGGTTATCTTACTTGTTACGGCAGCCATGACATTGAAAGACTATGCGTTTATGGCAGTAGAGCAATTCAGTCAAAAGGTATATGAGAAAGTCACTAATTATTTGGGAAAAGTTTTTGTGCAAATGGTGGTTGGAGGCGTTAAGCTGGCCATTTCCCTTAATGAATTTAAAGAAATGGTCAAGGAACAGGTGAATGCCTTTTTAGCAAAAGCCGTAATGTCCTTGGCGAAGTGGTGGAAATCTATTAGCGGTGGGGCGAGGGAAGTCATTGAAGTGAACACCGGTCAATTAAGAGCCGTCGCTTCTAGACTCTCAAGGGTCCAGCAAAGAATAGACCGTGTCGACAGCAGGCTCAACTCTTTGAGGAAAATGGCCCAATTGGATGATAAAATTTCAATCGCCATGATAGATTTCAGAGTAGGATATGATAATGAGCTGAGAAATGTCATTCATTACTTAAATTTTACTGCTTCAAAAATAGATGACTTAGAAAGAACGTTATCATTTAAAGCAAGAGGGATTTAAGAACTCTCTCTTGCTTTAAATGTATATCAATCCCCACTATCCCCGCTGTCACCATCCCCATCATCTGCATCATTTCCTTCCTCGCCGATGCTGTCGGGTGCTGAGGAGGGATTGCTGATATCGGGTGCTTCGCCACGCTGTGCGGATTGGCGCAAATTTTTAATGACTGTATAGGAAAGAAATAAAATAACGACGACTGCTGCAGTTAATAAGCCCATGTCATTCCTCCGTTCTTCATTCATTTTCTCTATTTTACCATTTTACAAAAAAACCGCGAATTTTTGCTAATATGACAAATTTCCACAAAACCTCCCAATTTTATTAACAGTTAGTTACTTCTTTATTACAAATGTGATAAAATAAACAATTAGGGTAGAATATGTTCGCAGATTGCGGCAACGTCTGATTATACTCGGACATTGTGGTCTATTTTTACATAGATGAAGGTTTTCGACAGCTGAGATCACGAGGATAAAGTGAGCCGCAGCCAGCGCATTTTTCAAGGAGGAAAAAAGAATGTTTGCTAGGGATATCGGGATTGACCTTGGTACTGCCAATGTGTTGATCCATGTTAAGGGCCGTGGAATTGTCTTGAATGAACCGTCTGTTGTGGCGATTGATAAGAATACGAATAAGGTTTTGGCTGTCGGGGAAGAGGCGCGCAAAATGGTTGGGCGTACACCTGGCAATATCGTAGCGATCCGCCCGCTGAAGGATGGCGTCATCGCGGATTTCGATGTAACGGAATCCATGCTAAAGCATTTCATCAATAAATTGAATGTAAAAGGGTTCTTGTCGAAGCCTCGCATCCTGATTTGCTGCCCGACGAACATCACAAGCGTCGAGCAAAAGGCGATCAAGGAAGCAGCTGAAAAAAGCGGCGGCAAGAAGATTTATCTTGAAGAAGAGCCAAAGGTTGCGGCAATTGGCGCAGGCATGGACATCTTCCAGCCAAGCGGGAATATGGTTGTTGACATTGGCGGCGGAACAACGGATGTTGCCGTTCTTTCAATGGGCGACATCGTTACTTCCCAGTCAATCAAAATGGCCGGTGACAAATTCGACGCTGAAATCTTAAGTTACATCAAACGTGAATATAAGCTGTTGATCGGTGAGCGAACAGCTGAAAATATCAAGATCCAAATCGGGACAGTCTTCCCAGGCGGCCGCAATGAAGAAATGGAAATACGCGGACGTGACATGGTTTCCGGCCTTCCACGTACAATTTCAGTGCGTTCCGAAGAAATTGAAAAGGCATTGAGGGAATCAGTTGCTGTCATCGTTCAAGCGGCAAAAACCGTTCTGGAAAAGACTCCGCCTGAATTGTCTGCTGACATCATTGACCGTGGCGTCATCCTGACTGGCGGCGGCGCATTGCTTCACGGCATCGACCAGCTGATGCAGGAAGAGTTGAGAGTACCTGTACTCGTAGCTGATAACCCAATGGATTGTGTTGCAATCGGTACGGGCATCATGCTTGATAATATTGACAAAATTGCGGGGCGCCGCAGAATCGTTTAAAACAAAAAGTCTGGAATTTCCCGGTTAAAAGACCGCGGGATTCCAGATTTTTTTGTGTTTTACCCAATTTTTCTGGAATAAAACCCAAAATCCTACATTTTCCTGCAAATTTTTAATGTTTCTTGCCGATATATTTCTTATAATAGAGAGTAGTGAAAAAATTCCTGTGCTCAGGATTTTTCCAATAAAGGGTGATAAGCATGTTCAAAGGTTTTTACACAGTCGCTTCCGGGATGCTTGCTCAACAGCGGAGAACCGAGATGCTGACGAATAATATGTCGAATGCCAATACGCCAGGTTATAAGGCGGACCAGGCGGGAATGAGGGCGTTTCCGGAGATGCTGCTGCAGCGTTTTGATAAGCAGCAAATTCCTACGGAAAATGGCTTGAATCTGCCGTTTAACAAGGAGATTGGCACAATCAATACAGGTGTTTACATGCAGGAAGCGATCCCAAAGTTCATCCAGGGTGATTTGCGCGAAACTGGAAGGAAGACGGATGTAGCGCTGCTTGATATTAATATGCCCGACAATGGATCGGTATTTTTCACGGTGCGCAATGGCGACGGAACAGTCCGTTATACAAGGAACGGAAATTTCACGGTTGATGCTCAGGGATATTTAACGACCGGGAGCGGCCATTATGTGCTGAATTCAGCAGGAGAGAGAGTCCAGCTATCAAGCGACCGATTCACTATTAATGAAGGTGGAGTTCTTGCCGGTGAAAACGGTGAGACGGAAACGCTTGGAGTAGCTTATGCGAACAATCCGCTCAGAATGGTAAAAGAAGGGGATGGCCTGTTCCGCACGGAAGACGGAGCACCACTGCCGACTGCTTTTGGTGCAAATGGCGTCCAGTTCAGGACGCAGCAGGGTTTTCTCGAGCAATCCAATGTCGACGTCAGCAAGACGATGACCGACATGATGACGGCATATCGCGCTTTTGAAGCAAACCAGAAAATCCTTCAGGCTTATGATAAGAGTATGGAGAAGGCTGCGACCGAAATCGGAAGGCTGTAACTTGTTTATTGGAAAACTATTCCGTGCCTATTAGGCACGCATCGAGGTATAAAATATGAACAGAACAATGATCACCGCGACAAATACATTATCCCAGCTGCAAAAGCAGATGGATCTGATCAGCCATAATCTTGCGAATGTGGATACTGCTGGTTATAAGCGCCGTGATGCGTCTTTCACTGATCTGCTGGTCCAGGAATACAGGAACCAGCCGAATAATACGCTTGAGCCTCAGAACCGGATGACGCCTTTTAACATCCGCCAGGGTACCGGCGCAAGGCTTGGACAGGTTCAACTGGTTTTAGCCCAGGGAAGCCTGAAATCAACTGGCCGTAATCTTGACACGGCATTCACGGCTGAAGGCCAATTTTACAGGGTGATGGTCCGGAATGAGGACGGCAGCTCGGCAATGCGCTTGACTCGCAATGGTGCACTGTATCTGACACCGCTGTCTGATAATGAATCCATGCTTGTCAATAGTGACGGGCATGCGATTCTGGATGAAAACAGCCAGCCAATCACTATTTCTGGCAATGTGAAAAATTTCTCCATCAATGAAACAGGGAGTTTTTCAGCGGAAATGTACGATGGGACGAGCCAGAATGTCAATCTTGGTGTAGTATTGGTAGAGAAGCCGCAGTTTTTGGAGCAAAAAGGCGACAATCTGCTTGGCTTGCCGGATAATCTTGCAGAACTTGGAGTGGATGAGACAGACATCCTGACCGCTCTCAATGGTCAGCAGCGAAACAGAATCTCGATCCAGCAAGGTGTCCTGGAGCAATCAAATGTGGACATGAGTAAAGAAATGACGGATCTAATCAATGTGCAGCGGAGCTACCAGTTCCACTCAAAATCGATTACACTGGCCGATCAAATGCTTGGCCTGGTGAACGGAATCCGTTAAGAGGGGAAGAACGAATCAATGGCTTTGAACAAGAATAATCAAGAAGCATTAACGCGTGAAGAAGTGAAAAAAGAAAAGAAGACACGCGAAAAAAGGAAAAGAATCCGGGTTCGCCTTATTCCGATCTGGCTTCGGATTATTATTGTAATCCTCCTGTTAGCTTCCAGCATCGTGCTTGGCGCCATGTTCGGCTACGCAATCATGGGCAACGGCAAAGCGAAGGATGTATTTGAGAAGTCTACCTGGACTCATATAGTGGATCTGGTCAATAAAGAATAAATTTTCGGAAGGAAGGGAGATTTCCCTTCCTTTTTAATTGCGTTTTTTAGTACAATGGTTAGTAAGTATTAGTAGGAGGTACTAAAATATGCTTGATATTACCCAAATCAAAGAAATCATCCCGCACCGCTACCCTTTTTTACTTATAGATAAAATCATTGAAGTCGAAGATGGCAAAAGGGCGGTTGGCATCAAGAACGTGACAGCAAATGAAGAATTCTTCAACGGTCACTTTCCTGATTACCCAGTTATGCCAGGCGTGCTGATTGTTGAAGCACTGGCACAGGTTGGAGCCGTTGCTATGCTGAAGCTAGAAGAAAACCGTGGCAAGATCGGCTTTTTCGCCGGAATCGACAACTGCCGGTTTAAAAGACAGGTAAAACCAGGGGACCAGCTTCGCCTCGAGGTAGAAATGATCAAATTGCGCGGACCGATCGGCAAAGGGAAAGCAGTCGCGACGGTTGATGGCGAGCTGGCTTGTGAAGCAGAGATTACGTTTGCGATAAAATAGTGTTTTTGCATTGGGACCCGATTTTGGATCGGGTTCTTTTTTATTTAATAGCGTTTTGCCTGAGGACTCGATTATGGTATTATCGGGTTCTTATTTTACATAATTAGTAAAAAGTAGTGATTATAGTTCATTTTGGAGTGATTAATGAAGAAAGTGAAGTGATTAATGAAGAAAGTGTAGTGATTAACGTTGATTATGTAGTGATTAATAAAGGAAATGTAGTGATTGACACCTTTTTGGTTCTTTTTTAACAGTTTCAGCTTTATTTTTGAATATAAAGTGTTGCCTTTAATAAGTCCAAGACCTGTTCCTGTTTTTTTAACAAATTAATGCAAGTTTTTTTCATAGGTGGGCAATCTAACAGCAGACCCGTGCAACAGGTCTCAAAAATACCTACTCATGAAAGGGGCTTTTACCTATGAAGAAAAAGCTATTTATGTTAATCGGTGGCTCTTTGCTGTCGGCTATGTTCCTTGCTGGCTGCGCGAATAATGACAATCAAAATCCGCCACCGGATGATAACATCGAAAATCCAACGGACAATGACATGAACGATAATAACGGAAATGTCGATGATGATGGCATGATCGATAATAACGATGAGAATGTTCCTGACACTCCGGATGTCAACACGGATGACGATGGCGATATGATGCGTGACAACAATGAGCCGGGTGAAGATGCTGTTGAAGACAACATCGACATGAATGACAAGGATAGAGAAGACGAATAAAAAAACGGGCAGGAATGGTTTCCTGCCCGTCATTTTATTCCCAATAATCCTTAAAATCATATTCAAAAGCATCAGAATCAAATTCATCATCTTTGTCAGTAAAACTTGACTCGGGAGTAACCAATACACTTATAAATACCATTAATCGTTCAATCACTAGGATTCCCCCTTAAAGATTGTTTACAAGCTATATTACCCACATTCTTAATGTAACAATCATTTGTTAAGGGAGACCCATTGAAATGTAAAGTTTGTATTAAAATGAATCAAAAAAGAGCCCAAGTGGACTCTATTATACTTTTTTCGGCTGCAAAATCTTCGGCCTTGTAATGATTTTGTCCTTGAATTCAGAGAGCAGTTCGTCGCCTTTGTAGCCTTTATCTAGCAGGTACTCGAGCAGCTTTTCCGGATAATCGCTCTTCGGTTTTGTCAGCTTTCCTGTTAAAAGGATACTGGCATTGTTCTGAAGCTTCTTGATACAGCAGACTTTTGTCAGGAATGCTGCCGGGTCGTTCTCTCGTTTGGTGATGACGACTTGAACGATGACTTCTTTGTCGTTGTCGCATGCGTCCTGGAAATACGGTATATATTTATGGTTGGTAAAAACCTCGACGAGCCAGGTGCCTTTGTCATCCTCTTTGTTGATAATCAGGCCGTCTTCCATTTCGATATCCACTAAAGCATCTTCATCAGCCAGCTGCATTGAAATCAACTTGAAAGTCTTCATGTCAACCACCTCCCGTAATACTTGTCCAAATTATAACACAGAGGAACCCGAAAACGAAAAAAACACCGTTTGTCGAAAGAAAAATTTCTGAATAGGC
Source organism: Mesobacillus thioparans (assembly GCF_965138835.1). NCBI lineage: Bacteria > Bacillati > Bacillota > Bacilli > Caryophanales > Bacillaceae > Mesobacillus > Mesobacillus thioparans. Next base: position 63,165 of record NZ_CBCSFH010000003.1, on the reverse strand, counting down.
AAAATTCATTTTTGGCTGGAGCGGTCTAGCTGAAAACTGATTTATGGAGTATTAAATTATGCCATTACAGCTATTTTTTCAGAGAAAAAGACTATTTTCGACATTTTACTCCTGCCTTAAAAAGGAATATCATCAGGCTATAACAGTGAAAGGAGATGAAAAGGTGATCAATCAAGTAACGCTAGTTGGCAGGCTGACGCGGGATCCGGATTTGAGGTATACACCCGATGGCAAGGCGGTTTCAAATATCACGCTCGCAGTCAACCGCCATTATAAGAATGCCAGCGGCGAAATCGAGGCCGACTTCGTCCATTGCATCCTCTGGGGCAAGACGGCTGAAAACACGAGCAACTACTGTAAAAAAGGCGCTGTCCTTGGAGTGACTGGCCGAATCCAGACACGGCACTATGATAATCAGGAAGGGAAGCGTGTCTATGTGACCGAGGTCGTTGCCGAGGGAGTCAGGTTTTTAAGTTCGAAACCAGCTACCCAGTCCCAGCAAACGTCCCAGCCGCCGCAGCCAGTCCCACCTGTGCCGCAAAGAGAGGAGCTTCCATTTGTATAGCGAAACCGATTCAATCGAAAAGCTGCTGGTTAGCCTGATTAAAATGGTCGGTAAAAACAATGAGAAGATCGACGAACTCACCAAGCGTGTCCGCCAGCTAGAAATTGCCTCCAAAGAACAACAGGTTAATCGCGTCTACTCCTTCATAGCCGAGCCTCCGCGACCAAATTCCAGCAGAAAAGAATACGCACGATCATAACGAAGAAATAAATACACATTAGGATTTCCTCGGTACCACCTCACAAAGGATCTTCAAGAGAGAAATTCAATAACCGTATCTCCAATATACCCTCGAATTTTGATGCCGGCTGCGATTGCCGGTTTTTTCTTTTTTAAAGGATTTCTTAAAAATTACCTCCATCCCACCAACGAGATTAGTATATTTCTGGAACTATTAGTAAATGAAAAATTGCAAATATCCATCTATCGGGGTATATTCCTATATTTGAAAATACAATATAATGGAAATAATAGACGAATTTATATTGAGAGGAAAGTGGTTGTGAAAAAGTTCATCACTGGGTTAGGGTTTCTTTTTGTTTTATGTTGTTTTGGAATGCAGCAGGTTGCGGCAGAGACAGTTCCTGGCAATATCACCACAGACACCGTCTGGACAAAGGCGGGTTCTCCTTACAAGGTGGGGATGATCTCCATTTATCCCGACGCAACACTAACGGTCGAGCCAGGAGTTGAAATCATTGGTGCTGGAGGTGTCTCCTGGATTGATGTAAGAGGTAAAATCATTGCGCAGGGGACAGCAGACGAAAAAATTTACATAAAGGATGTCCAGATTAAAGGTTTTGATTTTCCGACTAGTTCCATTCGAGTTGAGCACGCAAAACTTGGCAGGACGTACCCGGGTTTCCTGATTACTTCCTTGTACCGCGAAGTGATTCTTAGGAACAATGAGTTTACAAAGGGGGACATCTCAATCGGATCCCCTAAAACAGATATTCAGATTGAAAACAACCTTTTTCAGGATGGTGCCTGGCTTAACCTAAATAATGGTACGGGAAAAATCCTCGTACAAAGGAATACCTTTTTTAATAAAGAAGACTATTACCCTTCAATAAGGATGAGCTGCAATGATCCTGATTGTAAAACTTCTAATATCGAAATCACAGAGAATAACTTTTTTGGTTTCCCGAGCTTTTTTGTCGAGGTTGAAAAGGGAAGGGAACTTACATACAACGGGGCGAATAATTACTGGAGCACCACTGACCCTTCTCAGTTAAAGCGAAGAATTCTTGACGGTGCACGGGAGGACCGCCTTTCTTCGGCGATTCTGGACTATAGCCCAATTGCCTATAAACCTATCGAAAACGGGTTGCCTTTGGGAGACCTTGAAGCGCCGGCAGTCAATAAATTAGGCGATAAAGAGACTGTCATCACAGGGTTGACCGATGCGGATTCCAGCGTATCAGTATGGAAGGATGGAGTACTCATCGGTGATGGAGTGTCGTCGGCAGAGGGAGACTACTCTGTGAATATTCCTGAGCAGCCAGGCGGAACCATGCTCAAGTTGACAGCAATAGATGGCAATGGCAGGACTAGTAAGGAAGCAACTGTTACAGTGAGTGATACGACTGCGCCGGCAGCGCCGCAGGTCAACAAGGTGAATGACCAGGCGACAAAGGTCGAAGGCATCTCAGAGGCTGGCATTACTGTCGTGATCAAAGTGAACGGAGACGAAAAACAGATAACTGCAGACACTGCAGGTCATTTTTCTATGGAAATCACTCCGCAACAAGCAGGAACGGTGATTGAGGTCCAGGTCATCGATGCGGCGGGCAACAAAAGTGCAAGCACTACAGTGACTGTCGTGGATGAACAGCCGCCAGCAAAAGCGGTGATTACTTCAGGTGAGGTGACAGACCAGTCTTCCTACCTGCAGGGAACCGCAGAACCGAGATCATTGGTAAAATTGCTGCAGGGTGATCAGGTTCTTCAATCCGCTTATGCAGACAGCTACGGGAATTTCACCATCATCTTCAATGAGCCATTCAAAGGCGATACCGTCATGAAGATTGTACTGGAAGACTCTGCAGGGAATATCAGCGAACCAGCAGTCTTGACAGTAAAAGACGTGACTCCGCCTTATGTTGATATCAATAGATGGGAACACGTCAATGAGAAATCGACTGAAATCAAGGGTTTTGGAGAAGCGGGCGTATTGGTAGAGATTATGAAAAACGGTCTGGTCATTGGCTCTGGCATCGTTAAAGCTGATGGCACATTTGCGATTTCTATTCCCGTCCAAGCGGGCGGTACCGAGTTAAATATCATAGCGACAGATAAAGCAGGAAATGCGAGCAACGTAACAGTGACGGTCATTGATCTTCCCGATCCGGATCTACTTCCACTAACAGTCGAGCCGATCAACACCCTCAGCACGGTGTTAAAAGGGAAAACAGCTCCGAATGTCTACGTGAACATTGAAATTGCAGGGGTCCTTCATGTTGTCCAGGCAAATGCCAACGGTCTGTTTGAGTTAAAAATAAATCCACTAAAAGAAGGCACGAAAGTATCGTTTTTAGCCAACAACGACGAAGCGCATTATAGTGAGGAAGTGGTGCTCACAGTCACCTGGAAAGCACCAAGCGGGTGGTATACAGACCAATCAGGAAACCAGTATTATTATGACCCCGTAACGGGCTTGCCGGTAAAAGGCTTCTTCCAGTCAGGAAGCAAAAAGTACTATTTTCAATCCAATGGCATCATGCATAAAGGCTGGCTGACGTTAAGCGGGAAGAAGTACTANTTNGACGGCTATGGNGTCATGCAAACAGGCTGGGAAACAATCAGCAAAAAGAAGTATTATTTCAATTCCAGCGGAGTGATGACAAAAGGNTGGCTGACGTTAAGCGGGAAGAAGTACTACTTTGACAGCTCTGGAGTCATGCANACAGGCTGGGAAACAATCAGCAAAAAGAANTATTACTTCAGTAAAAGCGGAGTAATGACAAAAGGTTGGCTGACCCTAAGCGGAAAGAAGTACTACTTTGACAGTAAGGGAGTCATGCAGACAGGCTGGAAAAAGATTAGCGGGAAATGGCATTATTTCAATAGTAAAGGCGTCAAAATAAAGTAAACCAGAAGCACGGGATTGCATTCTCGTGCTTCTCATATTTGGATAAAAGCCTATCTGCCTGCGAGGCAGAAAGGAATAAGGATAGACATACTCTTGTTTCATTTTAATGGGGGAGTACCTTATGAAAAGCTTCAAGTCATGGGGAGCGATCGTAATAATAGCATCGCTGATTGCTAGCGGACTTTGGTGGACAATAACAGAGATGAAAGACCGAAGAGACCCGCTGAATCAGGCTGACGCATTTGTTTACACTGACAACGGCATGCTTTATTGGTTTGAACTGACAAGCCGTAAAGGCAAAGTGGAAGGCAATCTTCACCAGGAAAAGCTGATGGATGGGTATGGGGACTCACCTTATATTGAAGAGAAAACCTTTCCGCTGACTGGAGAATCAACTGATAAGGGTTATGAGTTCAATGTAAACGTAGATGGAAAAACAATTTCGTATACTGCTTTCTTCTCCGGTCCACACCTTTCCGTTCAAAATCAGCAGGAAACAGAAAGTCATTTATACAATCCTGTCAGTGACGAAGAACTTGTTGAATATGTCGATGCGCTGCTAAACTATCATGCTGAAGAAAAAGAAAATGACCGAATAAAAAGGTTTTTCACTGATCTCCGTCAGGTATACGGATATCTTCATACCTCAGAGGATGGCACATACCAGTTGTTCATCAAAATCGATGAAGCCTTGCTGGAAGGCGAGCTGACAGGGTCCCTTCTTATGGTTAATGATACAGGGAATGAAAATCACCCATACGAAGAAGAGATAGCGGTTATTAACGGAATAACAGATGGTACTATGGTGGTAGTATACACCACAGTAGATGAAAAAAAGGCCAAATTGACAGGCCGTTTTTATGAAGGTGCTAATCGTTTCGAACTTTCCTCCTGGAAAACTGATGACAAACTTAAGTTTTATGCTGTAACGGAAGAAGAGTTTAAAAAGAGTCATGACGAGTTTAAAAAGAAGGTCCTCAATCGATAAAAATGCTCAGAGTTTTTTTGCCCTGAGCATTTTTTATATACCGACAATTATTGTTGTTCACATTCAGGAATGCTGAATTTAGATTTACGTGTGGTACCCTGCGCTTCCTTAGTTTTGCTAATTGAAAGGAGCAAAGAGTATGATCTCTTGCTTCCCTAATCAGTATTCACAATTGATAGATATTCCTTCCACTCAGTCTCCATTTCAGTAACTGTTTTTCCGTATATCTTCTTGAAATCCGATGGGATGTCTGAGCTGTCGTAAATCTTAAAATAGAGTAAAGAACCATATTGGTCAATTAGATAGCTGGAAAAACTCCCAACCTTCATCCAAGTTGCTTCAGCCACTTCGACGTCTTCCTCTGTATAGGGAGTGGAGCCCCACCCGTAATAAATTTGGTCCACGAAGGTGGTGCCGTTGAACAACTCTTCAATGCTTGCAACTTCTACATCTGCATAGTCAGTATACATTTCGTGAAGAAATTCCGGGCCATCAATGAGATAGGCAGAAAGCCCAGTAGCCGTGAAGCGGCCTCTGTAAGCGGACTGCTCAAATAGGTTTGAGGTTAGATTGGAATAAAAAAATTGTTCCTCGGCTTCTAGCTCAGGATCAAAAGAGAGGCCAGACAAATAGTCGTAACCATCTTTTGTGGTGACATTCAATGTCAGTACATCAACAACGGGCATGTCGCCATTTGCAAATTCCAGGATTTCAATGATTTCCCGCTCAAGTTCCATTTGAAGCCCTTTCAGCTTCTCCGTTTCAAGATCGTCACTGTTCAACAAGCGGACATGGACACCTTTTACATTAAATTCAAGGCTTGTAGGTATCTCCGCTTTTTCTTTCCAAGCGAAAGATGTGAGCGTTATGTCCGACCTAAGATAAAAATAAAATAAAGCTCCTGTTAGTACAAGAAGTGACAATATTATTTTTCTCAATTTTAGTATTCCCCCGGAACTTAATTGGTTAAATCTATCCAATATAAATATAACATGGGGAAAAGTAACAAAATTAAAATAATATTCGACAAAAAATATGGGGACGTATCCTTGTTCTTAAGGAACGTCCCCTTCTTAATTTATGACAAAAACACCAACTCATGCAATTCATCGGTCGACAGCTCTGTAATCCAGCTGTCGCTCTGGATGATCTGATCGTTTAATGACTGCTTCTTCTCAAGCATCGCATCGATTTTCTCCTCAAGCGTGCCGGTGCTGATCAGCTTGTGCACATGCACGAAGCGGCTCTGGCCGATGCGGTAGGCGCGGTCGGTTGCCTGGTTTTCGACGGCCGGGTTCCACCAGCGGTCATAATGGACAACATGGTTCGCTGCGGTCAGGTTGAGTCCGGTGCCACCGGCCTTCAGGGACAGCAGGAACACTGGGAACTCGCGGTTCTGGAATTTCGTGATCAGCTCATCACGCTTCGTCTTCGGCAGGCTGCCGTTCAGGAATGGTACATCAATGCCGAATTTCTTTTTCAGCGCAGTCTGGATCATCTCGCCCATGCCGATATACTGGGTAAAAATGATGCAGCTTTCCTCCTGTTCGAGGACGGCGCTCACGAGATCGATCATCTTCTCCATCTTCGCGGAACGATCGATCAGCTGCTTTGGATTTTCTTCCTTCAAGTACAAAGCAGGGTGGTTACAAAGTTGCTTTAGCCTGCTCAACAGCTGCAGGATGAGGCCCTTGCGCTCGAAGCTGGACAATGTTTCGATCTGCGCGAACGTGTCCTTCACAAGCTGTTCATATAAGGATGCCTGCTCTGCAGTCAGCGGGCAGTATTCCTTCTGCTCCACTTTATCTGGCAGGTTCAGCGCAACGTCTTCATCCTTCTTCGTCCGTCTCAGCAGGAACGGCTTGATCAATGACTGCAGCTTGGTGATTTTTTCTTTTTTATCTTCCTTTTCAATCGGCAAAATGAACTCTTTCTGGAATTGCCCCGCACTGCCAAGGTAGCTCCGGTTCGTGAAGTCGAAGATCGACCACAGCTCTGACAACCGGTTTTCCATTGGCGTCCCGGTCAAGGCGATATGATGCTTGCCCTTCAGCTTTCGTACTGCACGCGACTGCTTCGTATCGGCGTTCTTGATATTCTGCGCCTCGTCAATCGCGATGCTGCTCCATTCCACGCTCTCGAGATCTTCAAAATCAAGATGCGTTAATCCATAAGAAGTCAGCACAATATCCGATGCCATTGCTTCTTCGTTAAAAAGAGTGCCCTTCAGGCGGTTAGGTCCGTAATGAAGATGGACGCGCAAATCCGGGGCGAATCGCTCGATTTCTTTTTGCCAGTTGCCAAGCACGGAAGTAGGGCAGATGATCAATGACGGATGGTCGTCGTTTTCCTGTTCTTTTACCGAGAGGATATAAGAAATCAGCTGGATCGTCTTCCCGAGGCCCATATCATCGGCAAGCAGAGCGCCGAATCCATATTTCCTCAGGAACAGCAGCCAGTTCATGCCGAGCTTCTGGTACGGGCGCAGCTCACCGTGCAAACCAGCCGGAACCGGTGTATCCGGGATTTCCTTCGTTTCCGACAACTGCTTCATCATCTGTTTCCAGTGGCGGTTCAGCTCAATCTGGATTTTCGCGAACGCCCGCGGATCATCGAGTGCTTCACCATCTTCTTCCTCATCGGACAGCTCCTGCTGCAGCAGGTCGCGGATGTGCAAGCCTTCTTTATCTGCCTTTTTCATCATTTCCTGGATCTGGCGGATGAAGCCATGGTCAAGCTTGATCCAGCGGCCCTTCAGGTAGACGAGCCGGCGCTTTTCATTCACCAGGCGCTGGAAGTCATCCTCGCTCAGGTCCACTCCATTCATCGAGAAACGCCAGTCATAGTCGAGCATCGCGTTCAGGCCGACAAACGAACGGCGGTAGCCTGTCTGGCCCTTCAATCTCGCCTTCACCTTCAGGTTCGCGTTCTTGATCGCTTCCCACCATGAAGGGAGGAGGATTTCGATGCCGAGCGCAATCAGCGTCTCGCTCGCCTCGGTTAAAAACATCCAGGCTTCATCCTCGGAAAGGGTCGACTTCAAACGGCCATCTTCCTCAATCCATGGGAAAATCGCAGCCAGTCTTTTTTCTTCATCCTCAATCTTATCGCTATAAGAATCCCAGCCAGCAGGATAGCTTTCATAATCACGGGCTTCAATCAGCATTGGCTCTTCTTTTCCGCGCAAAAATAATCCCAGTTTCCAATCACCAAGATCATCAACCGGTTCCTCCAGACGCATCCCGATTGAAAACGGCGCCGGATTTTCCTTGAGGCCAATCCACTCAAGCCAGCGATCCTCATCAAAATACGCTGCCAGCTGCGAGGCTGAAAGCTGCTTGTTCCGCAGCACATCGAGCTTATCGCCAAGCAGGTATTTCATCGTCTCATTTTCATGGAAGTACGACTCTAAACCATGATGGAACAGCTCCGCCACGAAATCACGCACGAGAAGCTTCTCGTCACCGATCGTCAGCTCTTCCTCCCAGAACGGTTCATGGAACTCATCAAGCACGCTCTCCGGAAGCTTCCAGCGGAAATCCTCGCCATCAAGCTGGGTGAAATCAGGATGCCATTCCTTCGCAAGGATCGCATCATAAATCGCGTGGGCAGTGGACAGGCAGATATCGCCAACATCATCCCATTCCCACTCAACAAGCCGGTTGAAGCTCTCCTCGCCGAACAAGGTCACAAGCTGCCACGCGCTAAGGGCCACACCCTCGGTCACGCCCCACTTGTCAGAATCCAGCATCGTCCCGTAATAACTCTCCTTATGACGGAAAAACAGCAGCTTCTTCCATTCAGCGGTCTTAAGCTCAAAGCCATCAAAATCCTCGGCACTCAAAAAATAACGCCCGCCCGCAACCGGCAACACATCTATATGAATCTGCTTGATCTCAAGCATCAAAAACACCTCCGAGACATGGGGACGGTTCTTCTGTCTCTTTCGTTTTGCTGACTAAACAAGAGTTGTCCCCCGTTTCCATCACTCAACCTCAATCAACTTGCTCCGTGTCAATTCTTCATGGAAAGCCCGCAGTCTCTTTGTCTTCACGAGCAGCTTCGCGAAAAATTCTTCCCACTCGGGCATGCGCTTCAGTTTTTTATACACTGTCCGCAGTTTTTTCAGCAATCGTGCAGCCTGCTTGTAGCTGCTGCGGTTTTTCATGTCGACCAAGTCCCCGACCATCTGGTGGTATAAGGGAATCAACACTTCAGGCGCCACCTTTTGTAATTCTTTAAGGCGCTCGTTCGATATCGAATTATATTCAAAGCCAAAGTACGATTGGAGCTCGCCCCATTGTTCGTATTGGCCTTTTTCAAACAAAGAATCTTCATATTCGTAAAAACTGTATGGCATCGCCTGTGCCAGCGCGCGGTCATACAGTTCGCCGCGTCCGATTTCGCGAGTGTATGCCCCGACAAGCTTCAGCGCATAGCGTGTGAATTTCTTGCAAGTATAATACTCGCCCAGATGCTTCAGGTAATTCCGCAGCTGCTGGACGAGGTAATCGATGAACGGTCCCATCCGGTTCCACTCGCGCTGCACGCGAAAGCCGTCCAGCCAATAAAACATATAAGGAATGGCGCTGACAGGAAGAGCAGTGAACCTTTTCAATGCGTCCCCGTCCTGCTTCGCTAAAATAAGCTGGTGGATCAAGGCAACTTCCTCGACCTGATCCCGCTTGCCCTCTCCAAATGCTTCAAGACGGGCCAGTTCAGCCTCACGCCACCCTGTATTTTTAAAAAGCTTTTCCCACAGCAGGCGGTATAAATCAATCCGGTCATAGCCGCCAGTAGCGTCAGGCTCTGTCAATCTGACAGCATCATCCTTCAAGCGCTCCAAAAAGGTATCAAACGAAAATGGCATCGTCCCGTAGGCGAGCCGCTCGATGTATTCCTCGGCGTCATGGAACAAATCCTCAAACAGCGGCCGGTAATACCGGTCCATCGTCGCTTCCTCATCATGGCCTTGATCAATGGCAAGGTCAGTCAGCAAATTGAAGGAATGCACCGACGCCGCAATCAGATAGAGGTTTTTCCAGACAGCCTCAAGCGGTGCGGAAACCTCTACGCGGCGGATATATGAGCGGAACAGACCGGGCACAACATACGCCCGCGGTTCACCATGGCCCTTGATGATTTCCTCAAAGCTCTCACGGAAGGAAGAAGCCCAGCCATCGTAATCGTGTCCAGACCGAGAATCATTCTTCACCAGATCCTTCGCGCGCTGCAGCCCCCATTTTTCAGCATTCAGCTGTTCCTTTGCAGGCTTCCGCCAGGCCTCGACCCAGTCGGATACGCTTGCGACATCGCTGTAGGCCTGGAAAAACGCAGCCAGCCGGTGTCGGCAAAACGAGTCGGCAGGGCAGGTGCAGCTGCTCTCTTCAGGATCGGAAACATTTATGTACACACGCACCGGCGTTACGTCCTGGACCGTTGCCCAAATTGACTTCACCATGTATTTCAAGTGGTGGACCGTCCCCTGGCGGTAGAGCATCAGCCCTTTCTGCACAAGGCGCGCATCCTCCTCGACCTCTGATTTAAGGATAGTATTCAGTTTTGCGGCAGCTTCTTTAAAAATCGGTGCCTGGTTATCAGGTATGACAGCCACAGCGATTCCCCCGTTCACGCAGCATACTTCGTTCTTTTTCCAAATGTATCGCATAATTCGACAAGCTCATAAGACAAGCTTTGTTAAAATCAAAATAAGAAAAAAACATATTCTTCTATTATACCCAAAAAAGAGCCATTAGAGGAGTGGGGAAGTAAGATGAAACAAATTCTTGGGACTAATCGTCTAACTTTCACGGAGGCATTGGTTAATATTTCAATAATGGAAACCCTTCATATAAAATAGAAGGTAGACAAGCAACTACAATCTGGGGGCCTGGAGATGGAGAACAGAATAGAAGTATTCCGCGGACTTTTTAACTATAACTACTATACATATAAGCTAAGAGATACAGAACGGTTTCCTGGAGTCTGGAAAAAAACAATCCTGTTCATTTTGCTAAGCGGATTGATTTTCGGGGTTAGTGCCTATTTAGGAGTCGATTCAGAATACTTATCAAAAAAGCTGACTTCCATCACTAGGGCAGAATATGAAATGAATAAATCCCTGTTCCTTGCGGGGCAGATCATCCAGGGGCTGTTTTTCGGCGCCATCCTGCTTTTCCTGCCAGCACTGTTTTTCTGGACGGTGACAGACCTGGAGTTCAAGAGACTCCTTACCATCCAGCTGTTCGTCATGCCAATCTTGCTCATGGAAAAGTTATTGATCGTGCCGATGGCAATATATCTAGGTCTGACAAAAATATCTTCGCCGTTTTCATTAGGTGTCATCGCGCAATACATAACAGGTAATGATTTCTTGATCCATTTTCTTGCCTACATATCGATTTTCAAGATTTGGGCTATTTTCATAGAATACAAGTATTTAAAAGCAATGACAGACAGGAATCCGAAGATCACTCTTCTGTTCGTGATCGCCATTCATCTTGTCATCTGGCTTTTTGCAGCACTTATTTCATTCGTTCGAATGGAGAATATCCTTTAAGGGAGGGGAACAACCATGAAAAAGCAGAATGCCATCCTGCTGTCCGCCGGAATTCTATTTGTATCAGGCAATCTCTACCTGGCCCTCAAGGATGACGGTAAGGCGGTTCGCTCCTCCTATATCAATAGCTGGGGAAAAATCGGGAAGGAGACGCTGACAGAAACGCTCCATGCAGAGGGCGTAGTCACTCCGGATGAAGAGCATCATGTTTACTATGATCCCAATTCCAGTGAGTTCAAAAGCTTCCTTGTAAAAGAAGGCGACGAGGTGGATGAAGGAACTCCGCTTTTTGAATATTCCTCCGATAACATCGACAAGGAACTCGCCAGGCTCGAGGCTGAGAAAAGCCAGCTGGAAACAGAGGCGACATTGCTTGAGGAGCAAATCAAGCAGCTTTCCTATCTGCAGACCGTTTCGGCCTCCACCACTGACAACAGTCTGCCTGTTGCCGGCAACGGAACGGCATCCGATTCGTCAAACGATCTGATGTCGGTATCAATCGAGAAAGAAATCTACGATAAAGAATTGGAAAAAAGCCGTGTGGAAGCAGAAATCGACAAGTACGATGATCAGATCGATTCCTACGACGGCAGTGACGAGCTTGAAATCAGCAGCGAAGTCGCAGGTTCGGTAAAAAAAATTAATTATGAACTGAACAATCCAATCGTGACAATCATATCAGACACGCCAAAAGTTGAAGGGACTTTTTCCGAAAGAGATCTGAAAAATGTCCAGGAAGGCATGGAGGTATACGTTAAATCCGATATGTTTGGAGGCGCGATTGGCGGTACGCTCACCAAAATCGCTAAACATCCAGAATCCGACCCTTCTGTAAGAGAAGAAAGCCAATTCCCGTTTGAAATCGAACTTGAACTCGAAGATGAGGAAGTCGTCCACGGAACACATGTCGACGTCTCTGTCGTCACCAACCAGGTGGTCAATGCCGCGGTCGTTCCACAACAATCAATAGATAAAGGCAAGAAAAATAGTTATATCTATGTCCTGAACGAAACAGGAAAAGTCGAAAAACGCAAAATCAAAAAAGGGCTAGAAGTCGGCGAAAAGACTGAAGTGAAAAAAGGAGTCAAACCCGGTGAACTCTTCGTCCGTAAACCGGAAAACGTCCAAAAAGCAGACAGCCCATTTTTCAGTAAATTGAAACCAGGCTCACTGGCCAAAAAGACGTTCAAGGAAGAAGGCAAGCGGAGTCTGTTCAAACAGGTTATGGTCGGATTTTTTAAATAGGCTATGTTTTCACTAGATGTTGATTTCATAGAGCTTGAAAAATAAACGGAAGAATTCCGCTTAAATTGTGAACTACCCTTATTTTTATGAAATTAAGGGTAGTTTTTCCGTTTATTTAATTAAATTCGTTGGATTTTGTCTTATTTAGAGAATTTAACCGGAATATATCCGCTTATTTCTACTTCACAAGCGCCTCAAGATACAATAGCAGGAAATTTTCCGCTTATAAACTCTTATCCCTACACGAAAAGCAGCAATGAAGGATAATAGAGAATACATAGAGAAAGTTCACCTTAGCTTATTTATGGAAAACGGGTTTTTTTGTCGAACAAAAAACTGAAACGAGACAAGCTTCCATATCGACTAAGAGTGTGAATACTTTTCAGGTAGTGTGGGGGAATCGAGATGACAGGTGTTTCTAAGAGGTTTTTTATTGGCATGGCTATTTTTGCGGTCGCGGCCATTGTATATGCAGGTACGGTATTTTTAGGATCACATGAGAAAACAGAATTAAGAGCTGAAAGAACCGAAGCAGCAAATTAAAACGAAAACATGGAGCAGGAAAATTTCCTGCTCCATGTTTTATTGCTCTATGACTGTGGTAAATACAAAGGGACCTAGTAAAATCTTTTAAATCCTTCAAAATGTTTAGCATAGTATGTTTCACTCAAGCTGGAAATCATGACACCGCCTGAAGTGCCGGCGTGGATGAATTCGTTGTTCCCGAGATAGATTCCCATATGGGAGATGCCCTTCTTATAGGTATTTTCGAAGAATACAAGATCTCCGGGCTGCGGCTCGTTCACATAGAAAGAGCGGTTGTAATATCCTTCGGAAGAATAGCGGCCCATTTGCTTGCCTGCTTTATTGTAGGCGTAATAGATGAACCCGCTGCAGTCAAATCCATCTGGCGTGCTTCCTGCCCAGACATATGGAACGCCCATGTATTCCTTGGCGATAGAAATGATATCTGGCTCTGAAGTCTGTACTGGCTTTTGTGCAGTTGTGTCGGTTGTTACTTTATCTTTAGTTTCAGCCTGATTGCTGACCTTCAGCTTCTGGCCGACAAAGATCAGGTCAGAAGAAAGCTTGTTAAGCTCCTTCAGCTGCTTGACGGTCATATTATACTGCAAGGCAATCTTGCTTAATGTATCGCCGGACTTAATAATGTAATTTGATTGTGCGGTCTTTGCCGGTGTTTGTACAGGTGAAGCCGGTTTCGCCGGTTCCTTCTTTGCTGGAACGGTCTGTACTGCTTCTTTCACAGCTGTTCCGCCGGAAACTTTCAGCTTCTGGCCAGGATAGATGAGATGTCCATCGATTCCGTTCCAGCTCATCAGATCAGCCAGCTTAATTTTGTTACTGGCAGCAATCTTACTAAGAGTGTCACCGCTCTTTACGGTATACAGCTCAGCTTTTTTAACGGAAGCTAGCTTGACAGCAACTGGAGAAGAGGCTGTTGTTTTCTGGGCGAATGGAGGAACCGTCAGCGTCTGGTTTGCATAAATTAAATCTGAAGACAGTTTATTTGTCTTTTTTAATTCTGTAACACTAGTTTTATATGTAGAAGCAATGTGGGATAAGGTATCCCCTTTTTTAACAGTATATGTATCGGCAGAGGCAATTCCGGCAAAAGTGGAAGACAGAAGGGCAGCGGTCATTACGGAAACGGCTTGTTTCTTCATTTTTTTTGTCAGCACTCCAATTCTTGTATTATTTACTCATATTTTAGCACAGAAAAAGGTACAATTGGTACGATTTTCTGACAATTAATAGCAGGATGTTCCAGAATTAACAATTTGTTTATGGAAATCTATTTACAATTTTCTATTAATTTAATAGAATGATGTCATTGCAGACGGGTCGGGAGGATATAAAATGGATACTCAGGAAAAATCAGCAGAATGGAATCAGGAGCTCTTTTTCGATGTAATGAAAAGGACGTTTGAAAAAGGGACGAATAGCGAGGAAATGACGATCAAAAAGTTGATGGAAGACTTAATTTTCGATCTGAAGACAATTAATGAATAAACACTGGTCCATGAATATGATGGCGCCAGTATTTTTTTTGCCTTTTTATGTGGTATGCTGCCGTGTTCTTCGCAATAATATGGTATATAAGCAACGTTCTTATGAGGAGGAACCAGCAGATGAAAAAAATCAGGAAGGCCATCATCCCTGCAGCGGGGCTTGGCACCCGTTTCCTTCCCGCAACGAAGGCGATGCCGAAGGAAATGCTGCCGATTGTCGATAAGCCGACGATTCAATATATAGTGGAAGAAGCGATTGCGTCAGGCATAGAGGATATTATCATTGTGACAGGAAAAGGAAAGCGGGCGATTGAAGACCACTTTGATTATGCCCCGGAACTTGAGCGGAATCTTGAGGAAAAAGGGAAGCAGGATTTGCTGGATAAGGTGCGTTATTCGACCAATCTGGCTGATATCCACTATATTCGGCAAAAGGAGCCGAAGGGATTGGGCCATGCTGTCTGGTGTGCCCGTCATTTTATCGGGGATGAACCGTTTGCTGTGCTGCTTGGTGATGATATTGTCCAGAGTGAGACGCCATGCCTGAAGCAGCTGCTTGATCAGTACGAGGAGACGAGGTCTTCCGTGATAGGTGTCCAGAAAGTCCCAGCTGAGGAAACGCATCGATATGGCATCATCCGGCCCTCGAGTCAGGATGGCCGAAGATACCATGTCGAGGACCTGATTGAAAAACCGGAGCCGGGTACTGCACCATCCAATCTGGCAATCATGGGCAGATACATCCTTACACCGGAAATCTTCCTGTATCTTGACCAGATGGAAACGGGAGCAGGCGGAGAGATCCAATTGACAGACGCCATCCAGAAGCTGAATCAGATTCAGCGCGTCTTTGCCTATGATTTTGAAGGGAAACGGTACGATGTCGGCGAGAAGATCGGTTTTGTCAAAACAACCATTGAATTTGCGCTCCAGGATCCTGAGCTAAGGGGCGCTGTCCTCGATTTTATTGATCAAATCGTGCATAGGGAACGTTAAAAAATGGCGACTCAGCTTCGAGTCACCATTTTTTTATTTTGCAATGAAGTAATCAATCAGATAATCAGCCCAGAGCTTATGGCCTTCTTCATTCGGAAAATTCGGGTCTCCTCCAGACAGGAGTTCAAGTCTTTCAACTTCTGTTTCTGGCCAGGCCTGCCAGTGGTCAAGATAGTCCAGTCCGTTCGTCTCGGCATACTCTTTAAGTGCCTCTACCTGCAGCGGGTAGAACCTTGCTTTTGACAGTGGGTTCGCCGGCTGGAGAATGACCACTGTGTCAGGTTTTGCTGACAGGATGGCGTCAATGATGACTGAATAATGTTCAACAGCCTGGTCATTGCCTACTTTGCCGTTATTCATCAGGATGAATGGCTCCAGCAAAACGAGATCAGCCTGTTCGGCAGCCAGTTCGTTTTGCGTTTCTGCATCGATGAATTCCCGGGAGGTCATCTCATAGCTTTTCGCGGTAACTTCTATAGCATCACCATATGTATTTTGCAGTTGATCTGTTAAAAGTTCAGCCCAGCCGGTTTCTGCATTCCCCATTGCTGGAGAGCCTGCCAGCAGGATTTTAAATGGACGTCCTTCTTCAAGTGCAGTCTCGAATATCGTCCTGGCCTTCTCTGGCCAATTTTTTGTATAGTCCGTCAGGTTGTCAGGATGTTCATCATCAGGTTTGTTTGCTTGATTCTCCTCTGTCGAAAAAGTATTTGTCGCGCTGCTTCTTACTTGGACCTTTTCCTTCCACTGTTGATTTCCGAGAAACAGGAGAGTGGCACAAGCTATGGAAAGAAATATAATTATGAAATTCTTCATAATGTCAAATATTCACCTCTCAATGATTATATGTAATTTATACCAATCGGGAAAAGATACAAAAAAATAAAGATAAATACAGTTAAAGGTGTTAAAATAGGTAAAGATTTCAAGTATGTTAAAATTATGACAAGAAACAACAGTTTTTACAAGGTGCTATGCTATAATACCTAAGGATTTTCATTTTTTTACATTTTCAGGAGGAGTAAAATGGAAGAGACTATTAGTTTGAAAGAGTTATTTGGAACATTGAAGAAGCGAATTCTCCTAATCCTGGCAATAACATTAACCGCTGTAATGGTAAGTGGGATTGTCAGTTTTTTTGTTTTAACACCGATTTATCAGGCATCGACACAAATACTCATTAATAAATCAAATTCTGATCAGGGAAATTATAACCCGGCTGATGTTCAGACGAGCCTTCAGTTGATCAACACATATACCGTAATCCTCAAAAGTCCGGCGATCCTGGATTTAGTCATTGAGGAAATGGATTTAAATATGACTTCGGGGCAGCTAAGCCAAAAGGTCACTGTGAGCAATGAGAATCAGTCACAGGTAATGAATATTTCTGTCCAGGATGAGAATCCAAACCAAGCTGCAGAACTGGCAAACATGATTGCGAAAGTCTTTAAAGAGGAAAACATCATGAAAGCTGATAATATTAATATCCTGTCTAGAGCGGAAGTCCTGGACGGACAATCGCCGGTTAAACCTCAGCCAATTCTCAATATTGCCATAGCGCTGGTAGTAGGCCTAATGGCTGGCGTAGGACTGGCTTTCTTGCTTGAGTACCTTGATAACACCGTGAAAAATGAACAGGATGTTGAAAAGAACCTTGAACTTCCGATCCTCGGGGTCATTTCTGTTATTGAAGATTCAAAGTTTGAAGATATGAAACATAGACGTTCAGAAAGAAAACCAAGAACAAGAGGTGAGTCTATTGGCTCTTAAGAAAAAGAAACAGGCCGCTGGCAACAATAAACGAAAATTGGTTACGTTCTTTGCACCTAAATCACCGATCTCAGAGCAGTATCGGACAATCCGGACAAATATTGAATTCTCTTCAGTAGACGAGGATATCCAGACGATCATGATTACTTCTGCTGGTCCAGGAGCCGGGAAATCTACAACCGCTGCTAATCTGGCTGTCGTTTTCGCTCAGCAGGAAAAAAGGGTATTGCTAATCGATGCAGATTTAAGAAAACCGACTGTGCATTATACGTTTAATTTAACCAATACTTTCGGCCTGTCATCCGTACTATCAAAACAAATGCAATTGGTTGAAGCGGTGGATGAGTCGGAAATCGAGAATCTGGGAATTCTGACAAGCGGGCCGGTTCCGCCGAATCCGGCAGAGTTGCTTGGCTCAAAGGCGATGAATCAATTCCTGGCAGAGGCGAAACAGCATTTCGACGTCATCATTTTCGATACACCGCCAATGCTGGCAGTAACGGATGCCCAGGTTCTTGCCAACAAATGTGATGGATCGATTCTTGTTGTCTACAGTGGGAAGACAGAGATGGATGAAGCTGCAAAGGCGAAGGAACTCTTGACGAATACTAAAAGCAAGCTGCTTGGAGCGGTATTGAATCACAAAAAGCTGCAAAGCTCTGACTACTATTATTATTATGGAAACAAATAACAGCTATTCGACAAGGATTCGACAAAATCCCCCCATTTACCTATACGGGGTATAAATGGTAATATTAGAAAAGAACTATAAATGTGACAAATTTATGGAAATGAGGGTGCGCGATGATCGATATACATTGTCATATACTAGCGGGAATAGACGATGGCGCGCAAACGTTGGCAGATAGCATCGAAATGGCGCGTGCTGCAGTTAACGAAGGAATCGACACAATTATCGCTACCCCTCATCATAAAAATGGACGCTATGAAAATAGGAAACAAGCAATCATCCTAAAGACGGATGAATTGAATGAGGTATTGAAAGAGGAGAAGATTCCTTTGACCATCCTCCAGGGCCAGGAACCGGCCATTCATGGGGAGCTGCTGAAGGGGATTACATTGGGGGAAGTCAGTACCCTGAACAGTACAAAATACATATTCATCGAATTACCATCAGGACATGTGCCAAGGTATGCTGATAAATTATTATACGATTTGCAGTTGGAAGGGAAAATTCCGGTCATCGTCCATCCGGAACGGAACCAGGAAATCATCGAGCGTCCAGAGATTCTTTATCGATTGATCAAGAACGGGGCACTCTCGCAACTGACTGCGTCAAGCGTTTGCGGAATATTCGGAAAAAGGATTAGAGGCTTTTCCGAACAGCTGATTGAAGCAAATTTGGCCCATTTCATCGCCTCGGATGCGCATAACACAAACAAACGTGCCTTCCACCTTGCGCACACTTATGATACCGTCAATACCCGCTATGGTGTGGATATGGTCTATTTCTTCAAAGAAAACGCCGAGCTGCTGGTGCGGGACCAAAACGTCTACAAAGAAGTGCCGCATCGGATCAAAAAGAAAAAATTCCTTGGAATCTTTTAAACTACCTAGAATGAAAATACATCATTTGTCAGGAAGACCTGACCGGCGATGCCTCCTACCCGTTACCCATGGAGGCACTCGATCATGCTGTGGGATGCTGGGAAAGCAGTCCTTAGACACATGAGTTGTCGATAGCATGATGTGAGGGCGGGTTAGATGCCCATTAATTATTATTTTAAGACAATAAATATCTAATGAAAATACATGTCTTGACACCTGTGTTTTCATTAGATATTTATTTTTTGGAGCTAAAAAATTATATGGAAATAACAATGTGAAATCTTAATTTAATAGGGGGATATCGATGAGCTACCACAAACGTTTACTATTACTTGCCGGCTTGGATTCGCTAATTGTATTTGCTGCAGTCTATATCAGTTATATACCACTGCATCCTTCACTTGAAACCTTGAATTTCGAAAATGTTTTTATCAGTGCACTTGTCCTCCTGCTCTGCCATCATGTATTCGCATCGATGTTCTTGCTTTACAACAAAGCTTGGGAATACGCAAGTGTCGGAGAGTTGATAGGGATCACCAAATCGGTGACACTCTCAATATTAATGCTGACCTTATTCCAATACATAATGGACTACCATGTATACGGCCGCGTGCTCTTCAGCGCATGGACACTGCTGATCTTGATGATTGGCGGCAGCCGCTTCTGGTGGAGAATCACCAGGGATCGGTTCTTGAAGCCGGATAAAAGCATGACACAGGTACTGATCGTCGGTGCCGGACAAGCTGGCACACTGGTAGCGAGACAATTAAAGAACAACCGTGATTTAGGATTGATGCCGGCAGCGTTCATCGATGACGACACAAAAAAATATAAATTACAAATCCTTGGTATCCCGGTAGCAGGTACAAGCAAGGATATCGCCGCAGCTGTGGAAAAATACAAGATTGATAAAATCGTCATTGCGATTCCTTCATTGAAAAAGGAAGAATTGACAATGATTTTTGAAGAATGTACAAAGACAAAAATCAAGCCGCAGATCATGCCAAAGATCGAGGATATCATGATTGGCAAAGTAGCCGTCAGCAGCTTCCGCGATGTTGAGGTTGAGGATCTGCTGGGGCGTGATCCGATTAAGCTTGATATTGAGGGGATCTCAGAATATGTGTCTGGTAAAACGGTACTGGTAACCGGGGCTGGTGGATCGATTGGTTCTGAGATTTGCCGACAGATTTGCAAGTTCGAGCCGGAAAAGCTGGTTCTCGTTGGGCATGGAGAGAACAGTATTTATACCATTGATATGGAGCTTAGGAACAAATATGGACAGCAAATCGAGATTGTGCCTGTGATCGGGGATGTGCAGGACCGGGAGCGGATGTTTGAGGTTATTGAAGAGCATGTTCCGGATGTTGTTTATCATGCTGCGGCTCATAAGCATGTGCCGTTGATGGAGTATAACCCAAGGGAAGCTGTTAAGAATAATGTTTTTGGGACTAAGAATGTTGCGGAGGCGGCGGACACCTTCGGTGTTGGTACTTTCGTTCTGGTTTCTACTGATAAGGCTGTGAATCCTACTAATGTTATGGGGTCTACTAAGCGGGTTGCGGAGATGATTATACAAAAACTCGACCAAGAGAGTCAGACCAAGTTTGTCGCTGTGCGGTTTGGGAATGTGCTTGGTAGTCGGGGTAGTGTTATTCCTCTGTTTAAGAAGCAGATTCAGGCTGGTGGGCCTGTTACGGTTACTCATCCGGATATGACGCGGTATTTTATGACGATTCCGGAGGCTTCGAGGCTTGTGATTCAGGCTGGGTCGCTTGCTCGTGGTGGGGAGATTTTTGTGCTGGATATGGGGGAGCCGGTTAGGATTGTTGATTTGGCTAAAAATCTCATTACCCTTTCGGGTTATTCAACTGATGAGATTCCTGTTCGCTTTTCTGGGCTACGGCCTGGGGAGAAGATGTTTGAGGAGCTCTTAAACGAAAAAGAGATTCATCCTGAGCCGATTTATCCGAAAATCTTTATTGGTAGGGCTGTTTTGGAGCAGGAGGAGGAGATTGAATTCTTGTTAGAGCGGTTTGAGAGTTTTAATGGTATTCAGTTGAAAGAGTATGTGGTCAATTTGGCTAATCGGAAGAAGAACAAAGTTTTCTTGGTTGCGAAGTAGCTTGTTAAATTATAGACATTATATAGAAGGAACTTGCTTTTTGCTTGGTGAAGTAATGGACTTTTTAAAGAGATAATTAAAAATGATTCACCCGGGTTCTTATTAGTTTAAAAGGGACCCGGGATGTTTTTTAGAGTAATTTCGGATAATTTATTTTCTTAAAAGTGAATTCAGTAGGATTACGTAGATATTCTGGGTTAAATGAATTTAGTGGTTTAGTAGTTGGTTGGAAAGGGATGTAAGGATCCAATTAAGTCCTAATCTTCTAAAGTAGCAACCTAATTGAGGAGGAAGTATGAAGATGGAGACAACAAAAGTGAAAGAAAGAATATTTCTATCATCACCTCATATGAGTGATGAGGGTTATGAAATGCAATATGTAAAGGAAGCCTTTGAAACAAACTGGATTGCTCCTTTAGGGGAAAACGTAAATGGATTTGAAAAAGAACTAGCCGAAAAGGTTGGTTCTAAAGCTGCAGCGGCACTTTCCTCTGGAACGGCTGCTATCCACTTAGCTCTTAAGGCGGCAGGCGTTGGAGAGGGGGATAAAGTATTTTGTCCAACACTTACTTTCTCTGCTACTGCAAATCCAATCATCTATCAAAATGCTATTCCTGTATTCATCGATAGTGATTATGAAACTTGGAATATGAGCCCAAAAGCATTAGAAGAAGCATTTGAGAAGTATCCAGAAGTAAAGGCAGTCTTTGTTGTTCATTTATATGGCTTATCTGCAGATATGGATAAGATAATGGATATTTGTAAGAAACATAATGTAGCGGTTATAGAAGATGCTGCAGAGTCTCTGGGTACTTACTATAAAGGTAAGCATACTGGAACTTTTGGTGACTATGGCATTTTCTCTTTTAATGGAAACAAGATTATCACAACTTCTGGCGGTGGAATGCTTGTTTCTAATAATGAAGAGAGAATTGCTAAGGCAAGATTTTGGGCCACTCAATCCCGAGATCAAGCAAGGCATTATCAACATAGTGAATTAGGGTTTAATTACAGAATGAGCAATGTGGTTGCAGGGATTGGTAGAGGGCAGCTTAAAGTATTAGCTCAAAGAGTTGCCAAAAAGAACTACATTTTTGAATTGTATAAGAAAGAACTTGGTGAACTTGAGGGTGTTGAGTTCATGCCTAGTAATAAGTGGAATGAACCTAATTATTGGTTAAGCTCAATGGTTTTAACTGGACCGGTTAGACCTATTGATGTCATGGAAGCTCTTGAGAGAGAGAATATCGAGTCAAGACCTGTTTGGAAACCAATGCATATGCAGCCGTTCTTCGAGAAATATGATTATGTTGGTGAAAGAATATCGGAGAAATTGTTTGAAAATGGAGTTTGTTTGCCGTCAGATACAAAGATGATGAATGAGGACTTAGAAAGAGTTGTGGAGACTATTAAGGGGCTGTGGTTAAAGTAATGAATAATTCCAAAGGTGGTATTTATAGGAGATTCATAAAAAGACCGATGGATTTCATACTATCATTAGCCGCCATTATTGTTCTTAGTCCGATACTTTTAGTAGTTGCAATTCTTGTGAGAACAAAATTAGGTAGCCCTGTTCTTTTTAAGCAAAAGAGACCCGGGCTTAATGAAGAGATTTTTATGATGTATAAGTTTAGGACTATGACGGATGAAAGAAATAATAAAGGGGAGTTACTATCTGATAGCGTTAGATTGACGAAGTTTGGTAGATTACTCCGTTCTACATCTCTTGATGAACTACCGGAACTTTTTAATATTTTGAAGGGTGATATGTCTATTATCGGCCCAAGGCCATTATTGGTACAATATTTGCCGTTGTACAACAATAATCAAAAACGACGTCATGAAGTTAGACCAGGGCTATCTGGTTTGGCTCAGGTGAGTGGTAGAAATGCGATTAGTTGGGAAGAGAAATTTAATCTGGATGTGGATTACGTAGAAAATATTACTCTTGCTTTAGATGTAAAGATTATCTACCACACTTTTAAAAAGGTCTTTATACGTGAAGGAATAAACTCAGAGGCGGCTGCAACAATGGAATATTTTGAAGGCAGTAAGATAACGGAGGAATAAGAAATGAAAGACATCGTAATAATAGGGGCAGGCGGCTTTGGTAGAGAGGTTGCTTGGTTAATTGAAGAAATTAATAAGGTAAATACTGAATGGAATCTTATTGGTTTTGTTGATGATAATGAAGAAATACAAGGTAAAGAAGTTAACGGGTACAAAGTAATCGGCAACATTGAATGGTTAAAAAATCAAGAGCTCTTTGTGGTTAACGCTATTGGAGACCCTATAATTAAAAAGAAAATCATGGTAAGAATTCAAGAAAGCAAAAATCAATTCCCGGTTTTAGTTCATCCGAGTGTTATTTGCTCAGATAGAGTATCCATAGGAGAAGGTTCAATTATATGTGCGGGAAATATAATTACAGTGGATGTCACCATTGGAAAGCATGTCATTGTTAACTTGGATTGTACAGTTGGACATGATGCAGTTTTAGAAGATTATACAACCGTTCTTCCGAGTGTTAACATTTCCGGTTATGTAGTAGCGAAAGAATGTGCCAATATTGGCACGGGTTCGGCTATTATCCAAGGGGTAACCGTTGGAGAGAATACAATTATTGGAGCTGGATCGATTGTTGTGAAAGACTTGCCTGCAAACTGTACAGCTGTGGGAGCACCGGCAAAGCCAATAAAGTTTCATGTGACTCAATAAGTCGATTTCAGCTCATCAAGGTAAAAAAATGAAACTTGTAATGTGCTAGGGGTGTAGAAGTTGGCGAAAGTATTAATACTGGCGAATAATGATATCGGCTTATACAAATTCAGAAAAGAACTTATTGAAGGACTCGTAAAAGAACATGAGGTATTTTTGTCATTACCAAACGGGGATTATGTTTCAAAATTAGTTGAATTAGGAAGCAAATATATTAATACACCAATTAGCAGAAGGAGTACAAATCCCATTACAGATTTACTATTATTATATCGTTATAACAGCATCCTTAAGAGGATAAAACCTGATGTCGTTTTAACCTACACAATCAAACCCAATATATATGGAGGAATGATGTGCAGATTAAATAATATACCTTATATTACCAATGTGACTGGATTAGGTACTGCTATAGAAAACCCTGGGCTATTGCAAAAGGTAACATTAAATTTATACAGATTGGGTTTAAAAAATGCACGAACTGTTTTTTTTCAAAACAAACCAAATCTACAATTCTTTATTTTTAACAATATTGTTAAGAAAAAGGTAAAGGTTATACCAGGATCTGGAGTTAACCTAAAACAACACAATTTTGAAAATTATCCTGAAGAAGATAAAGTTATAAGATTTCTTTTCATAGGACGCATTATGAAAGCAAAAGGAATAGAAGAACTATTTGAATCTGCTAAAAGGATAAAAAAAGAATATAAGAATGTTCAGTTTGATTTAATTGGTGGGAGCGAAGAGAATTATGCTCAGCAACTAAATGAATTAAGTGATTTAGGAATCATAAATTATCATGGTCACCAGCATGATGTACATTCATATATAAAAAAATCACATGCTACCATTCTTCCTTCTTATCATGAAGGAACATCAAATGTTCTTTTAGAATCAGCTTCATCTGGACGTCCGGTGTTAGCTTCAAATGTTCCAGGGTGTATTGAAACTTTTGATGATGGGATAAGTGGTATAGGGTTTGAAGCAAAAAGTGTTGAGAGTTTATTTGATGCAATCAAAGAATTTATTATTCTGCCATATGAGAAGAAGAAACTCATGGGAATTGCAGGGCGTCGCAAAATGGAAAAAGAATTTAATCGAAAATTAGTGGTTGATATCTATATGGATGAAATCAATAAAATAATTGAGGAGAAATAAAAAATGAACTTATATGAAAAGATTGTTATGAAGGAAGAAAAGATCTCTTTAGTTGGGCTTGGGTATGTAGGAATGCCGATTGCTGTAGCATTTGCAAAAAAAATTGATGTGATTGGATTCGATGTTAACAAACAAAAAATAGATCTCTACAAAAGTGGAATTGATCCGACTAAAGAAGTTGGGAATGAAGTTATCAAGAATACAACAGTGGAATTTACTTCAGATGAAGCAAAATTAAAAGAGGCAAAGTTTCATATTGTTGCAGTTCCTACTCCTGTTCGAGATGACCATACCCCAGACTTAACACCGGTAGAATCCGCTAGTCGAACTTTAGGAAGAAACCTAACAAAAGGTGCTATTGTAGTATTTGAGTCCACAGTATATCCAGGAGTAACTGAAGAAATCTGTGTGCCAATTTTAGAAAAAGAATCCGGATTAAAATGTGGTGTAGATTTTAAAGTTGGATATTCACCAGAAAGAATTAATCCTGGTGACCATGAGCACCGCCTAGAAACTATTGTAAAAGTTGTATCCGGTATGGATGAAGAGACGCTTGATATTGTTGCAAAAGTTTACGAGTTGGTTGTAGATGCAGGTGTATATAGAGCCGAAAGTATAAAAGTAGCTGAAGCCGCGAAGGTTATCGAAAATGCTCAGAGAGATATCAATATTGCGTTCATGAATGAATTATCAATTATCTTTAATAAGATGGACATTGATACAAACGCAGTTCTAAACGCTGCAGGTACAAAGTGGAATTTTCTAAAGTTTTCACCTGGATTGGTGGGAGGTCACTGCATTGGTGTGGATCCATACTACCTAACTTATAAAGCGGAGCAAATGGGTTATCATTCACAAATTATATTATCTGGTCGGAAAATAAATGATGATATGGGTAAGTATGTAGCTGAAAGTACTGTTAAGAAAATGATTAAAGCAAATAAACAAGTGAATGGAGCGATTGTTGCAGTCTTTGGTGTTACCTTTAAAGAAAACTGTCCTGATGTAAGAAATACAAAAGTTGTAGATGTTATCAGAGAATTAGAAGAGTACGGAGTTGAAGTAAAAGTAGTAGATCCCATAGCGGATAAAAATGATTTGAAACATGAATATGGAATATTACTATCTGAAATGGATGAAATAAACAACGTTGATGCAGTAATCTTTGCAGTACCCCATGAAGAGTTTAAAGAATTGAAGTTAGAGAATCTCATGAAAATATTCAGCTATTCATCTGCTTTCGATGTGGCAGGGGCCATGGCTGAAGTAGCTGCAACATATGAAGATGATGCCGAATTAAAAGTAAATGATTGTGTGATTATGGATATTAAAGGAATATTTAATAGAAAAGATGCAGAAAAGCAAGGATTTTCATATTGGAGGCTTTAAAATAATGGGATATCAAAATATAACTTTTCCAGAAGGATCAACATTTTTAGTTACTGGTTCAGCTGGATTCATAGGATCTAATTTAGTGGAAGCGATCCTTAAGCTTGGTTTTAAGGTAAGAGGACTTGATAATTTTTCAACTGGGAAAAAGGAAAATGTAGAAGAGTTTTTAAACAATCCTAATTACGAATTTATCGAAGGAGATATTCGTGATCTTAATACTTGTATGAAAGCTTGTGAAGGAATTGATTATGTTTTGAATCAAGCTGCATGGGGGAGTGTTCCGAGAAGTATTGAGATGCCTTTGTTTTATGAAGATGTTAATATAAAAGGTACTTTAAATATGATGGAGGCAGCGAGGCAAAATGGTGTAAAGAAATTTGTCTATGCTTCTAGTTCATCAGTTTATGGTGATGAACCTAATCTTCCAAAAAAGGAGGGAAGAGAGGGTAATGTATTATCACCTTATGCACTTACCAAAAAAGTAGATGAGGAATATGCCAAACTCTATACTAAAATGTATGGTCTTGATACTTATGGTATGCGTTATTTTAATGTTTTTGGTAGAAGACAAGATCCTAATGGTGCCTATGCAGCAGTAATTCCAAAATTCATTAAACAATTATTGAATAATGAGCAACCAACTATTAATGGTGATGGAAAGCAAAGTAGAGATTTTACCTACATCGAGAATGTAATTGAGGCCAACTTAAAAGCTTGTATTGCATCCCATGAAGCAGCAGGACAGGCCTACAATATTGCTTATGGTGGAAGAGAATTTTTAATTGATATCTATACTTATTTATTGAAGGCGTTAGGAAAAGATGTTCAGCCAATTTTTGGACCGGATCGTAAAGGTGATATTAAGCACAGCAATGCAGATATTGGGAAGGCAGAAAAAATGTTGGGATATGACCCAAGTTGGAGTTTTGAAAGAGGAATTATTGAAGCAATTGAATGGTATAAGGAAAACTTGTAGAAATGGATGCAGATTCTCTATGAAGAAAATTGTTCACATAATAACAGGATTAGGTAGTGGTGGGGCTGAAAATATGCTCTATAAGTTACTAAAAAATACTGATAAAGATAAATATTATCATGAGGTTATAACTTTAATAGATGAGGGGGTTATGGGAGAAAAGATTAAAGCTGAAGGTATAAGAATACATTCTTTAAATTTAACAGTCAATAATTTCTTTGGCTCTTTAATAATGGCTCGAAATATTTGTAAAGATTTTGATATTGTAAACACATGGCTTTACCATGCTGATATTTTTGGGTTTATAATAGCGAAGGTATTATTAAGAAAAAGACTTATTTGGAATATTAGACATAGTAATTTGGATAAGGAAGCGAACAAATCACGCACACTAAAAATTATTAAAGTTAACTCGATACTATCTAGGTTTGTTAATGCTATATCCTATAATTCAATAAGGGCTTTTGAAAATCATAAGAATATTGGTTATGTTAATAAGAAATCCATAAACATATCTAATGGATTTGATTTAGATAGATTTAAATTCGAACCAAAAGATAGAATAAGAATACGTAAAGAGTTATCGTTACTAGAGGAAGATAATGTCCTCTTAACTGTTGGTAGATGGAATATACAAAAAGATTATTACACTTTAGTAAAAGCATTAAATGAATTGAAGGCAGAACGTGTTAATTTTAAGATGATTATGGTTGGTAATGGATTAAACTATTCTAATAAAGACTTATTGACACTAATAGATCAATTTGATCTGAGTAAATATGTAATTTTACTCGGGCAAAGGACTGATATTCCTGCTGTATTATCAGCAGCTGATGTTTATGTTTCTTCATCTTTAGGAGAGAGTTTTTCAAATGCTATAGCAGAAGCTATGGCATGTCAGGTACCATGTGTGGTTACTGATGTAGGAGATTCTAAGTTAATTGTAGACGATAGTGGTTTTGTAGTTAAACCAAAAGATTATTTGAATTTAGCGAAAAAAATATTAGAATTAATTAATGGGTCAGATTATAGAAATATCGGGTTAAAAGCTCGTGCAAGAGTTGTTCAAAAATATGATATAAAAGAAATAACTAAAATATACGAAAAAACTATATTCGATGGTTGAAGTAAGTGTTTAGTACTGTGCGAGGTGTAACATAGTTGGTTTTAATATTTTATAGTTTTTTAGTGATAGTAATTGTATTTTTAGCGTATGTTTCCGAATCTATATTTAATAGGAGGACCCTTCTCGAGGAAAGCATTAACTTGGGAATTCCATTTGGTTATAAGAGCAGGGCTCCTATATATAATATATTATTATTATCAAGCATACTTAGCTTATTCTCAGCTTATCTAGGTAAATCTGGTTATATGATTGATACTGTAAGATATGCATGGAGTTTTTTATATAGGTACCCAATGTATTATGACTCGGTTAATACCATGATTAGTGCAAGAACAGAAGTAGGATTTTTGTTAATTAATATGTTAATTGGGCGAATTACCCATGAATCTTTTTGGCTATTTTTGTTTATTGCTTTTGTTACTACATTTATAAATTTATATACAGCTTCTAAAATAAGTAGAAAATATACACTAATTGTTTTTTTATATTTAATAAGTTTATATTTTTTTCAGACAACATATATATTAAGGCAGAACTTGGCGGTTTCGTTTGCAAACCTAGCATTTTTATCTTATACAAACGATTTGAGAATTAGATATATTATGTTTTCTTTAGTGGCAATTACATTTCATGCTACAGCTTTAATACTACTTCCTCTATATTTTGTATTAAAGGGAATTAAGTCTAAAAAAAATTATTATTACATCTTGATGATATTCAGTGTCAGTTTCTTTTTATTTGAGCCAATATTTAATTTATACTTACCAAAAATACCATATTTCGGTCAATTATTTAATACTGAAGAGGCAAATTTGACTTTTGGAGGAGGATCATCAAGTGTAATTTTTAAAGGGGTACCATTTTATATTATTACAGTTATTGCATTAGTAAGAAGAAACCGTCTTAAACAAATCATGTATAAAGCAGATGCTTTTATTGCATGCTCTTTTTTTTATTCGATGTCCTGGCTTTTATCATATAATATGTACTGGTTTTTCAGGATTGGATGGTACTTTTTATTACCAACTTTAGCTCTCGTACCTAGTTTATTTAGTACATTTAAAAATCCAAGGGAAAGGGTTATTTATTATACTATTTTTATATTTGTTTTAATTTTTATAACTTATAGGCAAATAGTTATAGTATTTAATTAAAAGCTTTATCACCATTATGTTTAGTAATGGTGATTTTTAAAAGATGAAGGTGAATTTTAATGTTTATTTCTATTTTGACGCCCTCATACAATAGGGTGCACACACTAAAAAAACTTTATGATAGTCTTGAAAACCAAAGCAATAAGGGTTTTGAGTGGATTATAGTTGATGACGGTAGTACTGATGATACACGTAGCTATATTATGGAAGTTATTAATAAAGCTTCTTTTACTGTTAGATATATATATATAAATAATGGTGGTAAGCATTCGGCAATTAATGAGGGAGTCAAAGTTATTGGAAATGCACTTACATTTATTGTGGATAGTGATGATTACTTAACAAGAGATGCAGTAGATGTTATTTTTAAGATTTGGCAAGAGTATAAAAGCAATTCCAGTATTGCTTCATTTTGGTTTTTACAAAGTGACCCTAATGGTAATTTAGTTGGTGAAAAATTCCCGATTGATAATAGTATTTCAACCTATACTGATATTATGATAAATTCCGGTATTAAAGGAGATAAAAAATCGGTGTATGTAACAGAAGTACGTAAAAAATTCCCTTTTCCAATTTTTTTAGAAGAAAAGTTTATAGGCGAAAGTACGGTGCACAAAAGAATTGGAGATAAATACAATAGTGTTTTCGTTAATAAGGTAATCTATATATCTGAATACTTATCAGACGGGCTAACTTCCGCTGGGACAAATATGAGAATAAAAAATCCACTAGGTGGAATGACAAATTCAAAAGAATTCCTAAGTAATAATGTTATCTTTAAAATAAGGATAAAAAAATTGATACTATTTATAATGTATGGATTTTTTGCTAAAAAAGACTATAAAAAGATAATTCTTAATAGCGGCTCTCCCATTTTGGCTATAATATGCACCCCTGTTTCATACTTGCTATTTAAAAAATGGGGTAAATTAAAATAAATATCTAACACTGAACACAAAAAAATAAGTATATTCGCGTAAACGTTAAAGAAGGTATCAAATGATAAAAAAAATTGTTTCTGTATATAGTAGCAACTTAATTTTAGGCTTATTAGGTATTCTTACTGTACCGATTTTATTAGGTCAAATTGGGGAAGAAGGCTATGGAATTTACGCGCTTTATTTAACAATTGGTTCTTACTTCACTATTTTTGAACTAGGTGTGCTAAAACATTTTACGAGATTGATATCGCAAGGTTCAAAAAAAATTGATGGGCTAATTAGCACTTTTTACTTTTTCACAATGACCATGATTATAATAATAATAATTATAATTATTATTATTATAAATTTATTTTTTCAAGATGAGTGGCGGATAGGAATTTTTATTGCAAGTATTGCAACAGTTGAATATTTATTTTTTTTACCAACAAAGATAAATATAACCTATGCTAAAGCACACAAAAACTTTGAGAGAATAAGTTTATTTAACTTTATATCTGGNTTAATTAGATATTTAATACTAATTCTAAGCGCAATACTCACTCATAATGTTTATTTTGTCATAATTCTCATTGTTTTTAGAAGGGTCTTTGACATTAGATTATCAAAGGTAATTCTAAAAGAAAACATTGCGATTTTTTATTTGAGAAATATTAGTATATCTAACGTTAGAGAAGTAGTCTATTTTTATAAAGAATCCATTTTTTTATCAGGTGCTCAAGCTTTACAAATAAACATAAATGGTATGATAGTATTAATAATATCAAAAGT
The DNA here is from genome assembly GCF_965138835.1 of Mesobacillus thioparans. Classification (NCBI taxonomy): domain Bacteria; kingdom Bacillati; phylum Bacillota; class Bacilli; order Caryophanales; family Bacillaceae; genus Mesobacillus; species Mesobacillus thioparans. The sequence continues at coordinate 31,991 of NZ_CBCSFH010000003.1, read as the reverse complement.
ATTTGGTCTTCAAGAATTAGGTATATTTAGAAGTACATTTGATTTCTTATCAAAAATATGGTTTTTTTCAAATGGTTTAGGAATGGTTGTCTTTCCATATTTCGCTAGTAGTGGATCAGGAGTAAACAAGAATAAAAAATATATAAGTATTAGTTGGATGTTTTATTCCGTAATTTTTATGATATCTATAGCTTTGTTTCCTATTATTAACACATATATACTTAACGATATATTAAGTAGTGAAGGTGATTTGTTATTGTATTTATTTCTGTTAGTAGGGGTATTATTATTAGCCCAAGGGAATTTAAGTTATGAATATTTACAAGCACAAGGTAGTTATAAGTCAATAATGACTACTTCTTTCTTTACTAATATAGTATTTCTTGTATTAACATACTTACTTTATATGTTCTTCCCAAATTTATATATAGTAGTCCTTAGTTGGATGATAAGTATCGTAATTCAGACTATTATATTTGAAAGAAAAGCTACAAATTCAAAGAGTTTATTACTTGTTTTTTCAGTATCTGTGATTTTTATTTGGATAGCATTAGGTGGGCTTATCTTGATAAACTTTTAGAACGAACATGGGGACGGTTCTTGCGTTTCATTCGGGAGTCGAAATAGCTTGCTGACGGTCAGGGTGTCCGGGGTATTGAAGGTTTTACTTGTCCTGAACTTTGAACGATCATATCCATAATCTAAAACCAGGTCAGAAGGGGTTCTGACCTGGTTTTTTGATATTTGTGTGGCGAATTTGATTTTGTTTAAGCATAGTTGGCTGGGTTAACTTCTCTTGCATAGATGCATGAGACATGGAGACGGTTCTTAAAGCGGACAATCGGAAGTTTTGCGCGAAAAAAGGCACGATGAGCAGTGTTAACTGCTCATCGTGCCTTTTGATTTTAGGTTCTTCCCCCAACCGCAAAATTTTTGATTGCCGGAGTGGAAACACAGGGACGGTGATGTGCACCCCTTAAAGTAGAGGTTGAAAAACAACTAGTTTGGAAACCATTTTAAGGGGTGATCATTATGCCGGATAAAGGCCAAATCTATAAGAATTATGATATGGAAGTTAAAATTAGAGCGATTGAACTAAAAAAGGATGGACGTTCCTATTCTTAGATTGCCAATGAATTAAATATTAATACCAGTACGGTGAAGACTTGGTGGAGTAGATATCAAGAGAATGGAAATACATTTTTCCTTGATAAGAGAGGACAAAAAAATCAAAAATCGGATCAGGAAAAATACATCAGGAAGCTGGAGTTGGAAAATGCCGTACTAAAAAAGTTAGAGGAAATCTTGATCAAGGAGGGAAGAAAATAAAATTCAAAGTTATTGAAGCATTAAGGGAACAATTCACTGTTGAAGAGCTTTGTCACTACCTAGTTGTGTCTGTAAGTGGTTACTACAAATTTAAGAAACTTAGCCTTCAATAAGGATTCAGATTTGAAGGAACTGGTCATAGAACTCTATGAGGCATCAGACAAACAGTGGGGCTACCGAAGGATCCACATGGAGCTTCAGGAAGAATATAAGATGGAGATCAATCACAAACGAGTTTACCGTCTCTGTCGAGACCTAAATATTCAATCCATTATTCGAAGAAAGCGAAAGTCACAGAATATTAATCTTCATAAACAGACAGAGACTGAAGTAATCGCAGAAAACCTTTTAAACAGGGACTTTACTGCCACAAAACCAAATAAAAAATGGGTCACAGACATCACCACTTTTAAAGTGGGAAGCAACAGTTTATACCTCTCTGCCCTGATGGATCTATTTGGAAATGAAATCTTAGCGTATGAGATGGGAAGTAAAGCAGGGTCATCGTTAGTCATAAAGACGGTATATAGCGCAGTCCAAAAAGAAAAGGACGTGCAGGATGTCCTTCTCCATAGCGACCGGGGAGGACAATACACATCCAAGATATATCAGGACACGCTTGAAGCCTATGAGATAAAGGCAAGCATGTCCCGCCCTGGGAATCCTATCGATAATGCATGTATCGAAAGTTTCTTTTCCCATTTGAAGAGCGAAGCTATTCATCCCTATTCTGTACAAAATATAGAGGATTTAAAAGCCAAAATACACGATTATATTTACCGTTATAATCACAAGAAGACAAAAACGTTTGGACCGGCAGTCTCCTGTTAACTTTCGTAAGCAGTTTTCCGCCGCATAAATGGGAAGGAAACGACTCCCTTTGAATGAATGGGCTGATTTTTTGTAATCCAGCACTTGAAATGGAGTGAACGCATGATACCTTTTTTCGGGGAGCCAGCTGATATCCTCCAGCTGCTTCCTGGCTCGAAATCCATGCGAGAAGAGGCTCCATGTCAAGTGTTTAAGCGGAACGATCAAGTTTCAATGATTAGATCAGGGAGTGATTCCCTTCAGTAATATCAATATGTTTCAATTAAGACTCTACTATTTTGGGGCTTGACCACCGTCCCCGCGTTTCCTTTGAAACCAGGTCGGCAAGGGTCCCTTACCTGGTTTTTTGTTATTTATTAATGAATGATATCACTTATACCATTTGTTTAAGATCTCAACAAGCGTATAGACAGTTGTTGATGGGTTATCATTATATGGGTCTCGTGGATTATAGCTATTTACTAAGCGGGCAGCATATCGGATTGCAAGATTTTGATCTCCGAATTGTTGTAATTTATCAAAGATATATGGGTCATTTTTTTGGTAATCTTCTTGGATATAATGTGATATTTTATCACCATAATCATTTCTGGAGATACCTGTATTTAAATATTCAAAATGAAGAACATACCATAATTCAAAAGCTTCATTTGAATAGGCAACCTTAAAATCTCTTGCCTCCGCCTTTTGAAGAGCTCCATTAAATCTATAGGCAGGAAAACTATCTCTGTCAAATACACACCAAACCTGGTCGAATATCTTGCCTTTAGCCTTTTCTGAAGTTTGAATGCTTATAGCTTTATCGACTACTGTTAATGGGTCTCCTCCGCACCCTTCAATTGTTAGGTTCGTTAATTTAAATCCATGGAAATAATTTGGTTCAGATTTTGTTCCTTCACAAACAATGAGAATTAAATCCCGATCTTCTCCCTTTTTTCCTGTTTTTCTTTTATAATCTGCAACCTTTCGAGCTGCTTTTCTTTTTTTAAAAAGGTCATCACTCCCCAATATCTACACCCTCTTTATCATTATTAATAAACTGGAAGGTGCCGATATACGGAATGGATCCATATTTGCCAAGTAAGTAGTCTTTTTCATAAGAGGCGTCATTTCGAACTTTGTAATCAACAAGAGAATATAAATCAGTAGCTCCATATTGGTCTTTTTCAGTAAACCAAATTTGATCTCTTCTAAACGTATCCTTACTTAGAAGGTTAGTATCATGAGAATTAAAAATTAATTGAGCGTTTTTGTTGTTATACTCATTTGAATTAAATAACTGAATAATAAACTTGGTTAAAAGAGGGTGTAACTTTGCATCTAGTTCATCAACAACCAAAACTTTCGAGTTCTTAAGAGAGTCAATGATGGGACCTAATAATGAGATTAGTTTTCTCGTGCCTTCGGATTCATGCTGAAATAACAGAAACTTCTCAAACCCAATAAATCTATTATCTTCATCAAATTTCTTATGCAGGGTATTTAAGCTTAATTTGTTTACCTTGATTTCTGAACTATCATGCATACTGGAAAGTTTTTTTAGTAATTCCTCAATAGGTTTGGGAAGTTCATTATCCTCATCTTCAATTTCAATATCTTCAATCCCCAAATTAGCAACTTTCATTAAATCAAGAAGTTCATCTTTGAAGGAAGCTTTTTTTAATTGTTGTCTAGTATAAGAGAAATGATCGTCTTGCAGACCAGAAATGACATTTAATTTTCCAAACCATTTCATAATGTGAGTGGAGATTTCACCTTTGAAATTTGCCACTACTGACAAGAAAAGAGCGTTATTTCTTGTCCTGATATCTAGACCCTCTCCTTCCTTGAATTTTTTATCAATGTCAAAATGCTCACCGTTCCTCTGAAATAGTTCATATTCTTTATCTTTCTTAGGGGTATAAAATAACCATTCACTTTTAACTTCTTTATAATCAAGCTCAAAGCCATACCTGTACATAACTTCATTATGAATAAAGACAACTTCAAAAAAACTTGGTTCATCAATTGATTTAGTGCTCAAACGAAAACTTTCAACACCAGCAATTTCTTCATCTACTTGACCTTCTTTTGAAGAGTTCCTAATAAACCGTGCCATGAACCGCAATGCTTGGAAAACATTACTCTTTCCGCTAGCGTTAGCACCGTAAATAACTGCACTTTTCAATAACCGTAAATTCTTGTTCGTTTGAAATACATTTGTCTCCTTATGCTCCCTAATAGTTGTTGCCACCATACTTAATGTAGCCACATCACGGATGGACAGGAAATTCCCGACACTAAATTGCACTAACATATTGAACACCTCCGTCTTTTTCTCATTATACAATTAATATTATATAATTTATCCATAAAAATGTTAATGTATTACGATTTTTTCTCAAAAAAACAAAAAAGCGACACAGGGACGGTTCTTGCGTCTCAAAAATCAGAAGTTTATTCCAAATTTTGATACAGGAGAACCGTCCCTGCGTCTAACCTGAACCTATAAATTCCAAAAATCATGCCGATATAATAATAGAAAATTTACAATAAAGGGGTTTGAAATGCGCAGCGAGAAAAGTGGCAACTCAGGATGTTTTTTGTCTTTAGTCATTATTGTAGGATTAATCATTGGGGTTCAGAATATTATTGATTATTTTTCTGATGACAAAGAAAAAAGTGAGACAGTATCTACTTATGAGTCTAAGCCACATGCTGTAGTAGAAGGTCAAAATGGTTATTTAGTGGGTCCTATTTTCATAGCTGCTGATAAGGATAGTTATGATGAAATGTGGGGTTATATTGTCGAGGAGAATAATGATGCTCTAGCAAGGATGATGGAAAATGGCAGGTTATTTGCCGGAGCTAAAGGAGGAAGAGTAACAGTAGTAGATTTCGGTCTAACTACATCACTTATTGAAGTTATTGATACTGGACTAAGAGGATATGTACCTACTGAAAAAGTAAAGAGCAGATTGGAATAAAAATTTTTGTGTAAATGAGAAGCAAGGACAGTTCTGCGTGTCCTATTCGAGAGTCGGAATACGGTATGAGGGAGGGAACTGTTGGTTTCTCTCTTTTTTGCATGGTTGGAGAAACAGGTACTGTTCTAGTTTCCCATTCCGGAGTCGAAGTAGTTTACTGATGTGATTTATTTGACTGGAAATTGATTATCTAAGTGTAGCGTAATACCACCAGTTTGTTTGCTTATAGATGAGATTTTGCTGATGTAGAATAAGGAGAAGTTGTTGAGCAATGAAATGCTTGCAGACGGATTGGCCACAATTGCAGCTTATTAGAAGAGGGTGGGGAGAAAGGGAAATTAGATTACAAAAATAATAGATTGTGCCGATAATAAACTTAGAGGTACTAGAAATAAATGGTTATTACGATAACTTGTTTGCACATAGGAATTCACTAGACCAATGAAGTAACATAGGAATTTTAAAGTAATCAAATATTATAAAAAAATGGCCTTAGTTATTTTTTCGGCGATTGATATAATCGTATTTTGGTTTTCAAAGAATTTAAATGCAAGCTATCAAAAAAATATTACGAGGTGCAGTATGAGTTTTATCAAGAGAAAGAGTCTTGCTTTCATTCTATTTATTTTAGTTATTATGGTAGTTTCAGGATGCAGTGAAAAAGAAGCTGTAGTTAAGGCGGAGCCTGAGGTAATCAATCATGATTTTCTTCTTTTTAAAGCAGAAGAAACAGATGATGAAGGCTCAAGTATTGGCAGTCTTTTTATCAAAAGCAATGAGAGAGATGCTGAAAAGATATCAACAGATGTGATGGATGGCCATTATACATACATTAATGACCATAAAAAGGTACTGTTCGTAAACAGTGATCAAGAATTGTATGAGTATACTTTAGGGAAGGAAAAATCAAAAGTCGCAGAAGATGTTATCACATTCCGTGGGGACTATGAAGAGGAGATTGTTACTTATATAACAAGTGATGACGATCTTTATTTGATCCAGGGGGAATCGGATAGGGAAAAAATCGCATCAAATGTCTATCAATATGATATTATGGGTGATTATCTCTATTATATTGATGAAGATGCAGATTTCTCCCTTTACAATTTGAAGGATAAGCAAGAAAAACAACTAGACAGTGACGTGAGCTCATTTACCAACCTGAACGGAAAAGATGAGGTAGCTTACTTGGATGAAGATGGTGCCCTTTTCTTTTATCAGCTTGGGGCAGAAGACAGCATCAAGATTACTGGCAATGAAGTGGCTTACTCACCAATCAAAAAAATCGGTGATGAGCTTGTTTATTTAAGTATTGAGGATGGGGATTCAGATTTATACGTTTCTGAGATCAAACAGGGTGGAGAGACCGAGAAAATTGCCTCTGATGTGATGAACTTCAAATACGAGAAGGGGTACTTTTACTACGTTAATAACGACGGGAATCTATATAAGAAGAAAGCCGGAGACGAGTCATCAACTAAATTGGCGAGTAATGTACTTAACTTTAAGATGAAGAAAGGAACCATATTCTATATTACGGAAGATAGTGACCTATATAAATTGAACGGTGAAAAGGCCCCTGAAAAACTGAATTCTTCCGTTATTTCTTATGAAACTTCTTCAGATGGTAAAGTCGTGTATGATACAGAGGATCATCAGTTATACATTGATCAGAAAAAGCTTACTTCTGATTTTAATGGATATAGCTTCTTCTACGGAAACCTGGCTTTTGTTACAAAGGATGATAAGCTATTTTTAATGAAAGATCTTAAAGAAAAGCAGTTAATTATGGATGATCTGGACAGCTACTCAAATGCTGAATATCAAAATGAACGCCTTTATATGAATCAATTAGAATTTGAGGATATCGCGGGAATCTGGGTGATTGATCAAAGTGAAGGCGGTTATTTTATCAAGATTGATAAGAATGGTGTTCTAGAAAATGTTTTCACTGGTGAAAAAGAAAAACTCGAAGTAACTAATGCAGATTATACTAGTATTTATGCGGGTGTAGATGAAGAATACTTCACCTTTACCCTTAAGGGTAAGGATCAAATAAGCCTCACGAATGATGAAGACATTATGTACTTTACTAAGTCCAGCCAGAAAGAGGCTGATGAATTTTATAAAAGAGTTCAGGAAGAAGAGGACCATCAAAGCATTTACACATTGATTGATGATTATCTTTCAGGATTCGTAGAAGCGATTTATTATGGAGAACCAGAATATGCAGTAGATTATATTGCCCCTAATTCTCCATTGTATAAGGAGCAGGAAAATTTCATTAACAGCACATATGAAAAAGACATTATTGAAAATTTGTTAGAACACAACATAAACAAAATCACAAGCGCAGGCCCTGACACCTACACAGTCCAAGTGTCAGAAACATTCGATATTTACCGAAACTACGACGACCATGAAACCATGAACTTCAAAAACACTTATACAGTAAAAAAATTCAATGGAAAATTCCTTATCACCGATTTAAAAGTTAAACAAGATTCGTCTGATTCACTATAGTAGGAAGAATCAATGCGACACAGGGACGGTTCTTGCGTCTCAAGGGTCGGAAGTTTATTACAAATTTTGATACAGGAGAACCGTCCCTGCGTCTCAGTTTGAAATTGGAAGTCAATATTGGTGATGAGGTAAATAAAGATTTTTTGCCTGTTAAATTAGGGCAGTACGAGGAAAATAAAGGATTTCCAAGATATAAGCAAGAAGGTCAGGGAGTTACACTTGATGGTGAACTGGGAAGATTCAGAAGCGAGTAGAATATGCAAAAAGCGTTAATGTTATCTTCTTGTAAAGACTGTTATGTTAATCCCAATTCTAAAAGTAAAACCGTAGAGCTTGTTAATCCGTACCCCTTGTAAAGGACATTTTAAAAAAAGCTAGGCTAATTTAAGAAGATGATCTCTGTATTGAACAGGGGTCATCTTTTTCAAATTCAATTGATATCTGTAGTGATTGTAGTAGTGGATGGCAGCTTTCACTTCTTGTTTAAGTTCGTCTAAAGTTTCACATGGTTTTATATCAGCCAGGTCCTTAAAATGACCAAAGAACGATTCCTGTGGAGCGTTGTCCCAACAGTTTCCTCTCCTGGACATGGATTGTCCTAATCTGAGTTTTTTTACCAGCTTTTGATAGTCAGGGCTGGTATAGTGACCTCCCTGATCAGAGTGGATATAAGCTCCTTTAGCCAGTTTGATTCTCCTGTTTTTCTTTAACGCCTTAAGTGTATCCGTAGCGATATCAAGAGTAACTCGGTCAGAGACCTGATGAGCTAGGACTTCATTGGTGGAAGCGTCAAGCCCTTGTGTAATGGAGTCCCAGAATCCCATGCTTGCGATAAGCTTCTCGCCACCTTTTGCCCGAAGACTCGATCCGTTGGATTCCTAATATCTCTGTATCGAACCCACAGTCTTCAAATATCTCTCTAGGAAACTTCCCCTGGTTATTTTGAGTTATAAAGTGCTCCTTAAACTCATCTGAATAGGTAATACCTTTAGGACTTACTGATTTTACATATGGATTTTTAGCTAGTCATTCAATCTCTTTATCCGTGAATAACTTTTTACTCATAATCTCTCTGCCGCACTATTTTTATCTATTGTACATAAAAAGACCCTGTGCAGCAGACTTTTTTTAATGTGTCTACTACACAGGGTACAGTTTACGGTTCGAATCGTCCCTGTTTTTTAACGTTCACAGGCAATCAGATCTTTATCTCGATCCCGTTTCTTATTTGCATCATACAGCTTTTTCGATACGAAAGGTTTGTACTTTGTTTTACCGCCCTTATTTTTAACCTTTGAATTCCGCGCTATTCCGCCTTTATAAACCTTATTCAGCTCTTTGCAGTTCTTAAAGGTCTTAACCTTTGCTGCTGCATCTGCATGTTCCATTGATCCATACGAAAAGCCAAACACCAGCAAAAGAGATAAAGTCAATAACACCACTTTTTTCATTTGATACCCTCATTTCCACTATTTTACTATATAAAAAAGATTCTAATAGAAGAAATGGAACTTAGCAAGAAAAAATTTACAGACAGGAGAACCTTATCTGCGTGAGACATAGGGACGGTTCTTGCGTCTCAAAAATTAGAAGTTTATTACAAATTTTCAGACGGGAGAACCGTCCCTGCGTCTACTCCTGCGTCTACTGCGTGGAATATTAAGACTGAGACAATCCGACAAATTTTAACCGTACCTGTCAATACCTGACAGATTCCAATTGAATAATGGCAACTTTTGGATTATTATGGAATAAATAATAGAAAAAATATCCAAAAAAGTAGGAAGTTTGGCATGGTCACTCCTGTTCAAAAGCATTTTAGGAAGGAAATGCAAAAGTTGAATCAGACTGGTAATAAGTTTGGTGCAGAAAATAGGCAGAGGAATAAGAGGCCATGGTGGGACCTATAGTATTGCCGGAATTCTCCTGTTTTTAGTAATGTTCTCCACCATTACTAATAAGTTGTATAACGATTACATAGTTTATAAGCATGACAGAGTATTAAATTACCTGCAAACACATGAGGATTACACTGAAAAAAGCGATTATATTTTAAATGGCTATATAACTCAGGTATCACAAAATTCACCATGGGACTTAGGTTCTTTACAAAAAGATAAAGCTGCAATGAATATGCTTTTGATTGAGTCCAAAAAACTGAAAGCTCCTTCTGCCTTTAAATCCCATCAGCAGGCATTCCTGGAGGTCATGGAGAAAAGGCTTTTGATTATCACTTATATAGAAGTGCTCGCTAAAACAAACAGTGGTTACACCGAAGAACTTGACCAACATATTAATGAATTAAATGTTAGCAGGAAATTAGAGCAAAACAGACTTATAAATGTCTTCGAAGCCGATGGGATTGACTATACAATTCTGCCCGATGGAAAAATAATGTACCGCGTACTAACCTATTATCCTAAAAACTCAAAAGAATTGAGTTGATATCGATAGATATATTTCTTCTAACCAGTAGGAGTAATTAACCTTGTGGAGACATGCTATACAGAAACCAGTCAATAGAAAGGGCACGATTAGCGAATTAAACTGCTAATCGTGCCTTTTACTATTGATGGAGAGCCGCGCTGTCCATATTCTATATGGTTAAAGTTCGTCTGGCCACTAGTGTTGATTGGGGTGCCATTTGGTGAGCTTATGATTGGGTTTTATTATGTAAGACTGCTACTAATATTGTAAATGATATAATAATAAAATAGTTATACTCTGAGGGCTGCACAAAGATCATGCAGCCTTTATCAAATACAAAATGAGAAAGCAGTGTGATATTAATGGATTCCATAAGGCAGTTTATGGAGGACCATTTGCAAGAGATTTTAAATGATATCAAGTTTCTGGTCGAATGTGATTCTCCATCATTGAATAAAAAACTCGTCGATCAATGTGGGGAGAGGATTCAGGAGCTTTTGTACCGCTACTTTGGTAAACGGACAGAAGTGATGGAAGAAGAGAAATACGGAAATCACCTGAAATTCGAATTCGGGGAAGGTGACGAAACAATCTTGATCCTTTCCCATTTTGATACAGTATGGGAGCCTGGGGAATTAGAGTTTAAAATCGAAGGCGATCATGCATACGGTCCTGGCATCCTCGATATGAAGGGCGGCCTGGTACAAGCGATTTGGGCAATAAGAGCCATTAAGGAATTGAATATCCCATTTCAAAAGAAAATTGTCTACCTTTTTACCAGTGATGAAGAGGTGAGCAGTCCGACATCACGCTATGTCATTGAAGAGATAGCGAAGGACTGCGATTACGCATTAGTCACGGAACCACCCGTTGTTCGGACGGGTGCCTTAAAAACGGCAAGAAAGGGTTCATCGCGTTATTATATTGATATTACAGGCAAGGCTGCCCACGCTGGCAACAACCATCATGAAGGAGCCAGTGCTATTCAAGAGGCTGCCAAGGCCATCGATTTTTTAGAATCCTTAACAGATTATGACGTTGGAACCACTGTCAATGTGGGATATGTTAAAGGCGGAGGCAAGCTAAATGTGGTGGCTGATCACGCAGAGATTGGCATCGATGTACGGGCGAAAACCAGTGAAGAACAGGAAAGAATTGATGAAATAATTAGTGAGCTGACACCTTTCACAGAGGGTACAAGTATCGAGGTCACAGGAGGCGTCTCTCGTCCACCGATGGAACGAAACGAAGATACGAAAAACCTATTCCTGACCGCTAAAGAAGCAGCAAAAGAAGAAGGCATCAAGTTAAAAGAAGCATCAGTTGGAGGAGGAAGTGATGGAAACCTCACAGCCAACATGGGAGTCCCAACCTTAGATGGTCTCGGTGCCATTGGAGACGGAATCCATGCTCGAAACGAACACATCATCATCAGCCAAATCCCTGAGCGAGCAGCATTTTTCTCTAACCTGCTGATAAATATCGGGACGTAGGGTAGGTTCTCATATCCCATTTGGTAGTTGAATAACTAATTGAAGCATGTAGATGAAGAACCATAGGGGAGTCCCTATGGTTCATTATCATCCCACCTACAACACTTTCCCAAGAAAAGCCTTAGTACGTTCATGCTTAGGATTACCAAACAACTCACCCGGTACATCCTCCTCAACAATATACCCGCCATCCATAAAAATGACGCGATCCCCAACTTCACGGGCAAATCCCATTTCATGTGTCACGACGACCATCGTCATGCCTTCCCGGGCGAGGTCTTTCATAACCTCGAGGACCTCTCCGATCATCTCGGGATCGAGGGCGGAGGTCGGTTCATCGAAGAGCATGACTTTTGGTTCCATGGCAAGTGCCCTGGCAATGGCTACACGCTGCTTTTGTCCGCCGGATAATTCTCCGGGATAGCTGTCTGCTTTTTCCTCGAGACCTACTTTCCTGAGAAGTCCGAGAGCTGTTTGTTTCGCGGCATCTTTGTCGATACCCTTGGCTTTTACCGGTGCCAGCGTAATGTTTTGCAGCACGGTTTTATGTGGGAATAGGTTGAAGTGTTGGAACACCATTCCCACTTCCTGGCGAATCTTGTTGATATTAATTTTAGGGTCGGTGATATCATGTCCGTTTACTATGACATGTCCATCTGTGATTTCCTCAAGTCGATTTAAGCATCGCAGGAAGGTGCTTTTTCCGGAGCCGGAAGGACCTACGACGCAGACCACTTCCTGTTCCTTCACATCTGTACTGATATCTTTTAACACTTCGAGTTTTCCGAAGGACTTTTTTAGATTATTGACCTGGATCACACTCATCGCAGTTCATACCTCCTTTCTATGAAATCACCGAGTTTGGTCAGCAAGTAAATCAGGATGAAGTACATGAGGGCGACCATGCCCCATATTTTAAAGGGTTCATAGGTTGCCGATACAACGACTTGGCCTCTTTGTGTCAGTTCGGCGATTCCGATGACGGACAGAAGGGAGGTGTCCTTCAGGCTGATAATCGCCTGGTTCACAAATGTCGGCAGCATCCTTCGTAATGCCTGGGGCAGGATGATATAACGCATCGTCTGCGCACTTGTCAGTCCAAGTGTCCGCGCGGCTTCCGTCTGTCCTTTATCAATGGACTGGATGCCGGCCCGGACAATTTCCGCTATATAGGCACCTGCATTGATGGCCACTCCGACGATACCGGCTGTTACGGGTTGTAGCGAAATGAAAGAGAGTGAATTCAATCCGAAGTATATGAAGAATAATTGGACGAGGAAAGGTGTTCCGCGTACAAAGTTAATGAACCAAATCGCGATCCACCGTAAAGGCGGAATTGGCGAAAGGCGGAAAAGTGCTGTAATTAAACCGATGATGAATCCAAACAGCAAGCCGATTAGGGTTATATATGCTGTCAGTTTTAACCCGGCCCATAAGACGGGAAGGGCTTCCTGAAAAATTTCCATGTTCTAGCTCCTTTCAATATTAGAAAAAGACAGCGCGCTTTTTGTGAGCGCGCTGAGAAAATTCTTACTCTTCAAGATAAGTGTTCAGGATCTCGTCGTACTTGCCGTTGTCCTTGATTTTTTTTAGGCCGCTGTTGATTTTCTCAAGCAGTTCCTGGTTCTCGCCCTTTTTTACAGCGATGCCATACTGGTCGCCATTCAGGCGGTCCCCGACGGTCTTCAGGTCAAGGTTGCTTTTTTTGATCGCATACGCGATAACCGGGTAGTCTTCAATCAGTACGTCAGCGTTCCCGTTTGCAACTTCCTGGAACATGGAGGGGCTGTCATTGAATTGGCGAACCTCTTTAATGCCAGCTTCCTCTTTAATTTTCTCGGCGTGTTCAGCACCTGTTGTACCATTCTTAACGGCGACAACTTTACCTTTCAAGTCATCAACGCTGGTAATGTCGTTGTTATCTTCTGACACAACAAGTGTTAATCCAGCATCAAAGTAGGCATCTGAAAAGTCTACTTTCTGTTTGCGTTCATCCGTGATACTCATGCCGGCAATGGCTACGTCGAGCTGATCGGCAAGGATCGCCGGGATGATGCCGCCAAAGTCCATTGGCTTCAATTCGATTTCAAAGCCTTCTTCTTCCGCAATGGCATTGATGATATCAATATCGATTCCTTTATAATCGCCGCCTTCTTCAAATTCGAATGGAGGATAAGTTGTATCCGTACCAACAGTGTACTTTTTGCCTCCGTCTCCAGAGCCACCTTCATCTCCATCGCCGTTTGCTTCATCGTTCGTTCCGCACGCAGCTAAAACGAGCATCATTGCCATTAAAAAGCTCAATATCTTTATTTTTTTCATCCAATCCCTCCAGATAATTTAGATAATTCAGTACATTTGTCATGTTAACAAACATTTTTAGGTCATTGCAAAGGATAAGGCTTATGGGACTTTCGAAGTCGCGTTGAATGCTTTCCCGGAATAGTTAATCACTAATGAGCATATTCTCACCCGACAAATGAATGATGCTGCTTAATTTAACAGGTTTGTGATTTTTAGAGATGAAGGGATAAAATAGGATTAAAAACTGGAGGGCGATGCAGTGTTAATCGGTCATATCAGAGAAATTGTTCGGCATCCTGTTAAATCCTTTTGTGGAGAGAGTGTTGAGAAGACAAGGGTAATGGAGTATGGATTGTACGGAGATCGCAGCCACGCCATCCAAGACCAAACAAGACCAGGAAAGTACTTAACAATCACACAATTCCAGGAGATGGTTCGATACAAGGCAAGATTTATTGGACACGAGGGAATGGATGAATACCCTAAAGTCGAAATTGTAACACCTGAGGGTAAGGTGCTTGAATGGAGTAAGAAAGAATTCAAAAAAGAGATCGAAGAAAGGTCGCAACGAGAAACCGAACTTGTTTCATATCTTCCTTCAAATGTACCCCTCGGGGCGATTGAAGAAGAGCATATTCAACTTGTTACGGACGCTTCACTAAAGGGATTAGAACAAATATGGGGTAAAGCAGTTGATCACAGGCGTTTTCGTGCCAATTTGTTTATTTTATTGATAAATCAAACTCCTTTTGTAGAAGAACAATGGTTTGGCAGACGAATCAAAATCGGCAGTGAAGTGGTACTGGAAGTGAAAAGGCATTGTGAAAGATGTATGATCATCACCGTTGATCCAGATAGTGCAGAAAGAGATTCATCATTGCTAAAAACGGTCGCAAACGAAAGAAATAATCACTTTGGAGTTTATGCATCAGTTATACTACTGGTGAAATCAATGTTGGGGATGAAGTTCATTTTGAAAAGTAAATCTTCCTCCGGTAAGACTTTCCAGCATAGGGGAAGACCGTGAGCATTCCTCAATATAAAATAGTCAATTTCACAAAATGGTTTGTAGAAGAAAATGATGTTAAAGAACGAGGAAGGGTTTTGAATTCGTGCCTTTTCTACATGAAGAGGGCGGCAATAATAAGAAGGTTAAGAACAACCAGTATTCTTGTATATGATTGCAGAATTTGTTAATTGGTATGGGTCGAATATTGATTCTTTTTGTTCCCTAATTTCTGTCCGAATTTAAAATAAAAAAGTTTACTTGACCAAACGAACCTATGACATTTATACTGAATGTAACCGGTTACAGAAAATACGATCGAGAGAAACGGAGAGAAAAACATTGGTTACGATGAGAGATGTGGCTAAGAGAGCTGGGGTCTCAGTGGCAACTGTGTCCAGGGTTTTGAATGACAGTGGATACGTCAATGAAGACACGCGAAAAACTGTATTAGCCGCAATCGAGGAAATGAAATTTAAACCAAACTCCGTTGCGCGCAGTTTATTTAAAAAACAATCGAAGACAATTGGACTTATTGTCCCGGATATCAATAACCCATTCTTTCCCCAGCTGGCAAGAGCTGTAGAGGATGTGACGAGTGAGTCGGATTTCACTGTCTTTCTTTGCAATAGTGATGGCAAGATTGATAAGGAAATTCGCTATTTTGATATGCTGCAGCAGAAATATGTTGATGGAGTCCTGGTTGTTTCCAATACTCTTAAACCTGAGCATATTTCACATTATAATTTTCCGATTATTGCCCTTGATAGACCTTTGGATTCGACCATACCCTATGTTACCTGCAACAATTACGAAGGTGCCCGAAAGGCGACACAGCATCTTATAGAATGTGGGTGTGTGAGGGTTGCCCATATCAGCGGACCTGAGAATATTGCGAACGCGAAAGATCGGCTAAAAGGGTATGAAGATGCTGTCAGCGAAGTGGGATTGTACGATGAAAATCTAATTTTTCCTGCGGAGTATCAAATAGAGTCGGCAAAGCAGGCAGCTTTTAAGTTGTTAACAAAGTATCCTGACATCGATGGGGTCTTTGCGGGCAATGACGTTATGGCCATTGGTGTTATTAAGGCAGCTGAACTGCTCGGCTATAAAGTTCCGGAGCAGCTTAAGGTAGTAGGATTTGACGGGATTGAATTCGGGGAGATCATATCACCAGAATTGACAACGGTTTCACAGCCGATTTATCAGATGGGATCGACCGCAGCTTCCATGCTGCTGGATTTAATCGAAGGAAGGCCCATTCATCAAAAGGAAACTACGTTTCAAGTTGAACTATTAGTGAAACGCTCCACACAAACATAGAAAGGGGCATGTTTAATGGCAAAAAAAATCACTGTCATCGGCAGTATTAATATGGATCTAGTCACCCAGACAGATCTTGTTCCAAACAGGGGAGAAACGGTTCTTGGGAATCAATTTTTCACCATTCCCGGGGGCAAAGGAGCTAACCAGGCTGTAGCCGCTGCAAAAATGGGAGCGGAAGTCAGCATGATTGGCTTAGTGGGTGATGACGCTTTTGGACATGAATACATTGATTATTTGCGAAACCAGCAAATAGATGTGAGCAATGTGAAACCGGTTACACATAGAAAAACGGGAGTGGCTACTATCGTTTTATCACAGGGTGATAACTCAATTATTGTTGTTCCAGGTGCGAATAACATGGTCACACCTGAACTGGTTGAGAGCCTGGAAAAGGAAATAACAGCATGTGACCTTTTGTTGCTGCAGCTGGAAATCCCGATAGAGTCTGTGGAAATCGCTGCTAAAATTGCAAAAAAACACGGGAAGCAGGTAATCCTTAACCCGGCACCCTTCCAGCACCTCCCGGAAGCACTAATTGAAAATGCTGACTTTATAACACCGAATGAATATGAAGCCGAGCTTCTGCTTGCATCCATAACGGATCCCGCCCCATTGAGGAAAAAGCTGATTATAACGAAAGGCTCAGAGGGAGTAACTTTTTACGAGGGTGAACATGAACGCCACCAGGACAGCCTCAAAGTTGAGACGGTCGATACGACAGGAGCTGGCGATACGTTCAATGGGGCATTTGCAGTCGCAATCCTCGAGGGGAAACCTATTAGAGAAGCTTGCGAAATAGCTGCTGCTGCAGGTGCGATATCTGTTACAAAGCTTGGCGCACAATCAGGAATGCCGACAAGGGCTGAAGTAGAAGAATTTTTGAGTGACAGGAAGGGGGACTGGGCATGAAAAAGCAAGGAATCTTGAACAGCCATATAGCTGAGGTTCTCGCTCATTTGGGACATACAGATACCATCGTAATCGCGGATTGCGGGTTGCCTATTCCTGACGGAGTTAAGAAAATTGACCTCTCCCTTAAAATTGGGACACCAGGGTTTATCGAAACGCTTGAAGCAATACTTGAGGACATGGAGGTTGAACAAGCCACCATTGCCGATGAAATCTATGAGAACAATCCTAAAATGATGTCTTTCATTGATGAGAAATTTAGTAAAGGCCAGATTCAGTCGGTAACTCATGAAGAATTCAAGAAGAAAACGGAACAAGCAAAAGCAGTGATACGAACGGGAGAAGCAACACCATATGCAAACATCATTTTGCATGCAGGGGTGATATTCTAATGGAATTCATTAAAATGAAAGGGATTTCAAAATCGTTTGGCCCTGTCCAGGTACTGAATAAGGTCGATTTTGAGCTTGAGACTGGAGAAATTCATGCACTAATGGGAGAGAATGGTGCAGGAAAATCCACGCTCATGAAAATCCTGACTGGAATTTACCAAAAAGATGAAGGTGCCATTGAAGTTAAAGGTAAACAAGTCAGCTTCAAATCGGCTAAGGAAGCTGAGTTATCCGGCATAACCGTCATCCACCAGGAGCTTAACATTATTCCTTATCTGACAGTTGCGGAGAATATGTTCCTCGGCAAGGAATTGACCCATGGAAAGACAGGGATGATGAAAACGAAGGAAATGAAGCGTAAAACGAAGGAGTATCTTGAAAGGCTTGGCGTACAGCTCGATCCTGATCAAGAAGCGGGGAGTCTATCCGTGGGCCAGCAGCAGATGATTGAAATCGCAAGGGCTGTTGCCACCAACTCTGAAGTACTGATCATGGACGAGCCGACTGCGGCATTGACTGACCGGGAGATTGAAGTTCTTTTCAAGGTAATTGACAATCTTAGGGAACAGGGAGTAGGCATTGTCTATATCTCCCACAGGATGGAAGAAATATTCCGGATGTGTGACAGAATCACGGTCTTGCGTGATGGCCAGTCAGTCGGAACAAAGCGGATTAAAGAAACAAATTTTGAAGAAATCGTCAAAATGATGGTTGGCCGGGAACTTGGTGAACGCTTTCCAGCAAGAACCGGCAAGCCTGGTGAAGAGAGAATCCGAGTCGAGAATTTTACGGCAGAAAATGCTTTTAACGATATCTCCTTTTCTGTAAAGAGTGGCGAAATCCTGGGAGTAGCGGGTCTTATGGGTGCCGGCAGGACGGAAATCATGGAAGCGATTTTCGGAAAAAGACCGATTAAATCTGGAACAATTTTTCTGAATGGGAAAGAAGCCAAAATCAAACGGCCATATGATGCGATAAAAGCAGGCATCGGGTTCATAACGGAGGACCGGAAAGATGAAGGTCTGGTCCTTGGTCTGAGTGTCCGTGAGAATCTGGTTTTGACCAATTTGCGGAGGTTTTCCAACAGAGGCTTTATGGCTAATAAAAAAGAAGCCGATTATGTCAAAGCGATGATTGAAAAGCTTAAGGTCAAGACATCTGGCGGAGAGCAGGCTGTCAAATCGCTGAGCGGGGGAAACCAGCAGAAGGTCGTCATCGGCAAATGGCTGGGCATCGACCCCAAGGTCCTGATCCTGGATGAACCGACACGCGGAGTGGATGTAGGGGCCAAAAAGGAAATTTACACAATCATGAATGAACTTACAGAAAAAGGCGTTGCCATCATCATGGTATCTTCTGAACTGCCTGAAATCCTCGGTATGAGTGACAGGATCATGGTGATCCATGAAGGGAAATTGACAGGGATGCTCGACAGGGAAAACGCTGACCAGGAAAAAATCATGCAGGCTGCCACAGGAGGGAAAACCCATGAAAAAAATTAATGTTTTTCAAAAGCTTGGACCACTAATTGGACTTTTTCTAATCGCTATTATCCTATCAGTCATGAGCGCGGACTTTTTGACTGTAAACAATATATTCAATGTCCTGCGCCAGGTTTCTATCAATGCATTGATTGCATTTGGAATGACCTTTGTTATTTTGACTGGCGGAATTGACTTATCAGTTGGATCGATTCTCGCATTGTCCTCAGCTCTGACAGCAGGAATGCTGGCTGGCGGAACGGATCCAATTCTTGCTTTACTGATTGGCCTTATGGCCGGTGCGGCCATGGGTGCGGTAAACGGCCTGATTATCACAAAAGGGAAGGTTGCCCCGTTCATCGCAACACTGGCAACAATGACCATCTACCGCGGCTTCACACTTGTCTACACCGAGGGACGTCCGATTACTGGACTATCTGACGCTGTATCTTTCCAAATGCTTGGAAAGGGTTACTTTCTGGGAATACCATTTCCGGTCATCACGATGCTGATTACTTATGCCATTCTATATTTCTTGCTTAAAAAGACGACATTTGGCCGTGGTGTATACGCAATTGGAGGGAATGAAGAGGCTTCCCTTTTATCTGGTTTAAGAGTTGATCGTATTAAAATTGGTGTCTATGCCCTTACTGGATTACTGGCGGCTCTTGCTGGTACGACATTAACCTCAAGACTGAATTCAGCACAGCCAACTGCTGGTGTATCCTATGAACTCGATGCAATCGCTGCCGTTGTTTTAGGCGGGACAAGCCTTTCTGGAGGCAAAGGCTGGATAGTCGGAACGCTAGTCGGCGCATTGATCATTGGTGTATTGAATAACGGTTTGAATTTGCTGAATGTATCTTCTTTTTACCAGCAAGTTGTTAAGGGTGGAGTCATTCTGCTAGCAGTATTGTTAGACCGCAAAAAAGCGGCTTAATGATAATAAAAATTTAGGAGGAATAAGAAAATGAAAAGTGTTTTTAAAGGTATCTTACTTGCATTAATAGCTGCAGTATTCATGGCTGGCTGCTCACTAGACCAAAATAACAAGGGTTCTGATGAAGGCAGTAAAGACTCAGGCTCTAAAGATGAAAAGGTGAAAATTGGGCTTTCCATCTCAACACTGAACAACCCGTTCTTTGTTACGTTAAAAGAAGGCGCAGAAAAGAAAGCAAAAGAAGAAGGAATTGACATTACGACTGTCGATGCACAAAATGACCCGGCAAAACAAGTAAGTGATGTGGAAGACTTAATTCAAAAAGGCATTGATGTTCTTCTGATCAACCCAACAGATTCAGCGGCAATTACAGCAGCAATCGAGTCTGCAAACAATGCAGGGATCCCGGTCATCACGGTTGACAGAAGTGCAGAAGGCGGCGAGGTCGTTGCACATATTGCATCAGACAACGCAGCTGGCGGCAAGATGGCTGGAGATTTCATGGCTGAAGCGCTTGGCGGATCAGGAAAAGTGATTGAATTAGAAGGTATCCCAGGTTCATCCGCAGCACGTGAGCGCGGCAAAGGTTTCAACGAAGCAATCGCAGCAGCAAGCGGTATTGAAGTAGTGGCAAAACAACCAGCGAATTTCGACCGTTCACAAGGACTTTCTGTCATGGAAAACCTTCTACAAAGCAACAAGGACATCCAGGCTGTATTCGCTCACAATGATGAAATGGCTCTAGGTGCAGTAGAAGCATTGAAAGCTGCCGGTCTTGAAAATGTCATCGTTGTTGGATTCGATGCAACTGACGATGCAGTAAAAGCAGTCGAAGAAGGCACAATGGCCGCAACAGTTGCACAAAAGCCAGAAATGATCGGACAACAGGCAGTTGAAACTGCCATCCAGGTGAAGAATGGTGAAAAAGTTGAAGAATTCATCCCGGTTGAGCTTGAGTTAATCAAGAAATAAGGGAACATTGGTTAATAACTGACGGGGAGCGTAAAGCGTGTGCTTTACGCTCCTTTTTTTCTAGTCCCATAATTGGATCCAGCATTTTTGGTCTGGATTATGACTTCCAAACGATGAATCCACCTGATTCGTCGCTTGTTTCCTTCTTCATCTAACCCCCGGAAGTAAGATATTTCTCTGCATATCCCTATCATTCCATAATAAAGATGTATAGATAGAATGATGATTTGATAATCAATTCAGAAAGCCGCATAAGGAATTTTAGAAAACTAAACCCTTTAACCCAGTAGTATAACAATTTTTTGGTTGACTTTTTAAATCCTAAATAAAATTGAAATTTTTCATATTGCCAATAATTAGTCAGTGTTGTATTATTATGAATAATCAGATATTTAATTTAGACAGGTTATTGTCTAAGGGAAGAGATGAGGAGAATCCCTGTGACCAATAAATTGCATGACACTTTTTTGTGGTGCAGTTTGTTGTTCATGGGTTTTTTTATGAAAAAAAAGATATTAAGGGGAGGAAATGGCATGAAAGTCAAGCTTTTATCATTGATCTTTGTTTTGTTGGTTGGCATTGCTGGATGCAGCAGCAATGATGCTGGAACGAAAGAAAAGACTGAGATTGATTTCTGGTTCCCGGTTGCGGTTGGCGGGGATGTAGCGAAAATCGTGGATAAAATTGTAGCAGACTTTGAGAAAGAGAATCCTGACATCAAGGTTAATGCGAAATATGGTGGCAGTTATGCTGAAACAATGACACAGGTGATGGCTTCGTCGCAGGGAGGAAATCCACCTGAACTGGCTGTATTGTTCTCGATCGATCTTTTCACCTTGCTTGAAAATGACCTGATCGAAGAAGTGACTCCATTGTTTGATAAAGAGTATTTAGATGATTTCTATGATGGATTCATGGCCAATTCATCTATCGGCGATAAGGTGTACAGCTTGCCTTTCCAGCGCAGTACGATTGTCCTTTATTACAACAAGGATGCATTCAAAGAGGCCGGATTGGATCCGGAAGCTCCACCGGAAAACTGGGATCAGCTGGTTGAATACGGAAAGAAGCTGACGAAAAATGGCGGCAAGGACCAGTGGGGACTTGAAATTCCGAGTACAGGCTATCAGTACTGGATGTTCCAGGCTTTAGCACTTCAGACGGAAGACAACATTATGTCTGAAGATGGAAAGGAAGTTTATTTCAACAAGCCTTACGCGAAAGAAGCAATGGAGTACTGGCTGTCCCTTGGGAAAGAGCATAAGATCATGCCAGAAGGTGTGATTGAATGGGCGACCGTTCCTTCTGACTTCCTGAGTGGAAAAACAGCGATGATGTACCATACGACAGGTAACCTGACAAATGTGAAAAACAATGCGAACTTTGATTTTGGAGTATCCTTCCTGCCAGCAAACAATCAATATGGTTCTCCGACTGGCGGAGGAAACATCTACTTATTCAAGGATCTTCCAAAAGCGAACAAGGAAGCTGCAATCAAGTTCATGAAGTTCCTTACAGAACCTGAGCGCGTCGCACAGTGGTCAATCGATACAGGATATGTAGCCACAAGAGAATCTGCCTATGAAACTGACTTGTTGAAGAAATATGTTGAGGAATTCCCTCCTGCACTTGTTGCTCGTGAGCAATTGGAATATGCGGATAGTGAGTTGGCTACCTACCAAAATGGAGAGGTGCAGAAAATCTTTAATGACCATATTCAATCAATCTTGACTGGACAAAGCTCAGTAGACGAAGGGTTGGAAAAAGCGCAGAAGAAAGCAGAAGAAGTGCTGAAGCCTTTTCAGTAATACAGATGCAGCAGTGGACTGAATGGAGCAGAGCTCAAGTGGACATTTAGCTGACTTGGGCTCTCTTTATTCACTAGAAAGGTGGGCTGATTTGATGGATTCGAAGCGAAAAAAAATTAGTTCCGGAATGAAGCACAATCTGTTTGCCTACGGATTGCTATTTCCTTCTTTCATATTTTTAACTTTTTTTACGTTTTACCCAACACTCAAGTCGTTCCAGTTAAGCTTCTATAGTGGACCGATGACACGGTTGCAGTTTTCAGGACTGGATCAGTATAAAGAAGTTTTCGGTGATGAGATCTTCAGGAAGGTAATCCTGAATAACGTCATCTTTATGATAGGAACTGTTCCGACGAGTCTGTTCCTGGCGATGTATCTTGCCATTTGGTTGAATAAAAAAATGACCGGAAGTTCCCTGTTAAGGACAGCATTTTTTTACCCGACGATTGTTCCGTTGATTGCCGTAGCGAATATTTGGCTATTCATTTACACCCCTCAGTACGGGCTGCTCGATAACTTCCTGCATTTGTTTGGTGCAGGCGATACAAGCTGGTTGGGTAATCCCAATACAGTAATGATTGCGATGATTATCATGATCATATGGAAGGATGCCGGTTTCTATATGATATTTTATTTAGCTGGTTTGCAAAATTTGCCGAGAGATGTCTATGAAGCAGCAGAGATTGAGGGAGCGAAACCGTTCCAGATGTTCCGGCATATTACGTTCCCACTGTTGATGCCGACGACACTGTTCGTCATGATTGTGGCAATAACGAATTCATTCAAGAACGTTGACCACTTGTACATCATGACCAAGGGCGGGCCAGATAATGCCAGCAATCTATTACTCTATCATATATATGAAGCGGCCTTTACAAACTGGGATCTTGGAAAAGCTGCCGTTCTGACCGTCATTCTGATTGTCATCATGCTTGGAATCACAGCTTTCAACTATCTGTACCTTGACCGGAAAATCCATTATTAAGGAGGGGAAGAATACGTGAAAAAGTTAAACTATGGCATCATTATCATTTTAGGGATCATTTCCTTTATCCCGCTGCTTTGGGTTTTCATTACTTCTTTCTCTCCTGGGAATCAAGTAATCAATGGCGGTTTTCCCTTCTGGGTATCCAATCCGACGTTTGAAAACTATGTGCAAGCATGGGAGACTGCACCATTTTTACAATATTACTTTAATACGTTCGTGATCGTCTTCGGAGTCCTGATCGTCCAGTTAATCACGATTACCCTTGCGGCTTATGCTTTTGCGAGGCTGAACTTCAAGGGCAAGAATGTTCTGTTCATCCTGTTTTTGCTCCAGCTGATGATTCAGCCTGAAATCCTCCTGTTCCCAAACTACCAGGTAATTAGCCAGATGGGACTCGTCAATACAAAGCTGGCTGTCATGATGCCATATTGGGCATCAGCATTCGGGGTATTCCTGATGCGACAAACTTTCAAGCAAGTCCCATTCGACCTCGATGAAGCATCGAGAATAGATGGCTGTAAATGGTATCAGACCCTCTGGCATGTTTACATTCCGTCAGCGAAACCGACATATATTGCATTTGCGCTCGTTTCCGTCAGTCACCATTGGAGCAACTTCATGTGGCCTTTGATCATCACGGATTCTGTCGATTCCCGGCCTTTGACCGTAGGACTTGCGTTGTTTGCCCAATCATATGAAACGGGGGCGCAGTGGGGAATGGTCGCTGCTGGTACGGTAATGGTCATCATGCCTTTAGTAGTCGCCTTCTTCATTTTCCAAAAGCAGTTCGTATCAAGCTTCATGCATTCAGGAATAAAATAGGTGGTGATAAGGTGGATATTCATTTTTTAGGAACGGGAAGTGCCTATCCTGGTTCACAACGTGACAATACTTCAATTTGCTTTTCGAATGACGGTTATCATGTACTTGTCGATGTCAGCGGCAATCCCTGCAGGAAGCTGAAGCAGCTACAGGTGGATTTAGGGGAGCTTGATGCAGTAGTGTTCACTCATTTCCATATCGATCATATTTATGGATTGCCATCCTTGTTGTGGGGAATGTGGCTTGAAGACAGGAAAAAGCCATTGCGGATTCTTTGCGATGACCGTAATGAAAAAAAGCTTCATGAATGGCTCTCGACAATGGAAGCTGACAAGTGGCCGATTGCATTTCCTATTGAGGTTGATACATTTGATGGAGATCAGGAGGAACAGCTGTTATCAGGCGGTAAGATGACATTTTCCTGCTTCAAAGCGCTTCATTCAGTGCCTACTATCGGGTTGGAAGTGCAATGTGCTGATCGTTTAGTCGTTTATTCGAGCGATACGGAAATCAACGAACGTATCGGCGGGTATGACCATATTGATCTATTGATTCATGAGGCAACTTCAGCGCGTAAAGTAGCGGGCAACCACAGCAGTCTCGTTGAAGTAGTCGAGAAGTATGATATTGAAAAAATCGACGAGGTCGTATTAGTCCATTTATCTGACAAAGAACCATATGATGAAGAGGTAGCTAGAATAGGATTATCAAAGATTGTCATCGGTGAAGACCTGATGACCAAACGAGTATAAGTGAATAGAAACAAGGATAGAGATGAGGAGATTCCTTGGGTATGACGGCATCCAATTGATAAATTGGAGAAATCGTCATGCTCAGGGAATTTTTTATTGGATGGGGGAGACCGATGAAAGATTTAAAAGGATATATTTTTGACTTGGATGGTACTGTATATCTGGGCAAGCAATTGATTGAAGGAGCGGATATCGTGATCAACTCCCTGCTCAATCAAGGAAAGAAAGTGTTATTCCTGACAAATAAGACGATTGAGTCCCGCCAGCGTTATGTGGAAAAGCTGCGCAGTTTTAATATTCATGCATGCCTGGAGAACATTTTGAACCCGACGGTTACTTTAATTGACTATTTACAGGAACACCATCCTGATGCCACATTATATGTGATTGGTGAGCAGCCAATTAAGGATGAGCTGACACTTGCCGGGTTTCGGGAAGGAATGGCACCATCTGAGGTCGATGTGGTCGTGCTGTCATGGGATCGCGATTTTCACTATGATCATTTGAATTTTGCTTACCAGGCAGTGAAGCTTGGCGCAAAAATGATCGCGACCAATCCTGACAGAACCTGTCCTGTGGAGGTTGGCGATGTTCCTGATTGTGCAGGGATGGTCGGCGCTGTAGAAGCAGTTACCGGGAAAAAGATTGATGTCCAGATCGGAAAGCCGTCCGTTCTGACGATTGAAGCAGCACTGAAAATACTGCAGCTTAAGCCGGAGGAATGTGTGATGATCGGCGACCGCCTCGAAACGGATATCCGGATGGGCATCGAAGCAGGAATGAAGACAGCACTTGTGCTTAGCGGAATAACGACAGAGGATGATTTGAGGAGTTCAGCCTGGAAGCCAGACTATGTTTTGCCATCTGTAAGTGGATTGTTATCGGATAAAAGGGCAGGGTGCTAATCATATGGTTCAATAGGCAAAAAAGGAAGCGGTGATCGGACCCGCTTCCTTTTTCAACTTCGCCGGCAGAAGCAAAAAGCGCTTCTGCCGGCGGAGTCTCCAGTTTCTGCGTTTCTGGGCAGTCGGCTATACATTTCGATTTCGGTCCGCTCAGGTGAAGTCAAAGAACGACTTCATCGTTCGACCCTCCAGCGCTTGTCGGGGCTGAACGAGGCACTTGCGCTTTTTGTTCTGCTATTGTATTCCTTTATCGTCCTTCATCAATTTCTTCATATCGATTTTGAGCATCCGGTCCATCGGGTAGGTCGTTGTATAGCGGTATTTATCTGCTCCTGATTCAAACACGACATACAGTTCTTTTTGTACCTCCACAATTCCTTCAGGCATTGGAATGGCCTCAATACTTTGACGAGGTTTTACAGTATGCCCATCCAGGAACCACAGTGGTACTTCTTTTCCGTCGATATTAACAATGGAATGAGGATCTTCTTTTAAAGGGTATTCGTAGCGATACAGCACGCTGTCGTTAGCTCTTCCATATGAAGTACTTAGCGTGATGCCATTTCGTGCTTCCTTTTGTACAATCGCGCCCTGAACCTTTCCGGTCGTGGAAAGAACGTAATCTGGTACGGCATTGCGGTCAGGTGAGCCGTTCCAATGATCTTTAGCTAGCATGTCGTTATTCCGTTCCAAATTAAATCCAACCATCCAAGCGTAGTGCATCTCCCCATCCCTGTTCTCGATATGGTGCGATGGATCAGTCGGATAGGAACTTGCTTCATAGAATTCTCCGACCCAGAGAATGCCTTCATCATAAACGGTGTAAGCAGCTTCGACCGGTATTGGAATTTGTTTTGTGAACTGGATTTCACCGTTATTTTCAGCTTCCACCAGATCACTTAAATTGAAGCTGAACAAGGAATGCTCGGATGCAACCCAGCCATGGTCACGACTGACAGTAACGCCGCCCGCATGACCGGTGTAAGGTGTGCCGTCCGAATTGTAAAGGACAACGGACTTCACTAGTTTGCCTGTTGTGCGATTTGTTACGGTAATGGTTCCTGGCCGAATCCCATCATCGACGTAGCTGATCGTAAGCAGCCAGTCTTTTTTCTTATAATAGGTCAATCCTTGAGGGACGAGTCCCTGTGCAAGGCCAGCGATCACCGGACCGTCAGAACTGATATCCCATAGGCCCTGATAGGCAGGATCTTTTTCATGTTTCCACCGTTCCAGCTGGGTGATGATCTGGTGTTTTGGAATTACCTGTACAGGCTCTGATTTTTCCGATATATTTCCTGATGTATCCTCTGCGCTTACTTGTAAGGTATATGTTTGGTTGCCAATTAACGTATAGAGCGTAAAAGATGTCTGCTGTGGATCAACGGAGTATTCGAACTTACCATCTTTGTAAATGTGATAACGGTAAAGGTCGGTTTCAGTTGAGGCATCCCAGTTCAAAGTAGCCTCTCCGTTACCTGCGTTGGCTTCCAGATTAGCTGGTGCTGCCGGGGCATCCTCATCTATCACAGGACGATCTGGAACTTGGTCTTCTGCCAGCCATCCCGGCGTTGGCTGTTGATGTGCCGCCAACTTTTCCATTGTCCGTGTATTGTCTTTCGGGTAGGCGAACGTGACTGTTTGCTTCAGAGAAACGTCCTGACTTGCATAATCTGCTCTGACGACTTCACTGCCCTCGGGGTCATAGACAGTCACTGTATTGCCGCCGTTGACCAGCCCGCTGATATCACCAAGGATGATTGTGTTCTCCTCACTTAGATATTTACTTTTGTACGAATAGAAGTAGTTATAGTTGAATGCTTCAAGTGAAATGGGACTGATGGATGATGCTCTGGTCCAAATCACTGCTGTCTCCCAAGGCTTTAAAATGTAAGTTTCTTTGATCTCTTCATTCCAAGTGTGGGAGGCGAAACGATATCCCTTCAAATTGATTGGATCTGGACTATTATTATAAATCTCAAAGTACTCAAATGCATCGTATCCTGCGTAGTTATCGGTATTCGGAATTAATTCTGTAATAAGGAGCTCGGGTACCGGAACGTTTTCTGTTGGTGCTGAGACAAGTGGTGCTGTCGCTTCCGATGCATTCCCGACTTGATCAACAGCAGTTATCTTGAAAGTATACTCCCGGTTCAACTCCAGAGGGGAAACGACCATACTTGTTTTGTCGGCAGCTGCTGAGCCGTAAAGGGTTCCATTAATGTAGACGCGGTATTCGGAAAGGTCACTTTCTGTATTGGCGGCCCACTGAAGTTTTACATGATCCTTCCCAGGTTTTGCTTTAAGTCCTGTCGGAGCTGCAGGAGCTTCGTTGTCTACTACTTCCTGTGGCACAGCCCGGACTTCTTTTGTTGCCGGGGACTCGTTACCTTCCGAGTCGACAGCTGTCACGGTGAACGCGTATACTGGACCATTTTCTAATCCGTTGATTGTCGTTGAGGTCGTATCCGATGAAGTGATTGTTCCATCAAAATGGTAGATTTTATACGAAATTGCACCAGCTGATGCTTCCCATGAAAGAGTGATGGATTGATTGGTTGGCGTTGCAGTCAGATTGGCTGGTGTTGCTGGACCTGCAACTTGTTCTGTCAGTAGTAGAGCTGGCGTTGGTGTTTCTCCGTTGCGGAGCTTAGTCATTGCTGTTGAGCTGTTTGCCTGGTAAATAACGCTTTTGTTGGTGAGGCCATCGACTTCTCCGTCATTGATCAAAGCAGTACTGAGAATGTTGCCATTCGCATCTGCAATTCCTACTTGACGAAGGCTGGTGTCATGCAAGCCTTGACCAGAAGTAGTCAGCGTGACTTCATATATATCTTCGGCAGTGAGAAGCGTATCATAGTTGGAGTTGAAGTCCCATAGCGGCACATCAGGATAAGCGAATTTCTTCAGCCATAGGACCAGTGAATCCTTTGGCTGAATGATTTTGTCCTGGATGGGCCATGAGTTGGCAGGGCTTGAGAAGTTGCTTGTGAAGTATTGGAGCTGATAATCTTGCAGGTTGATTGCTTCTGAGGTGGTATTATAAATTTCTACATACTCATAGGGCTGACCGGAGCCGGCGGATTTCGTGACAATTTCCGTGATGATCAGAGGCGGACTTGCATCTTCCGCATTAACGTTCTGGTCTGGAAGGAACACTAGACCTAACCCAAAAGCGAAAGTCAAAGCAATTACCCAGCTAATTAATTTGTTTTTCAACACATCTTCCTCCTTTTATAAGACTTTTATTTATGTAAAAAATGAAAAGAACCCCATGCCAAAAGATTGTACGATTATCGTACAAACAATTTGCACAGGGTTCTCCACATCTCTACCCGTTATTAAAATACCTAGTTCAATCATACAATGAGAGCGCATGGGTGGCAAGTGAATTCAGAATTATTAGAAAATAATATTGAAAAGAAACATAAATTGGTTTATGATAAGAGTAATTAAAATACTTTGGCTTATAGGAAGAGTAGAAGAGATCACCTATGAAGCGAACACTTATCCCTCACTTTTAGTGTCGGGAATAAGCATTCGTTCATGGAGTGGTCTCTTTTTATTGTGAAGGGAGTTGGTTAGATGGACGTTTACATTGAATACGTGCATGGATTCTTTTGGCAGCATGAAACCTATTTCCGGATTTTGGTTAGTGCTGTTTTGGGGTTTTTAATCGGATGGGACCGGACCTCGAAAAATAAGCCGGCGGGATTAAAAACGTATACGTATGTGTCTGTGGCATGTACTCTTATAACCATCGTCTCAATAGAAAGTGCAGAGATTTTCAGTCAACATGATAGCGGGAAAGTGATGGATCCGATGCGTCTGGCAGCACAAATAGTTTCAGGACTGGGATTCCTCGGAGCTGGTGTTATTTTGAAAGATGGTTTACGGGTAAAAGGCCTGACTTCAGCAGCAATGATTTTTTATGTTGGGGGAATCGGTATTGGTATCGGAGCAGGATTTTACGGCATTGTCATCTTCGCGACATTTGTAACGTTCATCATTACGAAGATAGGAAACTTCTTTGAAGTACGGGAGATCAGGGTGCGTTTTCCATGGTTCAGGAAAAAAAGAAAGACAGACAAAAAACAAGAAGAGTTTGGAGCATGAATTGGCTCGAGCTCAACTCCTCTAGGTTGAGCTCTTTTTTCGGGTTACAAATCAAGATTCCAGAGCTTCGGATCACCAGAGGAAATAGCTAGGGCACCGGCGCTTAATCCGTTGAGAATGTCTTCCTTATTGCTGATTAGCCCGCCAGCGATGATTGGCAGCGCAGTCATGTTCGTCAGTTTGTCAATCACAGATGGCATCAGACCTGGAAGGATTTCAATTGCATCCGGCTTGCAATTATGTGCGATTTCAATCCCTTTGACGAGAGCATTGCGATCGATCAGAAAAAGGCGCTGAATCGTCATTAAGCCTTCTTCCTTTGCATATTTAATCAGGTTGCTTTTTGTCGTGATGATACCCGCGGGTTTCCAGATTTCCGCAATATATTTGATTGCGCTCTTCGTGTTCGACAAACCGTCGATAAAATCAATATGTATAAATGTAGTTTTTCCCGCGGCCTTTAATTTTTTCAAGTATCCATCCATCGTGATTAAATTCCCGGTAAGGATGAAAACAATGTTGGCGTTTGACCGAGCCGCCTTCTCCAGGTCAGCTTCTTCCTTGATTGACGCAATCACCTGTGACTGAACAATATCATTAATATTATTTCTCATCTACCCAACCCCTTAAAAGTCTGAATATTCTATTTGCATTATAACACAATGGACATAGGGCCGGTTCTCATGCCCCATTCGGGTGGCGAAATAAGTAGCATGATATCCTGCATCTTTTTCTGTTCTCATGAAAAGATACTTTTCAAATTTGGAAATATGGTACTAATGCATCATAGCATTAGAATTTTTATATATAATATAATACAATTATTGGAAACTGATAATAGCAAGATAGCTTGCCTGCATATCTTGTGAAAGGCTAACCCCTTCATGAGTCCTGAAAATATTCCTAATAATGTTAAACTATTAAATAAATGGAGTTTGCATTAGAATAATTGCCTATTAATATAGTTTTATGTCCCTGCTGAAGACTATCATCATGTAATGGAGGGAGATCCTATTGAAGAAAGTACTGACATTTATCGTGGTTGTCATTGGCTTGGCTTTGGCATTCGGGTACGGGACATATAAGATTTTAGGGAACGTTGAGCATTACGAGGAGAAAAGCTCTGCAAATGAATCTCGTTCAGTGGCAGCACCTGAAGAAAATGGAGATTCACCTTATGAGTCAGAAAAGGAAGAATATGAAGAGCAAACCAAAAACATCGGTGGCCAAATCTTTGAACTGGAATTGACGGATAGCACGACTGAAGGTGAGATTATTGAAACCATGCACAAGATGACTCATCAAAAAGTGAAAGCCGAAGATAAATGGGGAGCGATTCCAATGTCAGATGATACGGTATCACAGGTTTTGGAATTCCTGAAGAAATCTCAGTTCGCTTCAAAAGACGATCTTATCGAGATTGCAGAGAAGTGGAAAAAGGGTAATTTTCAAACGGTCGACCATGACCACAATTACTTCTGGAATTGGCAAGGCGGTACAGTCGGCAGAGCATACGGAGTCATGAGCACTGCGGAGGAAGAGGAATTTATTAAGAATAATTTTTAAAAGCACGGGAACTATGAACTGCTCCCCGTCAAGTAGACAGTGGAAATAATAAAAACAATCTAAGCGGCTTTAGCCCTGTATTCTAAAGGGCTAAGGCCGTTTAATCTTTTTTGGTAACGTTCATGATTATAAAAG